>JAWXBU010000136.1:0-4878 GCA_034440255.1 Planctomycetota bacterium | reverse complement strand
GCCCTCGCGGTGGGGATCATTCCCGCTGCGCTCGGCGGCAGAGGCCAGCTTGCTGCCTGCGCGGGGGGGATCATTCCCGCTGCGCTCGGCGGCGGAGGCTAGTCGCGCATCACGTACAAGGAGAGGTGTCTGAGCGGCCGAAGGTACGCGCTTGGAAAGCGCGTTTGTCGGAAACGGCAACGAGGGTTCGAATCCCTCCCTCTCCGCCATCTTTTTTCTCGGAGGGCGCGCGAGCGGCGGCCCGTCCAGCGACTTTCTCCGACGGGCGCAGGTTGGTAGAGTCTCCGGTGACGAGCTCGCGATTGGGTCCGGTCCTGAGCGGTGGGACAGGCACGAATCGGGTCAGGCCGGGAACGGAGCAGCCCTAAGGGCCCCGTTTCATGCGCATGGTGCCCGGGCCCACTCGCGGGCTCGTCTTTTCTCACGCACGCAAGGGCTGACCGTTGCGCGGCTTCGATCTCCACAGTTGCGCACGCGGGTTTTCGCGCGCGGCATTTTCGAGCGTGTTTTCTAGAGTGAATCGTGCTCGACCTCACCCGCCCATGACCTACCTCGTCCTCGCGCGCAAATACCGACCGAAGGTTTTCGCCGACATGGTCGGACAGGAGAACGTCGCTCAGACGTTGCGCGGTGCGATCAGTGAGGGGCGTGTCGGTCACGCGTATCTGTTTTGCGGCCCGCGCGGCACCGGGAAGACCACGACGGCGCGCATCTTCGCCAAAGCTCTGAATTGCGAGCGCGGTCCCACGCCCGATCCGTGTGGCGTGTGCGAGCGGTGTGTGGCCGCCGACGACGGCAGCGAAATCGACATCGTCGAAATCGACGCTGCTTCGAACACGGGCGTCGACGACGTGCGCTTGTTGCGCGAGCAAGTTGCGTACGCGCCCATGCGCGCGCGCCACAAGGTCTACATCATCGACGAAGTGCACATGCTGTCGAAGGGCGCCTTCAACGCCTTCTTGAAGACGCTCGAGGAGCCGCCGCCGCACGTGAAGTTCCTCTTCGCGACGACGGATCCGCAGAAGGTGCCCGATACGATTCTGTCGCGCTGCCAAGTGTTGAAGCTCGCGCCCATCGCCGAAAAGACGATCCGCGCGCGACTCGACCACGTGTTCGCGACCGAACATGTGCGCGCGCAAGAGGGTGTGAGCGCCGAGATCGCGCGTCGTGCGCGCGGTGGGATGCGCGATGCGTTGTCGATGGCCGATCAATTGTTGTCGCTCGTCGGCGCAGAGCCGACGGTCGAAGACGTCGCGCGATTGGGCGAAGGTGGCGGCGTCGAAGAGCTCGAACGCGTCGTGCACGCGATCGTCGCGCACGACAAAAAGGCCTTGCTTTTGGCCCTCCCGCGCACGGAAGGCTCGGAGGGCGAGTTCTTGTCGGCCCTGCTCGAGTACGTGCGCGTTTCGCTCGTCGTGTTCGTCGTCGGCGAAGAATCACCGGTCGTCGCCGAGTCGCCCGATCGCGCTCGAGCGATGAAGGCGTGGGCGCAGACAGTCGGCGTCGAGCGCTTGCAGAATTGGCTCGAGGAACTGATCCAAGCGCGCGAGCGCATCCGCAATCTGCCGACGCACTCGCGCGCCATCCTCGAAGCGACGTTGCTCGATCTGTGCCGCGAAGAAACGACGATCGGGCTCGACGAGATCGCGTCGCGCTTGATGGCTCTCGAACAACGACTCGCGAGCGGTGTGCGTGCGCAACCTGCGGTTGCAGGCTCGACCGCACCTCAGTCGCCGAACTCGGGTCCAAGTGCAACAGCCGCTGTGTCTGTGCCGACGTTTCGTGCGAGTACGCCGTCGGACGGCGGACCCATCACGACCGTCCCGACGTCCAGTCGCCCGACGAGCACGATCGAGGAGCGGGGCGTGTTGCAGCCAGTGCCTCGCGCGAGCGGTTTCGAGCGCGTTTCACCGTCGAAAAACGAAGTTGCGCGCGTGGAGCCGGCGCCGCTGGATGCGACACGCGCCGTTGCGTCGCCGACCAGTTCCGATCGTCCGCGTCCTCTGATCGGCGGAACGAGCGACGCTTGGTCGCGCTTCCTCGCCGTGCTCGCCGAATCTTCGAGCACGCTCGCCGACGCATTGCGAACGCGCGGAAAGCTGGCCGATTTCGCGAATGGTCGCGCGCTCGTGCAGCTCGCGAACTTGCGAGACGGTGAACGCGCACTCGTCGTCGACGCGCGCAATCAGAAGATCGCCGCGAGTGCGTTCTCGCGCGCCGTCGGGTCTACCGTCCAAGTCGTGTTCGAGGACCAATCGGCCGTGCGCGCTCACAAGGATCCGTACACGAAGAAGATCGCCGAGATGTTCGACGGTCGCATCGAGGACGAAGGATAGAAGAGCGATGAGCGGCACGTTCGGCGAAATGGGCAACCTGCTGAAGCAGGCGCAACAGATGCAGCGCGAACTCGACCGAGTGCGCGAAGAATTGGCGCGCACGCGCGTCGAGGGGAGCGCTGGCGGCGGAGTCGTGCGCGTCGAAGCGACAGCCGATGGCATGATTCAAAAAGTGCATGTTCGTCCCGACCTCGTCTCGAGCGGCGACGTCTCGATGATCGAAGAGACCGTGCTCGCCGCCGTGCGCGACGCGCTCGTGAACGCGACCAAAATGCGCGAAGAGAAGATGAAAAAGGTCACCGGCGGATTGAACCTCCCTGGCCTTTTCTAGGTCGACGAGCCGCCGTGTATCACGCGAATCAAAACCGCTACCCGTGCGCGAGAACGGTCGGATGCGATCGTTCTGCGAGCGAGCGCTGAGACACGCGCCATGGCCTACCCCGAACCGCTCGAAGCTCTGATCCTCGCGTTCGAACGCTTTCCCGGCGTCGGCCGGCGTAGCGCGGAGCGCATGGCGTTCCACGTATTGCGCGATCCGACAACGCGCGACGTGGCGCGTGCGATCGAGCGCGCGCTCGCGCTGACGAAGCGCTGCGGTCGCTGCTGCAACGTCGCCGAGGCTGATCCGTGTGCGATCTGTTCCGACACGACGCGCGACGCGTCCGTGATTTGCGTCGTCGAAGAGCCGCGCCATGTCGCTGCGATCGAGCGTTCAGGTGCGTACAGAGGCGGCTACCACGTGCTGATGGGCGCCTTCAATCCGGCCGATGGCACGGAAGAACGCCACTTGACGCTCGCGAAGTTGATCGAGCGCGTACGCGGTGCAGACGTGCGCGAAGTCATCCTCGGCACCGATCCCGATTCGGAAGGCGAAGCGACGGCGCTGCTCGTGCTCGAAGCCGTGGAATCGGTCGGGAAGCCGGGACTCGTGACGACGCGGCTCGCGCGCGGGCTCCCGGCCGGTGGCGCGATCGAGTACATGCACAAGGGCGTTCTGGAAGACGCGCTCGCCGATCGTCGGGCGGTGCGCGGCAAAAAGAAGCCCGGCTGAATCGCGTACGGCACGCGGCGACGAACTGTCGGCGGTGACGTCCAGGCGTTCGCTCACCCCGGACGCGGGAATCGCGGGCCCGAGTCGGAAAATCCTTCTCCACGGATCATTGGGGAGCAGCCGATATCCCTGGTCGAGATGGCTCGCTACGACGTTCGACCGGCGCAGACGCAGCGCGCAGAACAGCGCATGGTCATGCAGCCGCGGATGCTGCAGGGACTCGAGATGCTGGCGTTGCCTGCGCTCGAGCTGACAGCGTTCTTGGCTGAAAAAGCGCTCGAAAACGAGGCTTTGCTCGTCGAGGAAGCCGGCGAAGAACCGCGTCGGCGCGACGAAACCGATTGGCGACCGAAGAGTGTCGCCCGCGAAGCACTGGAGCGACGCGACGAAGTACTCGATGGGATCCGTGAGCGCGACAAGACGACGGCTGAGCGCGCGCTCGAGCAAGTGGCGCTGCTCGATCTGACTGGAGAACTGGGAGCTTGGGCGCGGTTCATGGTCACGTGTCTCGACGAAAACGGCTGGCTTTCTGCGACCGACGCCGAACTGTTGGGGTTGGCGCACGCGGCCGGACTCGAGCCGAGTCACGACTTGCTCGCGCGCGCGATCGCGTGCGTGCAAGGTCTCGATCCGCGCGGCATCGGCGGACGGAACGCGATCGAAGCGTTGCTGTTGCAACTCGACACGAATGATCCCGACTATCTGCTCTCGTGCCGTGTCATCGAAGAATTCCTCGACGATCTGTCGCGCAACAAGCGCCCGGCCGTCGCAAAGGCTCTCGGGATCGATGCGCGCAAGCTGGATGAAGTGATCGCAGGACTGTCGACGTTGGATCCGTGTCCGGGTCGATCACTCGCCTCGAGTGCTGCGCAAGTGATTCATCCGGATGTCGTCGTCGAACGCACGGATGCAGGGTTCGACGTGCGCGTCGAGCGCTCGAGCTTGCCGAAGGTGTCGCTCGATCCGGTTGTGGTTCGCACTGCAGCGGACAAGTCCGAGCCGCGCGAGGTGAGGGCGTGGTTGCGCGGGAAGGTCGAGGAGGCGCGGTGGTTGGTGGCGGCGCTGGATGATCGGAGGGCGACGTTGTTGCGGGTGGCGCGGAGTGCCTGTCATCACCAGCGCGCGTTCCTCGAGCATGGGGATGGAAGGTTGACGCCGTTGTCGCTCACGACGGTGGCGGAAGAGTTGGGGTTGTCGTTGTCGACGGTGAGTCGCGCGGTGGCGGATAAGTACGTCGAAACGCCGTTTGGATGTGTGCTGTTGAGGCGCTTTTTCCAGGCGGCGGCGGGTGGGGGTGAGGGGACGGTGATTGAGGATGTAAGGGTGGTCGTGCGTGAGTTGTTCGAGGGGGAGGATGCTAGGGCGCCGATTTCGGATGAGGATGCTGTGGAGGTGTTGAGGGGGAAGGGGATTGAGTTGTCGCGGAGGAGTGTCGCGAAGCATCGGGCGGCGTTGGGGATTGCTAGTTCGTATTTGCGGAAGAGGCATGGG
>JAWXBU010000135.1:0-16404 GCA_034440255.1 Planctomycetota bacterium | reverse complement strand
GCTCGCCCCGCGACCAAGTGTGCTCGCCCCGCGACCAAGTGCCGCTCCCTGCCGGACTCGAAACGTCAATTCCGACTACAGCTGAGCGTGTCGACCGAGCGTGCCCCAGTCCCCGAATACAGCCGTCGTTCCAGACGATCCCTCACCCACATCCAAGCGAACACCTCCATCCCATGGACGTGTTCGCTCGAGTAACCGCCGCAGCACCAAGCCCGCTCAATGATCCAACGTGAACGGCTTAGTCGCAATCACTTCGACATCCAACGTTCCACTCGGCAGCGTGATCTTGGCCTTCTCGCCCGGCCGCTTGCCCAACAATCCTGCGGCCAAAGGCGCCCGATAGCTCACGACATTCTCGGCCAAGTCCGTATCCCACGGACCAAGGATCACGATCTCTTGCTCGCGGCTCTTGCCCGCATCCTTGTAGCGCACGACCGTGCCCGGGCACGCCATGTCCTCCGGCAGGATCGCATTCTCGATCAGTTCGACCTTGGAGAGCTCGGTCTGCATCTCCATCGCGCGACCCGTCAACGTGCGTTGCTCTTCGATCGCCGCTTCCCACTCGGCATTCTCGGAAAGATCGCCCATCGCTGCCGCGCGACCGATCGCGTCCTGGTTCGCAGGAATCTTGACCTCGCGCAGTTCTTTGAATTCTTGGCTGCGTTTTTCGAGGCCGAATTTCGTCGTGAAAATGCGGTCGTTCTCCCAGAACTGCAGACCCGGTCGACCTGCCGTCGGCGCCATCCGCATGACGATGTCGGTCACGACCGCGTCGAGTTCTTCGTCGACACCGCGCTGGATCATGCGCTGCACCGACAGCATCGCGTCGCCGTCGACGTTTGCGAGCAGGCGCCGCACGAGGGGATCTTTGCCCTTCGTGAGCAGCTCGGTGAGCTTCGTCTGCGCACGCGCAGAGTTCGCGTCACCACGACGGTTGACGTGCAGGTTGGTCGCGAGCGAGAGCAACGCTTGCGCGCGAGCCAGATCGCTCGGCAATTTGCCCACCAGCTTGTGCGCTTCACCATGGCGTGCGAGCGCGATCAACACTTCCGGTGCACGCAGCGGCCGGCTCAAGAGTTCGTTGTAGATCGTGCCCAGCTCAGCCTTTTTCCCGGCCGCGAGCAGCGCATCGACGAGAGGGCGCGTCATCCCGCCCGGTGCGTGATGCAAGTTCGTCAGCGCGTCTTCGACCCAGGCTTCGCCGAGTACTTCTTGCAGCAAGCCGACGCAGCGTTCTTGCTCACGCGTTCCGGTCAGCGACTGGAACAAAGCCCACATGACCGGCGGCTTGTTCGGATCGGCCGGCGGAGTCTCGGCCGAAGCGTTGCGCAGCACGGTCAAGAGCGGCTCAGGCGTGACGTCGCGCTCTTCGCGCAAGAGCATCCACGCAGCGAGGCGCACCGGACCCGGATCGGATGCGCCGCCGGTTTTCTGCTCGAGCACTTCGAGCATCATCTCGCGCAACGGCTCTTCGGGCTTCGACACCAGTTGATTCTTGATGCGCGCCAAGAGCTCCGAGAGCGTCGTGAAATTCGCGAGCTGCTTGCGCAAGTCGTCGACGGGGTCCGTCGCTGCACGCAACAGCATCACGTCGCCCTTCGAGGGCGTGCCCGTGACTTTGAACCACTCGCTGTTCTCGGCCAGCTTGCGCGTCTTGCGCCACCACGCCGACCACGAACCGCCCTCGATGCCGACTTGCATGAGCGCGTTCTTGATGCCGACCGTCGACACACGGCCGTTGTGACGCGAGAGGATCGCGCGCAGCACTTTGAGCGGATCCTCCTTCATCAACTTCTTCAGGTTGTCCGGCCCGCGGAAATGGATGGCGCGCAAATCCTCTTCAGGCAGCGGCTCGAAGATCTCGACGGCCGCCTGCAGCGGAAAGCGATCCTTCTTGCCCGACTGGAATTTCACGGCCATCTCGAGCGTGTCCATCGCGAGATCGGTGATCTCGCCGGCGCCCCAACCGCCCGGGTGGAACACGAGCTTGCCCGTGTCGAAGCCCAGCAACCGCTCGAACGAAACCCACGCGCGACGCGCATCGGGACTGTCGGCGCGCATGCCGGCAATCTCGGAGTACTTGCTCCAGTAGGGCTTCTTGCCCCACGCTTTTTCGGCATGCTCGAACAAGACGCCGGAGAGTTCGCCCGCACCACTGCCCGACGCGACCGCCTGACCGAGCAGACGCGCTGCATCGGAATCACGACCGGCTTTGCCCAGGATCTCGGCGTGCTGGCGCACTTGCGGGATGCAGCGCGGCATCCGCTTTTTCTCGGCGACGACTCGCAACGCGGCGAGGACGTCGTCGATCGGGCCCTCCGAGAGCATGATCTCGCTCCAGGAATCGTCGAACTCTTGCCAGTCTTCTTGCGCGACGGATTGGATGAGGCTCATGGAAGGGCTCGTTTTCACTGGCGGAAAATCACTTCTTCTCGTACGGACGCGCCCTCGCGGAGCGTGCAGGCTCGTCGCGAGGGCGTGACCTAGAGGCGCGTAGCATGCACAAATGACGCCCTCTGTTCCAGCATCGTGCATTCAGTCGACGGCGAGCACGGCACCCTTCAGGTAACGCGAGCGGCTGAAGTCGGGCCTCTGCGGGTGATCCGGACCGGCCCCGAGGGTTTCGAGCAACCGGATCTCGCGTCCCGCCCGCCGCGCCGACTGGAAGAGGATTCCGAGGAAGGCGGGCAATTCGAGCGCGCCCGAGCACGAAAACGTGGCCACGATGCCGCCCGGACGAACCGCTTCGAGCGCGAGCGTGTTCCAGTCGTGGTAACGCCGAATACCCTCCTCGTCGTCCGCTCGACCGCGGATGAGCTTGTGCGGATCGAGGATGATCAAGTTCGGCTTTTCGCGCGCGGCCTTGACCGAGCGGAACACGTTGAAGCCGTCGGCGTGCAGGAACTCGATGTCGAGGCGGTTGATCTTGGCCGCTTCCTTGGCGCGCTCGAGCACGACCTCGTCCAAGTCGACGGCGCGCACGGAACGTGCCCCGAGTCGTTTGCATTGCAGCGCGAAACCGCCGGTGTTCGTGCACATGTCGAGCACGTCCGCGCCGAGCGCGAGTTGCGCGATCTTCAGTCGGTTGTCGCGTTGATCGCAAAAGTAGCCGGTCTTGTGCCCGACGCCGGGCTTGACCGGGATCACCACTTCGTTCTCGGTGACGTGCACGATACCGACGTCGCGCGGCGCTTCGTTGGGCTCGAAGCCTTCGGCTTTCGCAGCACTCGTCGGCACGCGGTGCACGATTTCGAAGCCGGGATAGAGCTGGTTCAGCGCCCACTCGACGTCGCGGCGCATGTTCCAGAAACCGAGCGCATGGTGTTCGCACACGAGCACCGACCCGAGCCGATCGACGATCAATCCCGGGAGGTCGTCGCCTTCCGCGTGAGCGATGCGGTAGGCGTCGGTCACCGACTCGAGCTTCAACGTCTTGCGGCGCAACCGGTCGGCCGCGGAAAGCGTGCGCAACAAGTAGTCGCGGACGTTGCGCAGCTCGCTCTTCTTGCCGCGTGAGAGCAGGCGCACGCGGATGTCCGAGCGGCGGTTGTACAAGCCGTGACCGATGAAGCGGTCCGACCCGTCGTAGACCTCGACCAGCGCGCCGTCGTCGGGTCGATCGCGATCGTCGGCGACTTGGCGGCCGAAGATCCACGGGCCGGCCGAAACGAGGTCGGTCGAGAGGCGCACGAGGGGCATCACGTCGGTCATGGGGGCGAAGAGGATAGCGGCGCGGGCGCTCGGGACGGCATCCGCGCTCGATTCACTCGAAAAATTCCCGCGTCAACCATCGCGCTCACGGTGCGTAGACTGCGCTGGACCCAGCCCGTACCCAGAAGACGCCCGCATGTTCATCCCGACCCTCTTGTTGCAGACCGTCGCTATCAGCGGCGGAACGATCCACACGCTCGAGCTCGATCAGAAACCGTTCGTCGGGACCATCCTGATCGAGAATTCCTACATCACCGCCGTGGGTGAGAACGTCACGATCCCTGCTGGATCCGCCACGTTCGACGCAACGGGCAAGCACGTGATCCCGGGCCTCGTCGACGGATTCGTGAACCTCGATCCCGATCACGACGCGCTGTACGTGTCGGCCGGCGTGACGCTCGTGCGCGACGCCGGCAACGAGCACGCGCGCATCCTCGCCGAGACGGATCGCAACGCGCGCGATCGCTCGCCGGGGCCGTGGATTTTCTGCGCGGGCGCCGTGATCGACGGTTCGCCGCCGGTGACGCGCTCGGTCGTTTTGATCGACACGGCTGTGGACGCGGAAAACAAGCTGCCGCTCATGTTCGAGGACGGTGTCGACTACCTCGCGTTCCAAAAAAATCTGACGCTCGAGCCGTGGAAGAAAGTGATCGCGCTCGCGCACGGGAGCAACCGGCAGGTGTGGGGTTCGCTGCCCAAAGGCGGCTCGTTCGAAGCGCTGCTCGAGGCCGGTCAAGACGGCGTGTTCCACCTCGACGCTTTCTTGCCGACGGGCACGAGTTGGGATGCGCTGACGCCGGAAATGATCGAGCGCGTCGCGAAACAGGCCGGCGAAAAACGACTCGCCGTCACGCCGACGCTGGCGGTGTACGCGAAGCGCTTGTTGAAGCCGAACGAATCGGACGCGCTGCTTTCGTACTTGTCGCCTTACTACACGAGCACGTGGCAGCAGGATCTCGTCATGCGTGAGAAGCTCGTCACGAGGGAACTACTCGAAACCGGCGCGAAGGTCGTCGCGACGCAGGGCGCACTCGTCGAAGCGCTCGCCGCGCACGGCTGTCGCATCGTTCCCGGCAGCGGTTCGCCGAACGCGTGGCTGTTTCCGGGCACGTCGTTGCTCGACGAACTGTCGCTGTTGCGTCGCGCCGGATTCAGCACGCCCGAGATCGTGCGCCTGGCGACCCAAGGTGCCGCCGACGTCATCGGCGCGACGAAGCGCGGCACGATCAAAGTCGGCAAAGTCGGCGACCTCGTCGTCACTGCGTCGAATCCGCTCGAGGACATCGGCCATCTGTACAAGCCGGCGGCCGTCGTGTTGCGCGGCAGAATCCTGACGCGCGCGCAACTCGACCAACGACTCGAAGCTGTCGCCGCGACGCAAGCGCGCGTGCGCGAGACGCTTTCGAAGCCGATCGTCGTCGCCGAACCCGAGCTTCCGACCGGTGACGTCGTCATGACAGGCGCCGTCGAGACACGCGGCATCGGAGCGCGCATTTCGGCCGAGAAATACGCCGTGGTGCGTCGTTACGACGGCGCGTTGACGTACAGCGGGCGCGTGGTCGTGCCCGGCGAAGCGACGGTGTACGGCACGGAGACGGTCGTGCAGCAGACGATTCAGAACGGCGATCTGGTCGAGTTCGACGTCAAGGTAACGAGCGGCCCTACGGTCGTCGCCGTCCACGGGACCCTCGTCGCCGGCAAAATGGCGATCGAGCGGCGCTTGAACGATCGCTTCATCGGAACGGACAACGTTTCGGATCGATTCGCGTTCGTCGACTGCGGCTCCGTCACGGGTGTGATGGTCATGGGCTACCACAAGGCTCCCGGCGAATTCAAAGTGCTCGCCTTCGACGACTTGGAGCCCGCGATGGTGTTGTGGCAGATGCAGCTCGACAAGAACGCTCTGCACGTCGTGCGCACGCCAGCCGACATGCGCGTCGCGTACGACGACGTCGGCGCCATTCGCGAGCTGAAGCGTCAAGTCGGGAACGGCATCGTGCAGACGCTGCCGCTCGAAACCAAAATCGTCGACGGCAAAGGCTTGCCGATGCCGATGTCGAAACGTGATGCGGCGCCGAGGGCGATTCCTGCCGGCGGAACGAAGGACGCGCCGAAGTGACGAGCGCCGTGCGCCCGTTCGTCAGCGCGTTGAATCGAAACGTGCCGCTCGCCGCTGTGGCTGAGTTCGCGCCGCTCGCGATCGGCGCGCTCGTCGTCGATCCGCCCGTCGTGCTCGCGCCGATGGCCGGCGTGACGAACTATCCGTTCCGCAGTTTGTGCCGCGAGTTCGGCGCCGGCTTGTACGTGTCCGAGATGATCTCGGCGCGCGGCTACTTGAACGGACATCGGCTGACGCGCTTGCTCGCTTCGTCGAACACGGACGAAAAACCGCGGTCGGTGCAGATCTACGCGACCGATCCGAATGACGTCGAAGAGATGGCGCGCTCGCTCGTCGATGCCGGCGTCGATCACCTCGACATGAACTTCGGTTGCCCCGTGCCGAAGGTGACGCGCCACGGCGGCGGCAGCGCGATTCCGCTGAAAAAGAAGCTGTTCGCGAAGATCGTGGCGGCGGGCGTCAAGGGCTCGGGAGCCGTCCCGTTCACGATCAAGATGCGCAAGGGCATCGACGAGACGCTGCTCACCTACGTCGAATCCGGGCGCATCGCCGAGAGCGAAGGTGCTGCTGCGATCGGTTTGCACGCACGCACGGCGGCCGACTTGTACGCGGGCGAAGCGGATTGGAACGCGATCGGTGAACTGAAGCGCGCCGTGTCCGTACCCGTGCTCGGCAACGGCGACATTTGGGAAGCGTTCGACGCGCTGCGCATGATGCGCACGACCGGTTGCGACGGCGTGATCGTCGGTCGCGGATGTCTGGGACGTCCGTGGCTCTTCCGCGAGCTCGCCGACGTCTTCGCGGGACGCGAACCGGCAGCGCCTCCGAGCTTGCGCGCGATCGTCGCGATCATGGAGGACCACGCGCGGCGCTTGTGCGCTTTCTTCGGCGACGAGGTCGGCATGCGCCAGATGCGCAAGTGGTGCGCGTGGTACACGAAGGGCTTCCGCGGCAGTTCGGTCGTGCGCGAGGCACTCGTGCGCGTCACGTCGATCGAGGCGATGCTATCGGCGCTCGCGACGCTCGACCTGGACGAAGCGTTCCCCATGAGCGCTCTGCGTGCGCCGCGCGGCAAGACCGGTCGCCAACATCAAGTCGCACTGCCGCACGGTTATTTGTCCTGCCTAGACGACGAGTTGCCGCCGGACGAAGCGGGACTGGGCGACGATTCCGAGAGCTACGAGGATTCGCTCTCCGGCGGTTGAGGCTCAAGCCGGACGCACGATCCAGAACAGGCCGACCGCGATGCTGGCGCTGCTCGCGACGACGAGCAAGCGCCGACGCGCGATCGGACTCGACTCGGGTGCGAGACGTGCGAATCCCGCGGCGAACGCGGTGACGCACGCGAGGCTCCCGACCGCGTACCCAGTCAGGTATGTGGTCGGCAACAACAGTCCCGGCAGTCCCAGCGCCGGCAGCACGGCGAAGAGGTGCGCGAGTCCGCCCGCTCCATGGAAAAGACCGAGGAAATAGGGCGATGTCGTCGGCGCGTGCACGTGCTCGTGAGCGCGCACGGCAGCGCGCAAGCCGAGCGCTCCGAGCACGCACATCAGGATGCCGACGATCCGATCGGAGACGCTCGAGACGTGCTCTTCCGCGCCGGGGATCCACGCGCGCAACACCAAAGCGATGGCGGCGGCAGCGAGAGCTCCGCTGGCGTGCCCCAGTCCCCACACGAGTCCGACGCGCCACGCGCGCTTGCCTGACGTCGCGGCGAACGGTGCCACGCCCGCGAAGTGATCCGGTCCGGTGAGCGCGTGTTGTCCGCCGGCCAGGACGCCGATCCACAGAGCCGAGAGAAGCGTGAGGACGGACATGGTCTGCGCTCATTCTTCCATCCGCGTGCGCCGTCCTCCACCATGCGCGCACTTTGAACGATCTCACGAGCGCAATCGGAGTCATCGGCGCCGGCGCAGCGGGCTCGTGGGCGGCCGCAGTCGCGGCACGCGCCGGCAGATCCGTGACTCTGCTCGAGAAGACGCCGCGCCTCGGCACGAAGGTGCTCGCGTCGGGCGGCACGCGCTGCAACTTGACGACGACGCTCGATGCGAAACATGCGGGCGCGCTCTTCGGCACGGCCGGAGCTCGATTTCTCGCCCCCGCGTTGCGTGCACTCTCGCCGCAAGACGTGCGCGCGCGATTCGAAGAGTGGGGCGTGCCGACGGAAGAGGCTCCGCTCGAGAAGATCTTCCCGACGAGCGGTCGCGCGCGCGACGTGCGCGACGCGTTGGAAAACGAAGTGCGCGCGAGCGGCGCGCGGATCGTGTTCGATGCGGCGATCGAGACGCTCGAGCGCGATGGAGACGCGTGGCGCGTCGTGCATTCGAACGGGAGCGTCGATCGTTTCGCGCGCCTGATCGTGTGTCCGGGCGGGATGAGCTATCCGAAGTCGGGCACGACGGGGGATGGATACGCGTGGCTCGCGCGCCTCGGTCTGCCCATCGTCGACCCGGTGCCGGCGCTCGTGCCGCTCGCGAGTTCCGCGGCGTGGGTGCACGAGTTGTCGGGCATCGCCGTACAGGACGCGGAGGCACGAATTCTGGCCGAAAACCGCGCCGTTCTGGGTCGGCGCCGACGCCCGGTCTTGTTCACGCACAAGGGTTTGTCAGGCCCCGGCACGATGGATTTGTCGGAGCCGGTCGCGCGTGCGCACGCGCATGCGCTGCGCCGTAAGCAAGCACTTCCGAAGTTCACGATCGAGCTCGACCTCGTGCCCGACCTGTCGCGCGAGCGGTTGCGCGATTTGCTCATCGATGCAGCCGGTCGCGCGGGTGCGCCGCTGTTGTCCCGCGTCCTGCCGATCGATCTGCCGAAGCGACTGCTCTTCGCCGTGACGCGCCAAGCCGGACTCGGACGCGAGGTCGATCCGCGGCCGAATCAACTCGACAAGCAGGCGCGACATGCGCTCGTCGAGACGCTGAAAGGACTGAGCGTGCCCATCGACGGCACGCTCGGTTTCGATCTCGCGGAAGTGACCGCTGGCGGACTCGCGCTGAGCCATGTCGACCCAGGCACGATGCGCGTGCGCGGTCACGCGGGACTCTACGTCTGTGGCGAGATTCTCGATCTCACGGGACCGATCGGCGGATTGAACTTCCAAGCCGCGTTCGCGACGGCGGAACTCGCCGCTCGCGACGCAGCTTCGTGAAGGGCCGTCACACCGTCGTCAGTTCCTTCTCCAGCTTCTCCGAGTACTTGCCGTCGCGCGCGGCCCCGTTGAGTTTGGCGCGTGAATAGAAGGCTTTCTGGCCGGCGGCGAGCAGCTTGTCTTGGCCCTTCCAGGCCTTGAGCGCTTCGTCTTGCAGCGCCCGCCCGTAGCTGAAGGACAATTGCCACGGTTGCGGACCCTTCGCGTTCATCGCGTTCAAGTGCGCGGTCGCCAGCGAACTCGTTTGGCCGCCCGACAGGAACACGATGCCCGGCACCGCAGCGGGAACAGTGTGACGGAAACACTGGAGCGTCATGTCGGCAACTTCGTCGATCGACGCCTGTTTCTTGCACAGCTTGCCGGCCACGACCATGTTCGGCTTCAAGAGCATCTCTTCGAGCACGACACAGTGGTCGTAGAGCGCAGCGAAGGTCTCGTGCAAAGTCTGCGTCGTCACGGCGAGACAGCGCTCGATCGTGTTGTCGGCATCCATCAACACTTCGGGCTCGACGATCGGCACGATGTTCTGCTCTTGGCACAACGCCGCATAGTTCGCGAGCAAGCGCGCGTTCTCGCGGATGTTCGCGAGCGTCGGCATCCCGTCGCCGATCGTGATGACGGCGCGCCACTTCGCGAAGCGCGCACCCAGCCCGTAGTACTCCTTCAGACGTTCGCGCAAGCCGTCGAGACCTTGCGTGACTTTCTCGTTCGGCGCACCCGTCATCGCGATCGCGCCCGTGTCGACCTTGATGCCGGGGATCGAGCCATGCGCTTCCAAGATCTTCGTGAACGCCTTGCCGTCGCGACCCTTCTGACGAATCGTCTCCTCGAAGAGGATCACGCCGCTGATGTATTCGCCGAAACCCTTCGTCGTGAAGAGCATGTCGCGGTAGTTGCGACGATTCTCTTCGACGTTCGGCACGTCGATCGACTTGAAGCGCTTGTCGATCGTGCCCGTGCTCTCGTCGGCGGCGAGGATGCCTTTTTTCGGTGCGACCAGAGCGAGCGCGACCTTCTGCATTTCACTTTGTTTCATGGAGAATTCTTCGATTCGGTTGGGGTGGAGCAGCGTGGCATGGACGAATCGGCGTCCAGCCCCGTCATTTCTTTTTCGTCTCGTCCGAGAGCACGCCGAGCTCGCGCATGGCGTCGAACACCGACGAGCGCACGAATAGAGCTTCGGAGGCGAGCGTTGCGCGACGTCTCTGTCCAGCGCGGTACGGCGAATCAGGGCCTTTGCAGCGCGCGACCCAAGCTTCGAGGAACACGTCGCGCTCCGCCGGTTGCGGCAGACGTGCACGCAACTTCTCGGGCGTCGTTCGACAGTCCTCCCACAGCGCATGAAAGTTGTCGAGCAAGCCCCCGAAGCCGTCGTCGAGCACCGCGTCGCCGACGGCGAACGTGCGCGCGATCGCATTGCGCAGCGAGCGATGTCGATGGTAAGGCGTGAACCGTTCGGTGAGCCGCGGATAGATGACGGGATGCGCGGTCGCGGGGATCGGCGCGTGCCAGCGATCGGCGTCATCGAAGAGCGCGTGCAAGATTCCGAGCACGTCGATGTCGGGCATCTCGAACTCGGTGCCGGAGGCGTACGCGTCGTACAGCGTGATGCCGGGGTACGCGCCGCCGATGCGATCGGTATACGCATGCGCGAACGCCGCGGCTTCCTTCGCGAACGAGCGGTCGTCGAGATCGCGCTCGATCGACGCTTCGACGAGATCGAGTTCGGGTGCGAAACCGGCGAGCGCGTTCTCGAACACGCGCGCCGTTTCGTCGGCGAATTTCACGCGCACGAGTTCGCCACTCGCGTAGTCGTAGCGGAAAGCTTGGCGCCAAGCGCGCGGCGTCTGTCGCGCGAGCAGAGTGCGCTGCGCACGCTTGGCAGCGTCGGATTCGGGATCCAACCAGTGCCGTGCGGTCGGTTGCTCCGGCGCGAGAGTCGCAGGATCGAACCAGTCCGCCCGGGTCGCTTCCGACCATGAGGCGGGATCGCGATCCTGGCGCTTCTTGACCCACGTGATCAGCGCCGCTTGAAAGGTGCCCGAATGCTCGAGGTTGAGCGCCAAGAGATCGACGACGTCGCGCTTCAGTGAGGGCGAAAGCGCGCTGAAGGCTGCTTTGGCTGTGGCATCGGCGGCAGCGCGCGCGGCTCGTGACTCCGCGGACTCGGCGAGCGGGCTCGAGTTGGTGACTGCTGGGTTCGGCAGCGCGTCATTCGCCGGCAAAGCGCTCGCCGGCGATGCGATCGGCGGCGATGCGATCGACTGAGCTGGGCTCGTATGCGGTGGGCTCGTCAGGGCGAGCATGAAGAAAACGGACGTGAACACGCGAGCGCTGAGGATGCGCGCAGCGTGCTTCTCGCGCAACCTTTCTGCGCAGCCGATTCGTCGTCCAGAAAAGGCCGGAGCGCGCCTCGATCAAGAGACGCGCCCCGGGGGGTGGCAAGACCGATCGTCGTCCGAGAGATTTGGCCCCTCGGACCCGACCAGCAGGCTCGTCCAGTTGCCTGGCCGAAATCCACGTTCCTTCCCCGCGCGGGCACACCGGACACAGACCTCACCCAGGCTTCTCGCGCACCGCCGGTACCGCAACCGGCAGCGCACCTGGTTCCCTAGGGGCTCACTGAGATTCTGTCGGCGCACCCGGAAGGACCGGGGACTTCTCCGAACCACCGAAATCTACCCCTGCCTGCGTTCGGGGGCGGAGTTGGAAAGCAATTTCCTAGTGGGGGGAGAGTGGCCGATGCGTCAATCGGCGCTCGCAGGACCGGGTCCACTCGAGTCGGTCTTCTTGCGTCGCCGACGACGCCGCGGTGCACGTTCGGCTTCGACCTCGGCGACGGGCAGCGCCTGTGCCAGTCGATGGCGCTCCTTCCAACCCTCGTAGATGTCCCAGCCCTGACCGCGGGCCGCGATGCGCAAGCGGAACAGTTCGAGCGCGTCGAGGAATTCGTCGCTCTTCAAGAACGCGATCGGACGGAAGCGCTTCGTCGAGCTCTGCACGAAGCGCCGCTGAAGCAAGATGATCTTGCGCGCGCGCGCGGTCTCACGACGCGGCAGGCGCGTCTGCAGTCCGACG
This sequence comes from Planctomycetota bacterium, assembly GCA_034440255.1. Taxonomy (GTDB): domain Bacteria; phylum Planctomycetota; class UBA1135; order UBA1135; genus JAEUIA01. The sequence goes on along the minus strand of JAWXBU010000135.1, from coordinate 4,348 downwards.
GGAATGAGCACTTCCGCCGTCACCGTCACGAGATCCGGTGCCGGTCCGCGCAGCTCGCGCGTCGCAGGATCGGCTTCGCGCTCGATGATGCGCAAATAGAGGAGCGCGATGCACACCGATGTCGAAGGCACGAAGCCTTGGTGCACGTCGGCGTCGAGCGCTTCGAGCAAGCGCCAGAATCCTTCGGCTCGTGTCTGCGCGACCGAGTCGTCCTTCGGCCCCAAGTAGCGATCGATCGCGGGCAGGATCACAGCCAACGCTCCGCACGCGCGCAACATGCGGAACGATCCGAGCGCGACGCCCGAGCGCATCAGGCGCAGGATTTCTTCGAGCACGCGCGGCGGCGCCGAACGCGACAATCGCGGCGCGATCGCGCACATCGCGGCCCAGGTTTTCTCGTCGATGCGGAAGCCCAGACGCGTGGCGAATTTCACGGCGCGCAGGATGCGCACCGGATCTTCGGCGAGACGAACACTCGGATCGCCGATCGTGCGCAGGACGGCGTGCTCGAGATCCTCGAGCCCGCCGACGTAGTCGATGACCGTGCGCTTCGTCGGATCGAGGAACAGCGCATTGACCGTGAAATCGCGCCGGCGCGCGTCCTCTTCCGCTGTACCGAATTCATTGTCCTCGACGATCAAGAGATCGTCCAAGCGCCGCGCGCCTTCGGCCTCGGTTTCGCCCGCGTCGATTTCGCTGTCGCGGGGGAAGGGATCGCTACGGAACGTCGCCGTCTCGATGATGTGATCGCCGTAGTGGATGTGGACGAGCTTGAAGCGCCGTCCGATGATCCGACCGTTGCGGAACATGCGTTTGATCTGACGCGGATGCGCGTCGGTCGCGACGTCGAAATCCTTCGGCGTGCGTCCGATCAAGAGATCGCGCACACAACCGCCGACGAGGTAGGCCTGGTGACCTTCGCGCTCGAGGCGCGCGACGACGCGCAGCGCGTCCTGGTCGAGCATCTCGATCGGAATCGAGGCGGCGGAGATGGTGCGCGGGGAGTGGGTGACTGGATGGGCGCGATCGGCGGGGCGAGGCATGGAGTGCGCACGACTCTACAGAATGAGCGGCTCCGGCCGCAGCGTGCTTGTCCGCGTTCGAGTGCGCGGGTACCCTCCCTGCCCCTCGCAATCGAGAAGGGGAGTAGCTCCAACGGTTAGAGCGACTGATTCCAAATCAGTAGGTTCAGGGTTCGAATCCCTGCTCCCCTGCCAATCGCCTGCCGCCGACCAACGACACTGCTCACGTCTCTGCTCTCACCGACAGTTCTCACCCAGAGTGCCCGCATGAGCCTCCCGAAGGATCCGCCGGAAGAAGAGGGTCCGAAACCCGCGCGCGCGCCGAAACACGGTGCGAAAAAGACGTTGGCCGAGGAGTCCGCCGCCACGGAGGCAGCCGAGGCCGAAGACCTGGCCGGGCGGCCCGACACGCCCGTTCCGCCATTGGACGAATTGCGCGCGGCCCTGGCGTGGGCTTTCGCCGGAGAAGAAATCCAGGATGCGATCCTGGATCTGTACGCGCGCCACGCACAGCTGTTGTTGGAGCACAATCGGCACGTGAATCTGACGGCCGTCGTCGATCCGAAGGAGGTCGCGGCGAAGCACTACCTCGATTCATGGCGGCTGACGAGGCTCTTGCCGCTGTACGGCAAGCGCGTGCTCGACCTCGGTTCGGGTGCCGGGTTTCCGGGGTTGCCCGTCGCGATCGCCGAGAAGGACGCCAAGGTCACACTGCTCGATTCGACGCAGAAACGCGTGACTTTCATGCAGTCCTCGATCGACACGCTGGCCGTGAAAAATGCGAGCGCGGTGTGGGCGCGAGCCGAAGAACACTTGGCGCGCAACAACTACGACGTCGTGCTCGTGCGCGCCGTTTCGTCCGTGCGTGAGAATGTGCGTCTCTTGCGCAAGGTGCGCCACAGCCACAAGGATCTCGTGATGCTGAAGGGCCCGTCGTGGTCGCGCGAAGTGCGCGCGGGCGAGCGTGAGGCCGAGCGCTTGGGCTTCAAGCTCGACACGGTGATGGAACACGAATTACCCGGCGAGATGGGCAAGCGCGCCGTGCTCGTGTACCGCGCGCCGGGCGGACACGGCTCGTAGGTACGGTGTCGTGCAGGCGCGCAGCGCAGCGTGATCAGTCCAGTTTCTGAGTGTGCTTCTTCATCGCGTGCGCCGCGACCGATTGAACTTGGATGTCGAGCTCGGGCACGCCCGTCGCAGCAGCTTCTCCGCCGCGCACGATGTGACGCACGGTCTGCGTCGGGAAGGCGAACGCGATGTGCTCCGTCTCGAAGCGTTTCAAGATGTTCAAGTTCACCGACTGCTGCACGTTCATCATCGCGTCGTACTCGGGCACGAGCGAGAAGTACACGGCCTCGAACTGTAGCGCCGAATCGCCGAAGCCTTTGAAGTGTGCGCGGTCGAAACGCGTCTCAGGCGTGTTCTCGATGATCTCTTTCAAGATCGATGGGATGCGCTCGACCATGGCCACGGGCGTGTCGTATTCGATGCCGAGTACGAGCACGATGCGGCGCTCGTTCAGGCGCTTGAAGTTGCGGATGCGGCTCGACACGAGGTCGTTGTTGCCCATCACGATCTCTTCGCCGTTCAAGCTGCGCAGGCGCGTCGTCTTGACGCCGATGCGCTCGATGGTGCCGACGAACTCACCGACTTGGATGCCGTCGCCGACGATGAACGGTTTGTCGAGCAGGATCGCGATGGAGGCGAACAGGTCGCCGAGCACGTTCTGCAGCGCGAGCGCGACCGCGATGCCGCCGACGCCCAGTGAGGCGATGAGCGATGTGACCGGGAAGTTGAGCGCCTGCAAGCACGAGAGCAGGACGACGGTCCACACGATCGTGTTGCCGATGAACGACAACACGGTGACGCCCATCGTGCGCGCCGGATCGTCGGCGCTCTTGCCTTGGATCAAGCGCGCGATGCCGTACTGGACGAGTCCGATGCCCCAGAATCCGGCCTGCAGCCAGAAGCCGGCGTGCCACAGGTACTGGATGGCCAGTTCGATCTTCGAATCGGTCGAAAGCGCCGCGAACTTCGCCTGCAGGCCGGCTCCGGCAGCTTCCTCGAGCTCGGCCGCGGATTGCGGTGCCAGCGACCAGTCGAGCGTGTGATGCGCGATCCACAGCGCGCACAGGAACAAGAAGAAGCGCTTCGTGCGCTGGACGAGATCGGCGAGCAGATCGTCGACGTCCGTCTCGGTCCGATCGGCGAGGCGCTCCAGGTGCCGATGGACGAGGCGTTTCAGCAGTCCGAGCGCGAAGAACGAGACGAAGAGGACCGCGAGCGCGATGGCCCAGCGCTCGTACGTGTTGCCGAGGTACACGCGCTCCCAAAAGGCCACGAATTTGGCTTCGATTTGCAGGAGAACGAACATCGACCGAATTGCGCTGCGCGAGAGGGGAGAGTGTTGGTGCCCGAGGGGGGGGTCGAACCCCCAATCTCGTTAAGAGAACTAGGACCTGAACCTAGCGCGTCTGCCAATTCCGCCACCCGGGCACGCGAGTGAGGCGGAGAAAGATACGGCGACGCTCTGCGCCGGTCAACCAGGTGCGTGCGTTACCCGGCGGTGACGCTGACGCCGTCGACGAGCGCGTAGGGGGCGCGCGAACTGCCGGAGCAGCGTTCGGGATGTGAGCCGAGCGCGACGATGCGCTGCAACAACTCGAAGGCGTTGCCCGAGAGCAGGGTCTCCTTCACCGGACGCACCACGACGCCGTTCTCGATCCAGCGCGCCGATTTCGCGACGCCGGAGAAATCGCCCGAGGCCGGATCGACCGAGCCCGAAAAGCGCTGCACGAACAGTCCGCGATCGAGCGCGCGTTCCATCTGGGCGCGCGTGCCGCCGACGCCGCCTCCGACCACGATCGCGTGCGTGCCCAGTCCGGGCACCGATCTCGGGCCGCCGCTCGCGTGTCCCGTCGACGTGCGCCCTTCGACCGCGGCTGCGTAGCCGTTGTAGAGGAACGACTTCAAGACTCCGCGTTCGACGAGCGCCATCCGCGTCGTCGGTTGACCCTCGCGATCGAATGATCCGGCGCCCGCGAGTTCGATGTCGGTCGGATCGTCGACGATGTCGAGACCGGAGAACGCGATCGCCTCGTTCAACTTCTTCGCGAGCGCCGAGCGACCGCGCTGCACCGCGACAGCACTCGCGCCCGACACGATCGGCGAGATGAACAATTCGAGCAGTGCGTCAGGTGAAAACAGGACCGGGCCCTTGTACGTCTCGGCGCGCGCCGCGCCCAAGTTGCCGACGCTCACGCTGGTGAACTCGTCGATCAGTTCGCGCAGAGCCGCTTCGGCGTCGCGCACGTGGCGCACCGCGT
>JAWXBU010000134.1:0-4873 GCA_034440255.1 Planctomycetota bacterium | reverse complement strand
CACAGTGAGTTGAAGCGCACGCTGCGTTGAAGCGCACAGTGCGTTGAAGAGGACGAACTCGAACTTCGATGCGCGGCGCGGCGTCACCTGCCCGCCGATCGGTGATCGGCTCGAGGTCGTGCCCCCGCTCGTTCGAGCTGGCCCCCCTCCTCCACTTTCCGGCACGGCGCAGCGCCTGATCAGCGGACTTCGATTTTTGCGGTATTCGCGACGCCGCGCTCGACTTCGAACAGAACTTCGGCGCTCGCACTCGGGTCGTTTGCGTTCTCGACGCGCAGACGCCACGGCCCCGGCTCGAGGCCGCGGAAGAGCGCTCGTCCGGCGGCATTCGTCGTTGCGAGCACGTTCGTCGCCGCGATCTTCACGAGACCGGTGTAGGTGGCCTGAACGGGCCGATGTGCTGCGGGACGACCGTCGCCGGTCGTGACCGAGACCTCCAGTGCAGCTCCCGCTTTGAGTCGCAGATCGATACCCAGTTTCGTTTCTCCTCTCGCAACGCGCACCACGTCGGATTGGATCGGCTGATAGTCACCGCCGCGCACGTGGACCACGAGATCGACGTCGGGCTGGACTCCGCGCAGCACGAACTTTCCATCCGCCGCGCTCGGGACGAAGGTCGAGTTCGCGCTTTCCACCGACGCGGAATCGAGCACGGGCAGAGCGCGCACTTCGGCGCCCAGGACGGGATGACCGTCTTCGTCGACGAGAGTGCCCTCGATCGTCGTGCGCGGCAGATCCAAGTCGACGGTGCTCTTCTTCGCGGCGATCACGACGTCGATTGCGAAGGACATCGCGCGCTCTGGATGAGTGACGCGCACACGGTACGCGCCGAGATCGACGTCGGAGAGCGCGTATTCACCGTTGCCGTTCGTGCGCGCGCTCAGCGATCGGATCGTGCCTCGAGCATCCACGACCAACCCGACGGCTGATTCGAAATGCAACGTCGCGCCCGAGAGCACGGCGCCGCCCTCGGTCACTCGCCCCGTGACGCGCGCGCGCTCGGGCAACACGAGAGTGAGCGTGTGCTCGCCGCCCTCGACCACTTCCACTTCGGCGGAGCGCGCGCTCTCGACCGGCGTCGCCGTTCCAGCCTCGAAGTGGTGCGAGCCGGCCTCCAAGTGTTCGAACCGAATCTTCCCTTCTGCATCCGTGGTCGCGGGGAAGTCGGCGCGACTCGCGCCACTGGACTGCGCGGCTCGTCGCTCACGGTGGTCGACTCGCACTCCCGCAAGCGGGCTGCCGCGCACGTCGGTCACGGACACGACGACGGAGCCGCCGCGTTTCAATTCGATGGTCTGCTCCGTGTCGCCCGCCGGGGCGAGCGCGAGCGCGTCACTTCGATACGGCGTGTAGCCCGCATGCAGAACGGCGACGACGACGCTCGCGCCTGGAATCCGATTCAAGACGACGCGCCCGCTCTCGTCCGTGTCTCCTGCATGCAGAAAGAGAGGGTCCGCACTCGCTTCGCGCACGGGAGCGGTGGACGTCGTCTCGGTCGGAAGGAATGGCCGCGGCTCGCTGCGCTCGAGTGCGACGTGCGCTCCGGCGACGGGTTCGCGCGTTGCCGCATCGAAGACCAGGACGCGCACGAGCGACGCACGCTCGAGTCGCAATACACCCAGGTCGAGGTCACGACCCGCGACGCGCTTCAGACGGCCGACTTTCAGCGTGGAATAGCCGCGTGCTTCGATCACGAGTTCGGCGCCCTCTTCGAGTTGCGCGCGCAAAACGCTCTCGAAACGCACGCGTCCGTCGGGGAAAGCTCGGCGCACGGCACCCGAATCGTCCGTGAACGGAATCATGAGACGATTCCCGACGCGCACTTCCATCTCGCTGACCGGCAGCGACGTCGCCGCATCGACGACTTGGAACACGAGCGCCGTCTCGGGCTCGAAGAGGAGTTCGACCCCTCGTTCTCCCGCTCGAACGTCGCGCCAGTTCGTCGCCACGCGGGCGAACGCATCCTGCTTGCCGACGCGACCTACCAAGCGGTACGTGAGGTCGGGCGCGAGATCGAAAAGCGAGAAACTCCCATCCGGATTGCAACGTGCGCTCTTGGGCAAGATGAGGAAGCGTTTCTCGTCGACGAGTTCTCCGGCGGGAAGTGGCCCCGAACTCCTGTCCCCCTTCGGCACTGCGGCGATCCAAAGTTCGCGCAGCGCCAGAGCGTCGGCGCCGACCACGCGCCCGGCGATGGAAGTCGTCGCTTCCACCACGAACTCGAGGCCGTCGACGCTCTCGCCAGGTGAGCGTGTGGTTCCGCGCTCGATCCGATCCGTGTGACCGGCCGCCTTGATCATCAGCGTCCACGGGCCGACGGCGATCTCGTCGGCTGCGAAGCGGCCCTCCGCATCGGTGGTGGCGACGACGTCGTCGAACACGGCGCCGAGGATCACTGCGGGACCCGCGCTGCTCGAGAGCCGTCGCAGCCGTGCTCCGCTCACCGGAAGTCCCGCTCGATCGACCACGCGTCCGCGCAGCATCACGCCCGGCTCGAGCACGATGTCACCGATGTCGACGCGCGCGCGAGCGAGATCGACCACCGTGTCGTGCGGCGCGTATCCACTCTTGCGTATGGCGATCCGCGCGCGAGCGGCGGTGACTCCGACGACTCGAAAGAGACCTGCGCTGTCGGTGAGCGCTTCGGCGCGCTGCGCCCACGCGATTCGACTCGGGTCGAGGTTCTCGAGCGGAGTCCCCTGCGTCCTGCCCTCCGGCGCGACGAGCACGCGCGCGGTCGGGACGGGTTCGTGCTGCGCGTCGACGACGCGGCCGGTGCAGACGCGTTCGGACTCGGCTACGGGACGGCCGGCTGTCGGTTCGACGACGACTCCACGCGTCGCGTCGCTGGCGACCTGCGCCAAGCCGTCGGGCGTGGTCTGCACCGGTGGAGCGCGATCAGCGGGGATTTCTGCGCGCGGTTCGGCCTGCTGGTCGCGGTCCAGGTGCCGCTTCGGGCCCCCGAAATACAACAGCGAGACGGTCAATGAGACCGCCAGGACCAGAACACCCACCATTACAATCCGTGACCGCATGCTCAATTCAATCGCCCGCTACGCACATGTATGGAGCCACATGCTAGCCCTCGAAATGTGGCCTGAGAGTCCCGCCTCCGCAAGCAGCATCGGGTAAGCTCATTCAGATAGTCGCGCGGACTCTGCTCACGGAATCCCGTCACTTGGCCGGGTCATCGGCGACTTCGTCGGCACCTTCTTTTGAAGTCCACGTCATGAAATTGGATCTGCTCACGAAAACTTTTTCGACTCGCTCGGCGCGCGTGCTCGCACATGCTCTGCCGGTCCTCGCGCTCACGCTCGCCGCCTCCTGCAGCGGCGGCGGCGGCGGTAGTGGTAGCGATGACGGCGGTGCTGCCGCTCTCGCTGCAGCCGAGCTCGCAGCGGTGAAGACCTGGAACACGATCGCGATCGACGCGACCGGTCTCGACCACATGCCCTCGAACCAGGGGCCGACGCACACGTTCGCTCAGCAGATGGGACCGGGCCGTTCCTCGCGAGCGGAAGCCATCGTTCACGTCGCGATCTTCGAAGCCGTGAACGCGATCAAGGGTGGATACGAGTCGTACGCGGGAGTTGCAGCTGCGCCCGCTGGCACTTCGGTGCGCGCGGCCGTCGCGCAAGCGGCTCACGACGCTTTGGTGGCGATCTGGCCCTCGCAGGTCGCGATCTTCGACGGTCATTTGGCGTCGGAACTCGCAGCCGTCCCGGACGGCGCGAGCAAGACGCAGGGCATCGCACTCGGACAACTCGCCGCGGCGAGGATCCTCTTCCTGCGTGCATCGGACGGCTCCAGCGTCGTGGAACCGATGCTCGGCGCCGGCTACTCACCCACCGACGCGCCGGGAGAATGGCGTCAAGACCCGATCGCACAACAGCCCGTCGCCATGGGTGCGTTCTGGGGCAACGTGAAGACGTTCGTCATCCAATCCAAGGATCAGTTCCCGCTGCCGCCGCCGCCTGCGATCACCTCGACCGCATACGCCGTCGCGTTCGGTGAGGTCAAGGCCCTCGGAGGAGACGGCATCACGACTCCGACCGTGCGCACGACCGATCAAACCCAAGCGGGCATCTTCTGGGCCTACGACGGTGTGCCGAGCTTGTGCGCACCTCCGCGTCTGTTCAACCAGATCGCCGTTCACATTGCAGAGCAACGCGGTACAGACGCGATTGGACTGGCTCGTCTCTTGGCGCTCGTCAATGTCGCGCTGGCGGACGGTGGAATCGCCGGATGGCATGAGAAGTTCCGCCACAAGTACTGGCGCCCGGTCTGCGGGATTCGCGAATCGGATGTCGGCACGGGTCTGAGCGGCCTCGGCGACGGCAATCCCGGTACCGAGGGCGACATCGCGTGGCGGCCTTTGGGCGCGCCAGCTTCGAACATCAACCCCGGCACGGACTTCACGCCGCCCTTCCCCGCTTACCCCTCGGGGCACGCGACCTTCGGCGGCACTCTGTTCCAGATCCTGCGCCGCTTCTACAACACCGACCACATCCCCTTCACGTTCGTGTCGGATGAATACAACGGCGTGACAGCGGACGGAACGGGTTCTGTGCGGCCGTTACTCCCGCGTTCGTTCGCCAACTTGTCGCAAGCCGAAGAAGAAAACGGTCAGAGCCGCGTTCACCTCGGCATCCACTGGTCGTTCGACAAGACCGGTGGAATCCTGCTCGGCAACAACATCGGGAACTACGTGTACGACCACGCGTTCCAACCAGTGCCGTGATCTAGTCCTGAAACAAGCGCTTCGAGTCGAGAGGTACGGTGCCTGGCTCGTGTTTCCACGTTTCCGTCTGCGACGAACATCACGCGAACTCGAACCACGGAAGCGTGGAAATGCGTGCCTGGCACCGTACTT
>JAWXBU010000133.1:0-22623 GCA_034440255.1 Planctomycetota bacterium | reverse complement strand
CCCCGCGCACCAGGCCCCTCCATTCACACCCCCAACCCTCACTCCGGCGCCTGCACCGCCCCGGTGACCACCGGCTCCTTCTCCTTCTCCTTCTCCTTCGCCACCGTCTGCTCAAACGCCAAGCTCGCACCATCCGGAGCCACCGTCACCAACATCGGTTCCTTCTCCGACACACCCGTGCGCAACAGATGCTCCGCCAACGGGTCCTCGATGAACCGCTCGATCGCACGACGCAACGGGCGTGCACCGTAATCCTCCGAGTACCCCTGCTTGATCAAGAAGTCGACCGACGCCTGATTCAACTCCAGGTGCACACCCTTCTCTTGAAGGCGCTTGCGCACTTCATTCAGCTGCAGGTGAACGATCCGCGACAGATCCTCGTGCGTCAACGGGTTGAACACGATCAGCTCGTCGACGCGGTTCAAGAATTCAGGCCGGAAGTACCTCTCGACTTCGATCATCACCTCCGCGCGCATGCGCTTGCCGCGTTCGTCCTCCGACAGCTTCGTCGGCGAAGCGTTGCGATCGAAACCGACCTTGGAGCCCTGTTTCATCTGCTGGCTGCCGAGGTTCGAGGTCATGATCAAGATCACGTTGCGGAAGTCGACGTGACGACCGAACGAGTCGGTCAAACGCCCTTCCTCCATGATCTGCAGGAGCATGTTGAACACGTCCGGGTGAGCCTTCTCGATTTCGTCGAGCAGAACCACCGAGTACGGACGACGGCGCACCTTCTCGGTCAACTGACCGCCCTCCTCGTAGCCGACGTAGCCCGGGGGCGCGCCGACCAATCGCGAAGCGTTGTGCTTCTCCATGTACTCGCTCATGTCCATCGTGATGACGGCGTCTTCGCTGCCGAACATGAACTTGGCGAGTTGCTTGCACAGGTACGTCTTGCCCACGCCCGAGGGGCCGAGGAACACGAACGAACCCATCGGACGGCGCGGATCCTTCAAACCCGAGCGCGAGCGACGCACGGCACGCGCGATGGCTTTGATCGCGTCGTCTTGGTGGATGACGGAGAGGCCCATTTCGGCTTCCATCTGCAACAGGCGTTCGGCTTCGGCGCGCTCGAGGCGCGTGAGCGGAATGCCGGTCATCTTCGAGACGGTTTCGGCGATGACTTCAGCGGTCACCTCGCCGACTTGCTCTTTCTCGTTCTGCTCAGAGCGCCACTTGGTCTGGGCTTCCTCGCGCTTCTTCTTGAGCTGGTAAGCCTGGTCGCGGAGCTTCGCGGCCTTCTCGAAATCCTGCGCCGAAACGGCCTCGTCCTTGGCGCGCTCGAGGCGCTCGATCTCGACTTGCAGATCGCGCAGATCCGGCGGAGCGACCATCGCCTTGATGCGCACGCGCGCACCAGCTTCGTCGATGACGTCGATCGCCTTGTCGGGAAGGAAGCGGTTGTTGATGTACCGCGTCGACAATTCGACGGCCGTCGTGAGCGCTTCGTCGGTGTAGGTGATGCGGTGGTGCGCTTCGTACTTGTCGCGCAGCCCCTTCAAGATCTCGATCGTTTCCGCCGGCGTCGGCGGTTCGACATTGACGGCTTGGAAGCGGCGTTCGAGCGCGCCGTCCTTCTCGATGTGTTTGCGGTATTCGTCCAGTGTGGTCGCGCCGATGCACTGGATCTCGCCGCGCGAGAGCGCCGGCTTGAGCACGTTCGACGCGTCGATCGCGCCTTCCGCTCCACCCGCGCCGACGAGCGTGTGCAACTCGTCGATGAAGAGCACGACGTCGCGCACGCGGCGCACTTCCGTCATGACGGCTTTGATGCGCTCTTCGAATTGACCGCGGTACTTCGTGCCCGCGACCATCAGCGCGAGGTCGAGCACGACGATGCGTTTGTTGCGCAGGATGTCCGGCACGCGGTTCTCGATGATCTGCGTCGCGAGACCTTCGACGATGGCGGTCTTGCCGACGCCAGGTTCGCCGAGCAGCACGGGATTGTTCTTCGTGCGACGCGAGAGGATCTGGATGACGCGTTCGATCTCGTTCGCGCGTCCGATGACAGCGTCGAGCTTGCCTTCGCGCGCCAACTCGGTGAGGTCGCGGCCGAACGAATCGAGAGCGGGCGTCTTGCTCTTCGTGTTCTGACCTTGGGCCGGTGCACCTTCCGCAACCGGCGTTTCCTCTTCCTCTTCTTCATTCGAATCGGCGCCCAAGAAGTCGAGCACTTCTTCGCGCACGTCCTCGAGCTTGACGCCGAGGTTCAACAGCACTTGCGCCGCGATGCCCTCGTTCTCTTTGATGAGGCCGAGCAGGAGGTGTTCGGTACCGATGTAGTTGTGACCGAGGTTGCCGGCCTCTTCCATCGAGAGCTCGAGCACCTTCTTGGCGCGCGGGGTGAAGGGCAGTTGCCCCATCGTCACCATCGACGGACCCGTCTTGACGATCTTCTCGACCTCGGCCCTGATCTTGTTCAGGTCGATGTTCATGTTCTTGAGCACGTTGGCGGCGACGCCGCTACCTTCTTGGACCAGGCCCAAGAGGATGTGCTCCGTGCCCAAGTACTCGTGGTTGAACCTCTGAGCCTCTTGGCGTGCGAGGTTCATCACCTTCTTGGCGCGATGGGTGAAGCGGTCGAACATGTTGTCTCCGAAGCGGTCGTGGGAGGGTGTGTCACCGAAGGGGAGTCGACGTGATCGACTCGAAGCCCATATTCGGCGACAGGGATGGTAGCTAACCCTTGCTCATCGGCCTTCAAGACTCGCCAGGTTTACAGCAAGCGCTGCAGATCGCGCGAGTCGCGAAAGAGTTGCCGGGTCGATCGGTGCGTGGGCCCCAGCTTTCGGGAGCGAGCGGCTCATGCGCCGGAACTTGCTCAAGTCGAGGGGCGCGGTTCTTCGAGCGCCTTGAGTTCGTCGCGCAGCCGCGCAGCGCTCTCGTAGGCCTCTTCACGAATGGCGACGTCGAGGCGCGAGCGCAGTTCCACCAAGCGCTTCATCCGATCGAGCTCGGCCTCGCTCGAACCGGGTATGCGGCCGACGTGAGTGCGCGCACCATGCACGCGCTCGAGCAAGTCGCCGATGTGCGCCGCGAAAACCTCGTAGTCCTTTGCGCAGCCGAGGCGCCCCTTCTTGCGGAACTCGTCGAGTGTCATCCCACACGACGGACAAGTCGCACCCGACTTGCGCTGCGTCGTCTTCGAGAGTTGGAGCAGCTTCCAGATGTCCGCTTGCGATTTCTTCGTCGCGGCCGAGTGCGGCAAGTCCATCGATTGCGCGCACACGTCGCAGAGATGCTGCTCGGTGATCGTGCCCTCCTTCGAGGGTGCAACTGCCGGCGTCGACTCGAGCACCGTCTCGTGGACGATTTCGGTGACGTGGACGGTAGCGGCGTTCTTGAGGCAGTTCTGGCAGATCATCGAAGCAGGGGCAACTCTCGAGCGACCTCCTAGTTCGGTCGGATGAGAACGGCTAGATGGGAGATTGCAGTCTCCCAGTGGGTTTCGTCAACAGAGCCGTGAGTTCGGATCGGTCGGGGCCGGTAGTGCGCGGCGAAAATCGAGCGCACGCTCCTGGAAGTTGAGGTACTGGTCGAAGCTCGCTGCGGCGGGTGAGAACAACAGCGTTTCACCGGGCTGTAAGTGTCGGAAAGCGACGTCGACGGCTTCGGGCACGGTCGTGACGACGTGCGTTTCGAATCCGGCTGCGCGGAAGCTCTCCGCGAAGGCCAGTCCCCCGGCGCCGAAAGCGACGACGCGCTTGACGGCGCCGCGGCTCGCGCGCACCAGAGCGTCGAGCGGAAGCGTTTTCATCTTGCCGCCGACGATCAACGTGAAGCCTGGCGCAAGCGACGGAAACACGGCGAGCGTCGAGTCGGGCGTCGTGGAGACGCCGTTGTCGACGACGCGGCAACCGTTGCGCATTCCGAGGTCTTCGAGGCGGTGGGGGAGCGCGCTGACCGTCTTCAGCGCGGCTTGTAAACGCTCGGGTTCCGCGCCGAGCAGTCGCGCCATGCCGAGCGCCATCAACGTGTTCGCACGCTGGAATTCACCGGGCAAACCTGAGTCTTCGATGCGCGCCAGTCGTTCGCGATGCAGTCGGAATTCTCCGCCGCGCATGTTCAATCCGGCGTCGCTGAGTCGCGTCGGGAAGACGTCGACGCGGGTCAGCCCGCTCGCGTTCCATGACGCGATGCGCGGATCTTCCGCCGACAAAACCGCGCGACCACCGACCGCCGCCGGCAGTTCGAGAATGCGTCGTTTCGCTTCGGCGTAGGCCTCGAGCGTGCCGTGTCGCTCGAGGTGATCGGCGAGCACGTTGACGACGCACGCGACTTCGACGCGCGGCGGTCCGTCGCGACCCATCATGCGCGTCGGCAAGGCCTCGAGTTGGTAACTCGACATCTCGAGTACGACCGTGTCGCTCGCATTCATACCCGGGGCCGCATCGAGCAGCGACCGCCCGATGTTGCCACCCAAATGGCACGAAATCCCGCTCGAAACGAGCAGTTGCGCGAGCGTATTGCAGGTCGAGCTCTTGCCCTGCGTGCCCGTGACGGCCGCGATCCGCGCCGGACACAGTTCGAGGAACAACGCGGTTTCCGACGTGATCGGAACACCGCTCGCGCGTGCGGCTGCAAGGTACGGACTGCTCGGCGAGACGGCTGGATTCGCGACGACGAGATGTGCGCCCGTGAAGTCGCGCTCGTCGTGTCGCCCGAGCACGAAGCGCACGTCGAGGCCGTCGAGTTCCTTCAACGCAGGCGCGAGCTCGATCTCATTGCGCAGATCCGTCGCCGTGACGCGCGCTCCATGGCGAGCGAGAAATCGCGCGACCGTCGTGCCGCCGTTGAACGACCCGACGCCCATGACGGTTACGGCGCGTCCCGCGAAATTCGGCACACCGTCACGATCGAACGGGATGGAACCGGTCATGACGGAAGTCCGCTCGACGAGATCATCTGCGCGCTGCGATTCATTCCGGCTGCGGTTTCGGAATCGGTTTCGGCGGCTCGATCGGCACGTCCGTGCGCGTCGGCAACACCGGTCGCGGCCCCGTCGGTTCCGCGAGGCGCAAACTCTCCGCGCGCTTCAGCACGAGATCGAGATCAGGCATCGTGACGACGCCGCCCTCGGGCACGAGCTCCATCTTGACTTCGTGTCGATCGCGCCAACCTACAGGCAAGAGCACTTCCGAAACGATGTCGAACGGAAAGCGCCCGTACCAAGGCGGCTTGATCTCGACGGTCTGCGATTGCGAGCGATATCCGTCGAGGTACAGCGTCACGCGCCGCGTTCCGTAAGCTTCGAATCCGGTCTGAAACGGCGTGGTGCCGACGACCGTGTCGTCGAGTCGAATCAGCGCTCCCTGCGGCACCGAATCGATGACGAGCTCCCGCCGCGCCGCACATCCAGCGAGCAGGAAAACGAGCCCGAAAACAGCCGAACGCATGGGTTCGATGTACGCGACGCGCTCGCTCGCATCAAGCGCGAGCGAAAGTGGCGGAGAGAGAGGGATTCGAACCCTCGGTACCCCGTGAGGAGTACACCGGCTTAGCAAGCCGGCGCTATCGGCCACTCAGCCATCTCTCCGCGCAAACGGGCCGGGGATGGTAGCCGCGACCCTGCGGACGGGCAACGCGCGGGCACGAAATCGAGGGAACGGCGCTCGCCGCTCGGATGGGGACTCGAAATCGAGGTGCGCTCAAGGCGTCCAGGTCACGCTCGATCCGTTGGTCAGGTTGAAGGTCGACACGCTGCAGAACGACAGATCCGCGTCGCGGTACCACACTTGGTAATGACGCACGTTCCCGGCGCTGACTTGGCCCTCGAAGCGACGCCCTCGTTCACGCCGTGCGGGGTGCATCGCCTTCTGTCTCTGCGGGCCGCTGCGAACGCGCAGATAAAGACGGCGCAGGTTCGTGCGCGACCTCGTTCATCTCGGCGCGCCCGGACAGGAGTGAGTGCACGAGCTCAATGCGCTCGAGGCCCGTGAAAGACATGATCATCTACGCGGGTAAAAATATCTATCCAGGTGCCGGACGAGCGCAGGGGTGAGCAAGTGCATGCGTTCGGGGTGAAACGTCCAGGTCAGAACGTGAGGCCGCGCGAGATGCTCGTGCGCGCGCGTCACAACTTGGCGGAGTTCGTATCGCCGAAGGTGTTCGAGTTCTTGGACTCACTGCCGCGCCCGCCGAGCGGCAAACCGAAGTGCGCCGAGTTGCGCGACCGTTCTGGCGCGGGCGCGAGCGGAATGTGAACTGAGGGGACGACTTCGACTTCGAGCTCATCTCCATCCCGCGCTCGTGTTTCCCCCATGCGATCGGCGATCCGTGAGTAGAAGTCTCGAACGACCGCCTGTTCGTCGACCTCTCGACGAGTTCGGCATAAATGCAATGCGCAGAGGCAGCCCATGATCACGAAGTACATCGAGCAGGCACTGAAGCGCGCGCGCTATGAGCAACTGGAGGACAAGTCCTTCGCGGCCACGGTGAACGGATTGCGCGGCGTCATCGGCGTGACCCGTACGCTCGAAGACTGTCGTCGAAAGCTCGCGGAGGTCGTGGAAGAGTGGATCCTCGTCCGAGTCGCCCACGATCAGCCGATTCCAAAACTCGGCCACGTCACGATTCGCGTCAAGCGCGCCGGCTGATGCCGCCGTTCGGTCCGATTCGGAGGCGTGATCTCGTTACCGCACTACGGAGGCTGGGCTTCAAGGAGCCATTCTCAGGCGGCAAGCACGAGTTCATGCTGCGTGGTAATCAGACGCTGACCATTTCCAATCCGCATCAGGTGACATCGGTCCGAAGCTCTTGTCGCTCCTCCTCAAGCAAGCTGGGATTTCGAGGAGGGATTGGGAACAAGCGTGAGTCTTGCGATGGCCGACTCAAGCTATCGGACGATCCGTCAGCGCGCCCGCGAGTTCGTCGTGCAAACGCGAGACAGTGAGAGCGCGCTCGTTCGTCAATCCATCGCCGATTTCTACTTCGAAACGACAGGCCGCATAACCGCGCGCGGTGGTCTCGTACTTGGCGAGCCATTCGCTCCGCCGCTCACGTCTATCTGGTGATACAGGCCACACACCAGGCCGCGGCTTCATATGTGTAGCGATACCGATGCGCCACGGTTTCGCATCGAGGCGCGCGCGATAACAGCGTTGACGCAAACACATTTGCGCGTACAGCGGATCGACGTCCAACTCGCGGAACGCGCGCTCGCATTCCGGATCGTTGGGGTCCATCGTGGAGTGCAGAGCGACGAGTCGCAGGCCGTTCGGCGTGCGATGCACTCGCATGCGCCAGTCCGGACGACGCTTCACGAACTTCGCGATCCGCCGCCGCGCGCGCACTTCCGCCGGTCCGAACACGAGACGTTGCGCGCGCCCGAACCCCCGTCCGACGAATCCACCGCAGATCAAGCCCACGACGAACGCGACGAATCCTAGACCGGTCGACCCGAGCGCGCGCACGCCGATGAAGCTCGCGACCGCGAGCGACACGGCCGTCACCGCGGTCACGCTGAACGGCAGACGCTCCGTGAAGTCGACATCGGCAATCCACACGTCCGGCGTGTTGAGACAGCGCGCGCCGTAGCTGTTGCGCGTCACGACGTGATCGCCGTAGCGCCGCACGACCTCTTCGCGAATCGGCACGCCCTCGGCACCGTTGTAGGGGACTTTGGGTTCGCGCTTCGGGAGATCTTCGCCACCGCTGATGCGGGCGAGCGCATCCGTCACGCGCTGCTCGGCCATCGCGCGCGCTTCCGCTTCGCTCGCCATCGACCATCCGAAGCGACGCACGGTCGTCTGACTGCCGTCCTTGCGCTCCTGCGCGCGCGCCTCCGCCCAGAATTCGGGGACCAGCATGGTGCGCGAATCTACCGTGCGCGCGGCAGCAAGGTCACACCGCGTTCCGAGCATGGGCAGACTGCGCGGCGCGACCTTGCAACGCAGTGGCTTCGCGGAGAATGCGGGCAGAACGGGTGCCCGCCGTTCGAGGTGTGATCCTGTTCGTCACTGCGTGACTGCGCATGCCCCGGTATCGACCATGCGCTTCCGCATGGTGCGAGCTGGACTCGACCTTCCACGCCCACCGAGAGGGCCGATCAGCCTCGCGCTTGCTGGACATCAGGCCGTCTCATCGAGTGGGAGGATCCATGATTCGCAGCCCCTTCCCATCTCCACTTGGGGGGAGCTCCTGATCGTTGCTGAAGTCATGGCGAAAGGCGCATTTCGCGGGGGAATGGGATGCGAGCGGCGCATCCAGTCGGTCTCGAGCGATGAAGGTCGCGCGCGGATTCTTGCCGAGAAGGCGGGCACGAGTGGAGAGAATTTCTCCGAACTCAATCTGGGCCGAATGTGCGTTATTCGCGACATCGGTCGAGAGCGAATTCACCTGAGTCCATGACGACGGGTTGGGACTAGGGGATCCGACGTGCAGTTCGTCATCACGCCAACGGACGAGCGTGATCCGAGGCTGGTCCTGGACAACAGCGTCGAGCAAATTGCGCACGTGACGAGCGTCATCGAGAAAGGGACGAAGCAACTCGCGGCAGGTCACTGCGAACGAGCGCGTCTGGGTCGGCTTGGAGTAGCGCGCGGACCTCGGTCGGGGGCTTCAAGGCCCTCGAGAAGTGCGAAGGTTCCGACTCGTTACCGACTACTGTCTATCGCCCGCACGACTTCACTGCGGCGCGAACGTGGCCGACTCTCCTCTTCCTGCACGGCATGGGCGAGTCCGGCGCAGACAACAAAACACAGCTCACGGTCGGCCTCGCGCCGGAACTCCGCGCGCATCCGGAACGCTGGCCGTTCGTCGTGCTTTTTCCGCAGAAACCACACGTTTTGGACGAGTGGGAGGATCACGAGGCGCAGCTGATCGCTCTCCTCGAATCCGCAGTGCGCGATCACGCGGCGGATCCGCGGCGCATCGCGATCACGGGCATCTCGCAAGGCGGACACGGCGCGTGGGAGATCGCGCGGCGACACCCGGAACGCTTCGTCGCAGTCGCGCCCATCTGCGGATATCCCGCTGCCCCTGCGCGAGGTTGGGGAAACTTCGAACGCAAGCGCGACTGGACGATCGAGATGGCGCGCGCTTCGGCCGCAACGCTCGCGCAAACGTTGCGCGCGAAACCAGTGTGGACTGCGCACGGCGACAAAGACCCGATCGTGCCGGTCGAGTTCACCGACGCCGTCGTCGAAGCGCTGCGTGAGCGCGGGACGACGCCACACTATCGACGCTTCAACGGCGTGAGCCACGATGCCTGGGTGCGCGCTTACGGCGAACCGGCGCTATCGAACTGGCTGCGCGACAAGTTCGGCGAGTGATCGAGCTTGGCACCGCCCACGCGGTCTGCAGCACTACAGATCGATGTTCTTCCAGCACTCGATCCCGCTCTGCACGACTCCCTGCAGGAACACCTCGCCCGAACCCACGAGCGGCGTCCGTAAGCGGCGCACGATGCGCTTCGGCTCGTCTCTTTCGTGCGCAGCGATCTCCTCGGCCATCTCGTCCGCGCAAGCGATGATCTGCAACACGTCTTTCGACTTGTTGGCCTTGCCAGGGCTGTGGTGGAACTTGATCAGGTCGGAAATAGGAATAGGCAGAGCCCAAGTCGACGCGCTGATCGCTCCCACGTCGGCGTGGGTCAAACCCGCGAACCGTTCGCGCTCGTTCTCGAGTTGCTCTTCCACGGTTCGGCTGATCAAGATCGTGGCGATGTAGTCGATGCCGAAGTTGTCGAGCATCACGAGTTGACCGATGTCGTGGAGTAACCCGCACGTGTAGTACTCCTCCGGCGCCAGGTCCGAGTCGTGGCGGCGGAAACGCGTCGCCAGCAAACTCGAGATGTGGCCCGTGAGGATCGCGTGCCGCCAGAACGACTCGACGTCGAACCCGCGCGTGTCGTCCAGGTGCTCGAACACGGAGATGACGCCGGCTTGCATCGCGAGCGAACTCAAAGTGCGCATGCCGAGCACGGTCGCGGCGGTCCTGACGGACAGCGTCCGGCTGCGCAATCCGTACTGCGCGCTGTTGGCGATCCTGAGTGTTCGCGCGGCGAGCGGCGGATCGTTCGCGATGAGAGCGGCGACTTCGGACAGGCCGTACTTGTCGCTCGACAACATCTCGCGCAGCTTCACGAGCGTGCGTGGCAGGGTCGGAACCCGGATGTTGTCGATCGACTCGGTAGAACCTCTGCTGTCCATCGAAAGTGCCCTGCGCATCCGCGCTGGAAACGAACGCGAGTCCGCACGGGCGAGGAAAAGGCTGGATCGACGGATGGCCGTGTGATTCTCGATGGAAAATTGTTCCTCTGCTGCCCGGCCGACGCACTTCACGACCCCCCTGTTCGCATGGAGGGCGCCTCGAACGCGGACGCGCTGCAGCCGACCTATTGCGGCTGCACTCGTAGTCGCGCGAGGCCGGGATGATCGAGCGCGATGTGCGTCGCCCGGAAGAGCGCTTTTTCGTCGACTCCGCCGCGACCGCCGCCGCGCGTCGTTCCGTCGGGGCGAGCATCGGGCGCGGGCGGAGTTCCTTCAGCTTGCGGTCGGTCCGCTCCAGTAGCGCCGCCTCCGCGCGGCGGCCCCATCGCCACGTCACCGCCGAGGGGATTGCGGTACTCCCACACGATCGTGCCGTCGCGTTGGATCTCGAAGATGCACCCATCGACACCCGAGCACACCAGCGTGTGCCCGTTCGACAAGCGCTGCGCGCCTGAGATGAACGACGAGTAGAAATTCGACTTCTCCGGCGCGCTGTACGACCAGCGCGGTTCGACTGTCGCGGTCGCGCCGAAACCGCGCTCGGCGTCGAACGGCATGAGCACTTCGTCGACCGTCGAATACTCGAGCGGCAATCGGCCCTCGCCGTTGTTGAAGACCAGACGCGCGAGCCCGCCTTCCTCCGCACCGATCCACGTCGCGTCGTGCTGACGGAACAAGCGCCGATCGGCCGCCGTTCCCGCGCCGTGCATTTTCGGATTGCCGAAGCGCGCCAACAGATCGCCACCGCGCTTTCGAAGTCCGCCGCTCGTGCCGCGCGAGCGCGAGGAACAGTGCGGGCGGGATCCAGCCGGGTGACATCACGACCTCTCCTGATGTTTCAGTGCGGACTTCGACGCAGCTCTAGCGGATTCGAGCAGCACGGCGAGCACCGAACTTACTGCGGAGCGTCAGCATGCCCCGGGCAACTCAACGCCCCGTGGACTCAGATCACCTGTGCCCAAGCCTGCACGAACGCGTAGAAGAAAACCGCGTCGGGATTGTGCGCGACCTCATGCAATTCAGCGGTCATTCCCGCGACCGTCGTCTTCGAGACCTTGCCTGCCGCGACCAAGCCGGGCGCGCCCGACAACAAGAGTTCCGACCAATACGCGATGAACTCCGCGCGCTCGCCCGGGAAGCGATTGTCCAAGTGAATCGGCCGCACCGTCGTGACGATGTCGCGACAACCGACCGCTTGCAGGAAATTGCCGAGCTTTGCTCCGACGAACGGATCGCCGCCGAGCTCGAGCTGGCGATCGTTGAAGGCCATCCAGAATTCGAGCGTGTGCGGACTGTAGGGCTCCAAGAAAAACGTCGCGTTCAGCACTTCGGTGCACACGATCGGTGAACCCGGTCGCAGCACGCGGCGCGTTTCGGAGAGCACGAGCAGCGGATCGGCGACGTGTTCCAGGATCCAGCACAAGAACGCCGAATCGAACGTGTCCGCGCCGAAACGCATCGAGCCTCCGTCGCCTTGCTCGAACGCGACGCGCCCTTTCGCCCACGGCAGCTTCGCGATGTGAGCCTTCGCACGCGCGAGATTGGTCGGCGACGCATCGAGTCCGGTCACGCGCAGATCGGGATGGCGGCGTAGCAAGATGTCGGTCTGCGCACCGACGCCGCAACCGACTTCGATCAAGTTCTTCGCGCGGGAGAGCGGCAAGCCTTCGTGCACGCGGGCCTCGAGAAAGCGTGCTTGTCGATACAAGCGATCTTGCTCGTCGCGCGTGAAACCGTGCACGTAACCGCGCGTCGTTTTCTTCGTGCGACCAGTTGCTCCGCTGTGTCGCTTCGCCATCAGCCGCCCTGCGTCGCGTGTTGCTTCAACTGATCCAACGTCACGAACTCGAGCGTCTTTTCGTGCGTCGCGGCCAACACGACTTCCGGCGCACAACCTGCCAAGAACGCCTCGCGCCAACGCGCCGCGCACAAGCACCAGCGATCGCCGGGCTTCACGCCGGGGAAGTCGTACTCCGGCATCGGCGTCGACAGGTCGTTGCCACGCGCACGTGAAAACGCCAGGAATTCAGCAGTCGCACGCACACAGACCGTGTGCACGCCGAAGTCCTCGTCGTTGGTGTTGCAGCATCCGTCGCGCATGAAACCGGTGAGCGGTTTCAACGAGCACGTCTCGAGCTTGCCGCCGAGCACATTGCGCGCACCGGCGCGCGGATCGTCGCGTTTTTGGATCATGGAGAAAGGACGCTAACAGGTCTCGCGCGCGGCCGAAAGCTGGACGCTCGAATGCGCCGGCACGGCGCAGGCGCGCCGGGGGTACTTCGAGTCCGTCAGCGCACAACGAAGCCGCGTGCGGCGAACACGGTGAAGAGAGCCTTCATGTGCTCCGTCACGTCTTGCTTCGTCGTCGCCAAACGTGCAGCGGGCGCGGTAGGGGCTTCGAACGGTTGATCGACGCCGGTCACGTTCGCGATTTCGCCAGCGCGCGCGCGCGCGAACAAGCGGTCCGTGTCGCGCGCTTCGCAAACCGCCAGCGGCGCGTCGCAGAACACTTCGACGAAGCGTTCGGACGTGACGATCTCGCGCGCACGCTCTCGGATCGCCGCCGTCGGCGACACGGTCGCGACCACGACGATCAGACCTTGGTCGCTCAACATGCGCGCGAGCTCGGCCGTGCGCCGTCCCTGCTCGGCGCGGTCGGCGGTCGAGAATCCGAGATCCGACGACACGCCGCGGCGCAGCGACTCGCCGTCGAGCACGATCACGCGTTTCCCAGCTGCGAAAAGCTCCTTTTCGAGACGCTCAGCGATCGTGCTCTTGCCTGAGCGCGGCAGGCCCGTCAGCCACACGACGAACGGCACTTGCCCGAACACGCGCGAACGATCAATGCGCGGAACACGAACGTTCGTAGCCGCATCGTGAGCGCGACGTCGACCTTCGACCGCTTCCTCGACCGTCGCACGCTCGACCACCATCCCGGCGGCAACGGTCGCGTTCGTCAGGCGATCGATCAGGATGAACGCACCCGTCTTGCGATTGACCGAGTACGCGTCGACGGCCGGCGCGCGCACGCACTCGAGTCGCACACGACCGATCGCGTTCAAGCCCAGCTCCGCGGCCGGTTCGGAGCGCAACGTCTCGATGTTCATCCTGTAGCGCAGGTCGACGACGGTCGCGGGCGTCGTCAACGTCAAGGTCTTGAGCAGGTACTGACGACCGGGCGTGAGCGGCGCCTCGTTCATCCACACGACCATCGCGTCGAGCGCGTTGTCGAGCACGGGCGCGTTGTTCGGACGCACGAAAACATCGCCGCGCGAAGCGTCGATCTCGTCTTCGAGCGTGATCGCGATCGCCATCGGTGCGAACGCCTCTTCGCATTCCGTTCCGCCCGAGGTGATCGATTTCACGCGGCTTTTTCGGCCCGAAGGCAGCACTGCGACCTCGTCGCCCACGCGCAGCACGCCCGACGCGAGCGTTCCGGCGAAGCCGCGGTAGTCCAGGTTCGGACGCAGAACGAGTTGCACCGGAAGGCGCAGATCGACGAGGTTTTGATCGCTCGCGATGTACGCGCTTTCCAGGCGATCCAGGATCGGACCGCCCTTGTACCAGGGCATGTTGTCGCTCCCGAAGACGACGTTCTCGCCCTTGCGAGCGCAGATGGGCGTGAACGCGACGTCGGCGATCGCGAGCTTCGCCAAGAATTCGCCGCAGTCGGAACGAATCGATTCGAAGACGCTCTCCGAGTACTCGACCAGATCCATCTTGTTGATCGCGACGATCACGTGACGGATGCCGAGCAACGAACAGATGAACGCGTGACGCCGCGTCTGAGGAAGCACGCCCTTGCGCGCGTCGATCAAGATGATCGCGAGGTCGGACGTCGACGCACCCGTCGCCATGTTGCGCGTGTACTGCTCGTGACCGGGCGTGTCGGCGACGATGAACTTGCGCTTCGGCGTACTGAAATACCGGTACGCGACGTCGATCGTGATGCCCTGTTCGCGCTCGGCCTGCAGACCGTCCATCAAGAGCGCGTAGTCGATGTCTTCGCCGGTCGTGCCGAAGCGCGACGTGTCTTTCTTCAAGGCTGCGAGCTGATCCTCGAACACGCCCGCACTGTCGTGCAGGAGTCGCCCGATCAGGGTCGATTTGCCGTCGTCGACGGAACCGCACGTCAGGATGCGCAGCAGTTCCTTCTTGCCGTAGCGCTCGAGCCAGCGCTCGATACCGAGTCGCGAGAGTTCGTCCCCGCGCTCGCCGGCTCGCGCGTCTTCGCCACCGACCACTAGAAATAGCCCTCGCGCTTCTTCTCTTCCATCGAGCCGGCTTCGTCGTAGTCGATGACGCGACCTTGCCGCTCGGACGACCGCGAGCGCAGCATCTCCTCGATCACCTTCGGCACCGTGTCCGCATCCGATTCGACGCCGCCGGTGAGCGGATAGCATCCGAGCGTGCGGAAGCGGATCTTGCGCATCCTCGACTTCTCGCCCTTCAGGAGAGGCAAGCGCTCGTCGTCGACCATGATCAACGCGCCATTGCGCTCCACGACCGGCCGCTCCTTCGCGAAATACAGCGGCACGAGCGGGATCTTCTCGACGTGGGTGTAGAGCCACACGTCGAGCTCGGTCCAGTTCGAGAGCGGGAACACGCGGATCGACTCGCCCTTCGCGACGCGGCCGTTGTAGAGGTTCCACAGCTCCGGACGCTGGTTCTTCGGATCCCACTGATGGAAGCGGTCGCGGAACGAGAACACCCTTTCCTTGGAGCGGCTCTTCTCCTCGTCCCGCCGAGCGCCGCCGAAGGCAGCGTCGAAGCCGTAGTGATCGAGGGCCTGCTTCAACGCCTCCGTCTTCATGATGTGCGTGTGGCGCTGCGTGCCGTGATCGAAGGGGTTGATCCCGAGAGCCACGCCGTCCTGGTTGATCCACTCGATCAACTCGAAACCGAGCTCACGCGCGATCTGGTCGCGGAACGTGATCATCTCCTTGAACTTGAACGTCGTGTTCACGTGCAAGAGCGGAAAGGGCAGTTTTCCCGGTGCAAACGCTTTCTGGGCGACGCGCAGCATCGCCATCGAGTCCTTGCCGATCGAGAACAGCATCACCGGTTTCGAAAATTCGGCGACGACCTCGCGCATCACGTGGATGCTCTCCGCTTCGAGGGCTTCGAGATGAGTGAGCGTGGAAGAATTCATCGATCGTTCTGATTTTGGCGGAGGCGGAAGGATTCGAACCCTCGATACCTTGCGGTATGGCGGTTTTCAAAACCGCTGCATTCAGCCACTCTGCCACGCCTCCCCGAGGCGGAGAAAGATACGTTCGCCGGGCGCGTTTCGCACTCGGCAAGCACGCGCTATTCGCGTCTATTCAGGTGCTTCGTCCGCCGGTTTCGGATCGGGTCCCGTGGTGTCGGTCCGCACGGCCTCGAGCACGCTCTCGGCGACGCGCATCGGACACGCCGCCCGCAAGGCCAACGCCACGGCGTCGCTGGGCCGAGCATCGACGATCGCCGTGCGCTCTCCGCGTTCGTCCTGCAACACGAGTTGGGCGAAGAACGTGTTGTTGCGCAGATCGACGATGTCCACGCGCTTCAACTCGGCGCCCAAGGCCTTGATCGATTCATATGCGAGTTGATGCGTGAGCGGCCGCTCCGGCTGGATGCCTTGGACGACGCGCCGGATCTCGCAGGCCTCGGCTGTGCCGATCACGATCGGAAAACCGCGCGCGCCGGATCGTTCGCGCAGAAAGATGTACTGCTGGTCCGAACCCTCGCGGATCACGATCCGGTTGAGGGCCACGTCGATCATCTGCGGTTCGTCGAGCGGATCCTTCATGAGCAGAGCCCTTATCGCACCTGTCGGGGCAGAGGGGAAGGGTGCTAACATCGGAGCACGCATGGATCACCCTGTCGCCTCAGCGCAGAACTCGTCGCCGAAGACCGGTCCGAAGTCGGCGGGCCCCTCGATCGACCCGCGCTATCCGGAAAACCCGGTCCTCGTGCAGGTCTGGCGCGGCGCCGCAGTCGAATCGCAGCACCGCGGAGCCTGGGTCGTCAGCGATTCGTCGGGCACGACGATCGACGGCGTCGGCTCGTGGCGCGTGCCGATCTTCACGCGCAGTTCGGTCAAGAGCTTGCAGGCACTCCCGCTGATCGAGACCGGCGCCGCCCAGCGTTTCGGACTGAGCGACATCGAGGTCGCGCTCGCGCTCAGCTCGCACAACGCCGAGAAGTGCCACACGGAACCGGTCGCCGCATTGCTCGCGCGCTTGGGACTTTCTGCGACGGATTTGCAGTGCGGACCGCAGCAACCGGGCGATCCCGACACGCGCAACAAACTGCGCGACGACAAGCAGAAGCCCAGCGCACTCCACAACAATTGCTCGGGCAAACACGCTGGTTTCTTGGCGCTCGCACTCCATCTCGGCGTGCCGACGCACGACTACTTGGCGCGGGAGAGCGCCGGCCAACGCCTGATCCAAAAAGCCGTCGTCGACATGTCGGGCATGCGCGAGGCCGATCTGTACGTCGCGATCGACGGTTGCTCGGCGCCGACGTTCCGCATGCCGTTGTCGGCGCTCGCGACGGCTTTCGCGCGTGTCGCGAATCCCGACGGTCTCCCGCCGCTGAGGCGCGCGGCGTGCGAGCGCATGACCGCCGCCGTCGCGGAGTATCCGCATCTGATCGTCGGCCATCATCAACGCATCTGCACGGACATCGCACGCGTCACGAAGGGCCGGCTTTTCCCAAAGATCGGCGGCGAAGCGGTGTACGCGATCGGCGTGCGCGGCGCGGATCGTGGGCTCGCCATCAAGGTCGACGACGGCAGCTACCGCGGGTTTCACGCGCTCATCGTCGACCTGTTGCGACGCTTCGAATTCGCGACGAAAGAGGAATGCGCCGCGCTCGAAGCCTGGGAAGAAAAGCGCATCACGAATTGGGCGGGGATCGAAGTCGGTCGCACGCAAGTGGTGGCTTGAGCGAGCGCTCGATGAGCGAGTCCATTCCGAGACCGCCGCCGGATCTGCCGCTCGAGGCTCACAAGGGAATCGCGGGTCGTGTGCTCCTCGTCGCGGGCAGCGAGTGGATGCCTGGTGCAGCGATCTTGGCGGCACGCGCGGCGCAACGCGCGGGAGCGGGGCTCGTCGGTGTCGTCGTGCGCGACGACTCGGTGAAGCATGCGCTCCCGATCGCAGCACCGGAGGCCGTGATGATCGATGCGCACGCGCTGAAGATCGAGCGCGAGGCCTGGCATGCGGGCCTCGTGGGTCCGGGACTCGGTCTGGCCCCGGATGCGAGTGCACTCTTCACGCGCATCGTCGTCGAACTCGACGCACCGCTCGTGATCGACGCCGACGCGTTGACGCTGCTCGCACGCGACCCCGCGCTTGCCGCGAAGCGCACTCGACCGACCGTGCTGACTCCGCACACCGGCGAAGCGACACGCTTGATCGGTTCCGCACTTCCGACCGACGCTGCCGGCCGCATCGGCGCTGCGCGCAAGATCGCGCTGAAAACGCGCTCGATTTGCTGCTTGAAGGGATTTCGAACCGTAGTCACCGACGGCGAGCGCGTGTACGTGAACACGACCGGCGACAACACGCTCGCGACCGCGGGTTCAGGCGACGTGCTCGCCGGAATCTTGGTCGCGTACCTGGCGCTCGTCACGACGTTGCCCGACTCCGGCTGGACCGCGTTCGACGCCGCGGCGCGAGCTGTTTTCGTGCACGGACGAGCGGGCGATCTGTGCCGAGCGGCGCGCGTCAGCCGCTCCGTCATCGCCTCCGACTTGATCGACATGCTCTCGCGCGCTCAGACGACGTAGACTGAGGAGAAATCCATGAGCCTCCAACAAATGACTCTGCCGCAAGGCGCCGTCGAGACGCTAGACGACGCGATCGGATTCGTCTCGCTCGTCGATCGCATGCAGGTCGACCCGGCGCTCAAAGTCGTCAACGCCGCGCGCATCTCGTACGACAAGAAGAAGACCGCCTTCGACGAGAAGGACAAGAAGCTGTGCGCATTCTTGTGGGAGCACGGGCACACGTCGCCGTACCGCCATTCCTTCTACACGTTCCACTGGAAGGCGCCGATTTTCGTCTTCCGTCAGGCGTTCAAGTACCAGGTCGGTTCGGGCTGGCGGAAATACGAAGTCGACGGACAACCCGTCAGCTTGGAAGTCTTCGACGTGATGTTCGACACCGACAAGGGCTGCTCGTGGAACGAAGTGTCGGGCCGCTACGTCGAGTGGACGCCCGAGTTCTACGTGCCCAAAGTCATGCGCGCGAATCCGCCGCACGGCAACAAACAGGCGTCGGTCGATCTCGGCACCACTTTCGATCACGAGGCCGAGCGCGCGCTCATGATCGAAGAGTGCCGCGAGAGCTTCGAACGCTACAAAGCGCGCATTCAGCGCGGCGTCGCCAAGGAAATCGCGCGCTTGTGCTTGCCGCAGAGCGTCTACAGTCAGGCCTACTGGACCGTGTCGCTGCAGGGCGTCCTGCACTTCCTCGAGCAACGTTTGAAGCCCGACGCGCAGTACGAAATCCGGCGCTACGCCGAAGCGGTGCACGCGCTCGTGAAAAGCGATCTCGACAAGCTGGGCGTCACGCGCGAGCGCCTGTTGGCCGGAGATTTCGGTGGAGGCACAGCATGAAACACATCGCCATCGCAGCGGTGATCAGCACGGTCGCCGTGCTCGCATCGTTCGCTTTCGAAGACCAGAAGCCCGCGGCGCTGCCGGCTGAATTGACCCGAGCCTTCGCCGCGCAAGGCATCCACCTCGACGTCGAGAAAGGGCTGATCACGATCCCTGCGACCGTGCTGGTGCGCGAGGATTTGCTCGAGTACGTGCTCGTCAATCCCACGGGTCAGGCACACGAGAGCATGTTCGCGACCGACGTCGTGCCGTCCCTGCTCAACGTCGCGTTGCTCGCGCTCGGCGTGAAGCCCGGCAAGAACGCGGCGTGGGTGTTGCGCGATCCGAAACCGAGCGAGGCCGAGGTGCGCGACGGCGTCAGCGCGTACGTGGTCGTACCGCCCACGGGGGACGGCTTCTTCTTCTACGCCGCCTGGAAAACTGGCGACGAAACGTATTTCTACCGCGTCGAAGATCTGCTGCTCGATCGCTCGACCGGACAGACGATGCGTAGACACAAGTGGGTGTACTTGGGCTCGCGCATGGTCAAGCCGAGATCGGACAAGAGCGACGAAGCGTTCGCAGCGGATCTCGAAGGCAACCTGATCAACGTCGCTCTCTTCGAACAGGGCAACACGATCTTCACCGCGGCTCTGCTCGAGTGTTTGAAACAGACGATCTGGATGACGAATTTCTGGCTCGTTCCGCCGCGCGATTCGAGGGTCGAGCTGATCTTTTCGCGCGAGAAGTTGGTCACGCTGCCGCCGGAAATCGAAGCGCGCCTGCCCACCGTCGTGACGGAGCCCGCCGTTCCGGATGCTCGCTGAACGCGAACCCGCCGCGGTCTTGTCGCGCTCGTTGGCGCGCTCGCTCGCGCTGCACCGTGCCGGCCGCGTCGTCGAAGCGCTCGCGCTGGGTTGGCTCTCTGCGGCTGTCGTGTTCGCCGCGATCACGGCGAGTACGAGCGTGTCGCTGGCCCGCGGCCCGTCGTCCACACTCGATTCGAGTGTTCACGCACAGCAAGCCTGGATCGCGGTGCTCTGCGTAGGCCTGCTCGTCGCGGCGGCGACCTGGACCGAGCACATGCCGAAGCCGCGCGAACACTTGCGGCGTGTCGACGGTCGCCTGAACTTCGACGGTGCTCTGGTCACGGCCTCCGACGTTTCGAAGGACGATTCGAGCGGCCCGCTCGCGCGAATTCTGGTGCGAGACGTCGTCTTGCGACTGCGCACGACCGACTTGGCGCGCGCGTCCTTGCCGAGCACGCCGCTCGCGCTCGTCGCTGTCGTGCTCGGTCTCGCCATCGTGTTCAGCGCGCGCGAATTCGCTGCTCGTGAAGGCGCGCATCTGTCCGTACGGACTTCGGCGCACGTCTCGGAAGCAGATCGCGCGGCGCTGACCGAGGCGGCGCGCTCCTTGATCGCGAGCGAGCCTCGCGGAGCGCAGGCGGCATCCGCTGTCGACGCGGAGCGCAGC
Organism: Planctomycetota bacterium; assembly: GCA_034440255.1. Lineage (GTDB taxonomy): Bacteria > Planctomycetota > UBA1135 > UBA1135 > JAEUIA01. The sequence continues at coordinate 2,343 of JAWXBU010000133.1, read as the reverse complement.
GCGCTGGCCCTCGACTTGGCTGCCGCAGCGAATGCGCCGTACTTGGATTCGCAGACCAAGACCGAGCTCGCCGAGCGCGTGAAGAGGGCGATTTCCGATCCGAGCATCGACGCTTCCGAGCGCGCGAAGCTCGCTGACGCCGCTCGCGCGTTGGGTGTTCCGTTGCAGGCCGACGTCGCCGGTGCTCCCGCGAATTCGAGCTCAAATACAGGCCTCGAAAGCGACTCTGTGGCGAGCGCACTGGCATCCGGCGATTCGCTCGGCAAACTGAGCGGCCCTGATCCCCGCACCCACGAATCGAACTCGAGCCTCACGCCCGAGATCGAGACCCGGGGCGCCGAGCGGGGCGTCGGTTCCATCCGCTGGTGGCCGGCCCGTCACGACGCCGTCGTCGAGGCGTGGCTTGCTTCCACGCCTCGCCAAAAGTAGTCAGCTCGAGATTCGAAACCGTGACCAAGGCACCCAATCCTCGCCGCGTCGGCGTCTGGCTCATCGGCGCACGCGGTTCGATCTCGACTTGTTTGGCCTACGGTCTGGCGGGCATCCGCGAGGGGATGTTGGAGCCGATCGGCGTCATCACCGAGAAGGACCCGTTCAATCGTTTGCGCCTCGTCGATCTCGACGCGCTCGTGCTCGGTGGACACGACGTCTGCAGGCGCGACCTGTCGCACTCGGCTGGCGAACTCGTCAAGAACGGCATTCTCACTTCGGATCTGGTCACGGCCTCGAGTGATTTCGCGGCCGAGTTCGAGACACGCATCCGTCCCGGCACGCTCGACGGAGCCGACGTCGGTTTCGCAGATCTCGATCCGCGTGCGGCTCGTCTGTCGTCGCGCCCGCCCCGTGAGCAGATCGCAGCGATCGCGGCCGACGTCGCGGACTTCAAGGCGTTGCACAAGCTCGAGCGCGTGGTCGTCGTCAACGTCGCCTCCACCGAAGCGTTCCGCGAAGAGCGTCCCGAATGGGCGTCGCTCGCGCTGTTCGAGAGCGCCCTCGACGCTGGCGTCGCTCAGCCTGCGTCGATGCTGTACGCCTACGCAGCGCTGTCCGGCGGAATGCCGTACGTCAACTTCACGCCGAGCCGTGGTGCGTCGCTTCCGGCCTTGCGCGAACTCGCGCTCGAGCGGCGCGTGCCGCACTGCGGCAACGACGGGAAGACGGGTGAGACGCTCGTGAAAACGGTGCTCGCGCCGCTCTTCACGGCGCGCGCTCAAGGTGCTGTCGTGGCAGGGTTACAACATGCTCGGCAACCGCGACGGCGCCGTGTTGTCGGATTCAGCGCACAAGGAAACGAAAGTCCGCAACAAGAACGAGGCGTTGCGCCAACTGCTCGGCGACGCGGCCGTGCACACGCACGTCGGCATCGACTACGTGCCCAGTCTGCAAGACTGGAAAACGGCATGGGACTACGTTCACTTCGAGGGCTTTCTGGGCGCCAAGATGAGCTTGCAGTTCACCTGGACGGGCAGCGATTCGGCTCTGGCGGCGCCCCTCGTCCTCGATCTCGTCCGCCTCGCCGACCTGTCCGCCGCGCGCGGCGAAGTGGGGGAAATGCCTCACACGGCCTGTTTCTTCAAGGCGCCCCTCGGCGGAGGCACCCACGACTTCCACGCGCAGTTTCAAGCGCTTCTGGCGTACGCGGATCGGCATTCTGCGGCGCGGAATCGTGCCTGAGAAATGCGGCTATAGCGCCATGAGTGCAGACGTCGTTCGCTTTGTGTTGGAATATGACCGTATCCTGCTCGTAAGCCGCGACTATCCTGCGTACGCATCGGTCACCCGCCCGAGGCCGCGATCATGAAGAGAGTCTTCCGCTCCACGCTCGACCCCCTGCCCCGGTCCCTTTCCACGAAGGGTCTGGTCTCGTTGGTGCTCGTGGTCGTGCTCGGCACGGCCGTGACGGTGCATCGCTATTTGGAGAGCTCGGGACACCCGCGCAGCGAGGTCTACGGCCACGGTGTGACCGGGCCGTCCCTGGGCAAGCGTGTCGATTCACGCGGTGTCGATTCACGCGGTGTCGAGGTTCGCGCGGGCGCAGCGGCTCCGCGCGCCAGTTCGCTCGGGAAGCGCAATTTCGGAGCGAGCAACGTGGGCGGGTCCAGCAGCAGTTCGGTCGGCGGAGCCAGCGGCTGCGCCTCGACGACGGCGGCCGCCGCGGCCGCCGAACCGACGACGCCCTCCGCCTACGAACCGCAGTAGGCTCGCCCGAGACGGCCGACCGTTCGGCGACGCTGCGAATCGAGAGTGTACCGAGCCAGAGCAATTTTTCCCCGATGCGCTGCGAGCAACTCGCTTGATGCGAGTTGCTCGCAGCGCATCGGGGAAAAATTGCTCTGGCTCGGT
>JAWXBU010000132.1:0-3144 GCA_034440255.1 Planctomycetota bacterium | reverse complement strand
TGTGGCGGAGCGGACGCGCGAAGCTTTACGGCTGTGTGAAGCTGCAGGTTTCGACACGGTGATCATCGAGACGCTGGGTGTGGGGCAGGGTGAGCAAGCCGTCCGCGATATTGTAGATGTGTGCCTGGTGGTGTTGCTGGCCGGTGCAGGCGACGAACTGACGGGCATCAAACGCGGCTTGCTCGAAGTGGGGGATCAGTTTGTGGTGAATAAGGCGGATGGGACGGGGGAGTCTGAAGCACAGGCAGCGCGTGCGATGTATGAATCGGCGTTAGGGACTCTGCAGGGCAGGTCAACGCAGGTTTTGGCAGTGAGCGCAATCGAGAATACAGGGCTTTCCGAGCTTCGTCGTGCCATCGCTGTCAGGTTTGCCGAATCCGTGGCGAGCGGCGAGCTCGTTCGCGAACGTTCACGGCAGCGCGCCCGCTGGTTTGAGAGCTTGCTCCGAGTGGGAGCGGTTGAAGCATTTCTAGCGCAGCCGAGAATTCAGGCAAAAATCCAAGAGGTTCTGCCGCTCGTGCAAACCGGCGCCCTGGATGCGGTGGCTGCCGCCGTGCGAGTTTTTGCATGCTTGGACAGAGCAGAACCCAGTCGGTAGAGAGCGGAGCGGATCACCTGTTCGTGCGTTTCACATCTCCGATTAGGAGGCTGCGCTCGCGCCGCACGACCTGGGCGAGGTAGTCGACGACCGCGCGGATCCGGGCACTCTGCACCTGATCTTCGTGGACGACCGTCGAGATCGGCGATGTCCCGACGATGTCCGGGTGGATGCGTTCGATGTCCGACGCGGCGAACAGTGACGGCAGCGCGCCGACACCGAGTCCGGCGATGACCGCTTTGTGCACGACGTTGATGTTGTCCGCGCGCAGCACCACTTCGGCTTCAGTTGCGTGCGCATCGCGCCAGCGACCGAGGGGAGCGATCGCGAGGTGACCGCAGTACGCGACCAGATCGTGACCGCGCAGCCCATCGCGCAGGCGCGGGCGACCACGGCGCGCGAGATAGCGCGGCGATGCGAACAGCGAGAAACCAGCCGCTCCGAGGGTGCGATGGATCAGGTTCGGCTGCTTCGGAGGAGCACCGATGCGCAGCGCGAGATCCGCTTCGCGCCGCGCTAGGTCGACCGGCGTGTTGTCCGTGCGGAGCTCGAGCGTGAGCTTTGGATACTTGGCGCGCAGCGAAGACAGGTGCTTGACGAGGAATGCGGTCGCGAGCACCTCGGTCGTGGCGAGCCGAACGATGCCTTCGGGCTTCGCGTCGGTGCCTGCGAGGCGGCGCTCTACGGCGAGGAACCCATCCTCGAGGCGGCCGATGTCGACGTGCACGCCCTCTCCCGCGGGAGTGAGGACGTAGCCCTTCGGTGTGTGATCGAAGAGCTTCGCCCCGCATCCATCCTCCAGCGCAGCGAGGCGGCGGCCGACGGTGGACTGGTCCACACCGAGTGCGCGCGCGGTCTTCGAGAGCGAGCCGGTGCGCGAGACAGCGAGGAAGTAGCGGTAGTCATTCCAATCGATCATCCATGCAGAATTGCATACACGAAGTGCAGATCCAACGGATTTACGCACAGGCGCCCGGGGCGTAGATTGGACACATGACAGCAACTTCTGAACGCGGCGCGCGCGTTCGCTTCCCACCGCCGCTCGTATTCCTCGGCTGCGTTCTGCTCGCGATCGCGATGCAGCTGTTCGTGGCGCCGTTAGGCGTCGCCGCTGCTCGGCCGTTCTCGCTGATCGCCGGTGTCGTGCTTGTGGCCGCGGGTGTGACGACAGTCGCCTCCGCGCGCGTGCTGTTTCTGCGCACGGGCCAGTGCCCGACGCCGTGGTCGCCGACGCCGGAGCTGATCGCACGCGGGCCATACCGCTTCACGCGAAATCCCATGTACATGGGAATCACGACGCTACTGATCGGTGCTGGCCTCGTCAGCAACGTGCTGTGGATCTCGGCGTTCGCACCGCTCGCGCTTGCGATCGTGCACTTCATCGCGGTCGTGAAAGAGGAGGGCTACCTCGCCGCGAAGTTCGGACCGAGCTACGCCGCCTACGCCGCGCGCGTTCGGCGGTACCTCTAGCCCCCTCGTAACTCGTAGCTCTCTCCTGAAAGCGCCGAGGCTTTTGCCCTCCTGCCTGGGGCGAAGCATTGGCCGACACCGCGGTCCACCATGAGCCGCACGGATATCACTGCGCGCCACGTGTGAGCCAGGGCAGTGTGATCGTCTGGCTCGGCCCCCCGCCGTCTGATCAGCCGCCGAATGGCGCTCTGGCGGCAAGGCACTTGTCAGCGTATGCTGCCGGAGAGCCGTCAGCATGACCCAGTCAGCACCCCGAAGAGCGCTTGTAGACGACTTTTGGGCTATTCCCGAGCGGCAGCGCTTCCACGAGCTGATCGATGGTGAATTGACTCAGAAGTCGGCTCCGACAGGCGAACACGGCGATGCTCAGGCGGGCGTGGTGAGCGCGGTGCGCCCTCTTTTCCAACGTAAGTCGAGCGTCGGTGGTCCAGGAGGCTGGTGGATTCTCACTGAGGTCGAGGTGCTGTTAAGCGGAGACGAAATTGTACGACCTGACGTGCTCGGTTGGCTTCGTGCACGCTGCCCCGAACGCCCAACGGGTACTCCCGTTAGGGTACGGCCGGACTGGGTATGTGAGGTGGTGTCTCCGAGCAATGCCAACGACGATACCGTCAAGAAGTTGAGGTTGTATCACCGGAATGAGATCCCTCACTACTGGGTAGTGGACCCACGTGACGCCACGCTGACCGTGCTGCGCTTTAGCCATGCTGGTTACGTCACGCTACTTCGAGCCGAACGTCACGAAACCATCCACCCCGAGCCCTTCGAGGCTATCGGCCTTTTCGTAGGTAGCCTGTTCGGCGATGATCCGCTTTGACTTAGTCGGGCGTACCTGTCGGTTTTCGATTGTCTCGTGCAAACGGAGAGCCCTTCCATTAGATTCTCTCGGTCGCCCATCGCGGCACGTGCTGTTGCAGAGACCCAGCGTAACACAAGGGCAGGCTATAGATATCGTCGTGCTTGGCTGCGGCGGCGGTGAACAGGCGAATGCCAAAGGGCGTGCTGGGATGTGACGATAGAAAGCTGCGCAGGCTTTTCAGGGAACCCGTAGCGCCTGCTTTAACCTCTATGGGAAT
>JAWXBU010000131.1:0-9129 GCA_034440255.1 Planctomycetota bacterium | reverse complement strand
CGACGGGCCCGTCGAATCCGTTCTCGCGACCGACGAAAAGCGCGTGAAAACAGGCCGATCCGACTCATGAGCGCCGACTCGACGACCAGCGTCCTGCCGCGGGGCTTGAGACAAGATTGGCCGGTTGCGCGCCAGGACGTGTTCGGCCAGCGCGACGGTTTCATGGCGCGTCTCGAGTCGCGTGCTGCGATCGGAACGCTGCGGGCGCTCGACCGATTGCCCAACGGATTGCGCGAACGCGCGATCGGCGTCATCGCACGCGCTGCGAGACTGTTCGATCGTTCGCACACACGCGCCGCGAAGACGTTCTTGCGTCAAGCGCTCGGCGACATCGACGAACGCGAGCTCGACGGACGCGTGCTCGAAGCGTGGAGACATTTCCTGCGCGTCGTCATCACGAGCGAAGCCTTCGATCGCCACGTGGTGAGCGGTCGCGTCCTCGATCACTACACGGTCGATCTCTCGCCCGAAGTCGCCGAACTGTTCGCTTCGAAGCACGGTCGCATCGTCATCACCGGCCACATCGGTGACTGGGAATCCGGCGCCGCCGTCCTGCCCTGGATCGGTTGCGACCCGTGTTACGTCATCGCGAAACCGCCGCGGAACAAGCCCTTGTCCGTGCACGTGCAACGCAGTCGCGAAGCACGCGGTTTACGCGTCTTGCCGCGGCGCGGAGCGATGCAACATGCGCCGACGATCGTGAAGGCCGGCGGGACGCTCGCGATGCTGCTCGATCAGCGCGCGCGCACTCGCCCCGTTTTCGCGCCGTTTTTCGGCCGTTTGGCGCGCTGTGATCGCAGTGCGGGCGTTCTATTGCGCCGCTTGCGGGCTCCCGCGGTGATCGGCGCTTGCTACATGGAAGGACCGTGGCGCTGGCGCGTTTCGTTCCACGACGTGCTCCATCCGCGCGATCTCGCGGGTCAGTCGCCGGAGGACATTTCGACGACGATCAACCGCGTTTTCGAACGCCTGATCTTGAAGGCTCCCGCTCAGTACTTCTGGCTGCACGATCGCTACCGGGGAGCCGACGCGGCCGACATCGCTGCCGAGGCGAACGCGGGTGGTGACGATGCACAGGTTTGATCGGCCGATTCGGTCGATCGAGCCGCGAGATGAACGCGACGAGGTGGAACGGGCGCGGAACCACAGGCTAGGATCGCGACTCTCATGAACGTCCGCGAACTCGAATCGGTGCTCCTTCAACGCGGTCGGCCGCGCGTGCTCATCGTCGGCGACTTGATCCTCGACGCATACGTGTCGGGCGACGTCGCGCGCATCTCGCCCGAGGCACCCATCCCGATCCTCACTGCGAAACGAAAGGAAGAGCGACTCGGCGGCGCGGGCAACGTCGCTGCGAACTTGGTGGCGATGAACGCCGAAGTCGACATCATCGGCGTGCTGGGTGACGACGGCTACGGACGCGCGCTGCGCCAGTTGATGGCCGATCAAGGCATCGACACGAGCGGCTGCGCGATCGATCCGACGCGCCCGACGATCCTGAAGACGCGCATGATGAGCGGCTCGCATCAGATGTTGCGCGTCGATTGGGAAGACGCGCGACCGATCGGCGGACCGGCGCAGCAAGCGCTGCTCGCGCAAATTCCCGAGCGCGTTCGTCGGGCGCGCGCCGTGGTGTTGTCCGACTACGGCAAAGGCGTGCTGTCGAGCGAAGTGTTGCGCAGCGTGATCGCGACGGCGCGCGCAGCAGGAATTCCTGTGCTCGTCGACCCGAAAGGTGATGACTACAAGCGCTACCGCGGGGCGACGCTCGTCACGCCGAATCGCAAAGAGGCCGAGCAAGCGCTCGGTCGCAAGCTCGCGAAGATCGACGACATGTCCCAGGCGGCGGACGATCTGATGGCCCAAGCCGACCTCGACGCGGCGGTGATCACGCTCGGCGCGGATGGCATTTTCTACAAGGACAAGAGCGGTCGTGCGGGTCACGTGCCGGCGCTCGCGCGCGCTGTTTTCGACGTCACCGGCGCCGGCGACACGGTCGTCGCGCAGCTCGGTTTCTATCTCGCCGACGGAGTGCCGCTGGGCACGGCGGTCGAGCTAGCGAATCAAGCGGCGGCGATCACCGTCGGCCGACTCGGCACGCACGCCGTGTCGCGCTCCGAACTCGCGGCGCACATGCGCGAGTCTTCACCGCACGGCGGCAAAGTCGTCGTCGGAGCGGACGTCGAAGCGTCGCTCGCACAGTGGCGCAAGGATGGACGGCGTATCGTGTTCACCAACGGCTGTTTCGACGTGTTGCACGTCGGTCACGTGAATTACTTGCGCTTCGCGAAACAGAAGGGCGACGTGCTCATCGTCGGCGTGAACGACGACGCGTCCGTGAAGCGCTTGAAGGGTCCGACTCGACCGGTCAACCCGATCGAGGACCGCATGGAGATGTTGGCGGCGCTCGATATGGTCGACGCGGTCACGAGCTTCAGCGAAGACACGCCGCTCGCGATCATCGAACGCGTGACGCCGCACGTGTTGGTCAAAGGCGAGGATTGGGCCGACAAGGGCGTCGTCGGTCGCGAATGGGTCGAGTCCCACGGGGGCGTCGTACATCTGGCGCCGATGGTGCCCGGTCGCTCTACGACGAGCATTCTCGAGCGAGCACGCGGTCAGGCGACGTCCTGACTGGAACTCCTCCATCTGGGGAGTCGTTTGTGTGAATGGGTCCCTCTTTCGCCTAAGCACATGTTTAGGCTACTGCAGCGGCGGTATTCAGGCGACGTCCGTATCGATGATTGAATCAACAAGCAATCGGTGCCGCTACTCCTGCAATTGCCAGAGCTCTCAAAGCATACAAGCGTGGAATGGCTCTGTCTCAACGCATAATCAAGGTTCTGGGCAAGTGCAGATCAACTGTGCTGTCTGATCGAAGACTATCGTACCGCCGCTCGTGACCTGGATGTTGAGTGAGATGAAGTCATCGTGTGGCGCCTGGACTCACCCTCCACGATTGAATTGTGTTAACGGGCCGCTGGAGATGCCGCCGTAGTCCCACTCGAGGAGGTCGCCCGTGCCATTGTTGTTCCAGACAATGGTGACGCCCAATTTGCAGGGACTGCCTGGGCACGCTCCGCATGGATCTTGCATGCCCAGGCCGTCGACACGTGGACCGAAGGACACACTCAAATTTGTTCCGGGGGGGCCGATATCGACGCCTCCTGAAAACCCGGCCTGACCCGCTGAGCACGTCAAGGGACAGTTCAGCGAACTGACGGCCCCCATAGAAGGAGTGACGGTGAGCGCTGCAAGCAAACAGAAGCATCGGAGCTTCCAATTCATGACTACAAATTGTCTTTTCTACTGGGATGTTTGTGAGAATCCGTAGCGCGCTTCGAGCAGGGCCATCGCTTCTTCTGCTCGAGCTTCCATCAGATCAAAATTCGACGTATCGAACGAGGGTTCTTGGATATTCGGATTGGCTTGCCTGACGCGATCATCGTCAAATGCGGCTTTCGCGAGAGCGTAGGTCCTCATCGCATCATACTCAGGAAACTCACCGACAGCCCACTCGTAGCCAAGTCCACTGTTCTCCATGTAATGAGTAGTGGTCGTGCCGGTTCCACCAGGTTTGGGTGTCGTGCCTCTAGCTGATGCCATGAGAATGGCACCTACACTGTGATAGCAAAGTGTCCCTTCACGCGAGCCCAAGGGATTTTTTGTTTTCAGCTTCCTGTATTCCTGCAGGCCAAACCGAAGCACACGCCACCTCACCCTTATTGGATCTGTTTCGAGCTTGATGTCTTTCAGATCCTCCTCAGGCTGAGCATCAACAGTTTTGACTGCTGTCTCCAAGGGCTGTGGCAGCCTGACTGCTTCCACTGCTAGACGATTATTCTGTTCCGGTCGGGCTGGGTCTTCTCGGTCTGTTCGTATATGGCCAGTCGAGATCTTGGGACGCGGAAGCTCTTCACCTTCGGTAGTCCCGGGCAAACGCATCAAAAGCACTGATGCCAACGCGACGACGCTACCGACGATGACGAGTACGGTGGTACTCCTTGTAGCCATGCTGAGAAGATACGGTCCAAGCATTTCCTATGCAAGGCTGCGCGAGATCGTGACGACAACTCAAAGGATGAACTTGAAGGTCTGACTGTAAAGAGAGGAGTACTTCTTCCGCCTTCGATGAACGAGTCCAACCGACTACATCGAAGCATGCTTCCTCGAGGCCTACTCTTCGACAGCCAAACCCCACGCCTCATCCATCGCGCGCAGCATCAGCGTGCGCCAGTGCTTCGTTTGCAGCGGATTCGTGATGCCATGACGCGTCGCGGGATAGAGCATCAGCTCGAAATCGGCATTCGCTTTCTGCAGCGCGTGAGCGAGTCGCAGCGTGTTTTGCGCGTGCACGTTGTCGTCGATCTGCCCGTGCACGAGGATCAATTTGCCATGCACATTCTCGGCCGACTTCACGACCGACGTCGCGTCGTAGCCTTTCGCATTGTTCTTAGGCAAGCGCATGTAGCGCTCGGTGTAGATCGAATCGTAGTTGCGCCAGTCGGTCACCGATCCACCGGCGATCCCGAGCGAGAACATCTTCGAATGCGTGAGCGCGTAACCCGTCATGAAGCCGCCGTAGCTCCAACCGCTGATGCCGATCTTGTCCTCGTCGACGAAGCCTTGAGATTCGAGCCACGCGATCGAATCGTCGATGTCGGCGAGTTCCGACACACCCAATTGCTGGTAGCACGGCCACGCCGAGACCGCGCCCTTGCCCGACGAAGTGCGGTTGTCGCAGCTCCACGACACGATGCCCTTCTGCGCGAGCAGTTGTTGGAACATGCCGCCCGTCCCGCCCCACGCGTTGCGCACCGTCTGATTGTGCGGACCCGCGTACACGAACATCATCACGGGATACTTCCGCGTCGGGTCGAAGTCGGTCGGTTTCACGAGCAGCGCATTCATCTCGAAACCATCGCGCGTCTTCACCGTCAAGAGTTCCGGCTTCGAGTACGCGTAGCGCGACACGGTCTCGACTTTGTTCTCGTCGAGCATCCGCACGAGCGCGCCGTCCGCCGAGCAGACTTTGACTTTCGTCGGCGTCCACACGTCACTCCACGCGTCGATGAAGAGGCTGAAATCCGGGCTGAATTGAACAGTGTGCGTGCCAGGCTCGGCCGTCAATCGCTTCAAGTTCTTGCCGTCGAGCCCGACCGAGTACGCGTCGCTGCCGATGGCGCTGCGCTCCGTGCCGCTGAAGAAAACGAGACCTTTCTTCTCGTCGACTCCGTGCAACGTACGCACTTCCCATTCGCCTGTCGTGAGTCGAGAGACGAGCTCCGCGCCCTGGTAGCGATAGATGTGCTTGAAGCCCGATCGTTCCGACGACCACAAGAAAGAACCGTCGGCGAGCCACATCGGACTCTGATCGTTGCGCTCGACCCACGCCGGCGTCGTCTCGCGGAACAGCAGACGATCGCGCGTCGCGTCTTTTTCTGCGATGCGCAGATCGAGCCAGGTCTGCTCGCGATCTTGCACGCAGTACACGAGCTCGCTCGCAGGGCTCCACGACACGTCGACGACCAGAGGCTCGTCCTGCGCATACGCGCCCAAATCGACGAACGTCGTCGCGGCACTCGCGACACTCGCTACGCCCAATTTCACCGCTGGATTCGTTTCACCCGGCTGCGGGTACGGGCTCGTCTCGACTTTCGCGACGTGATCCGAATCGTCGACGATCGTGTACAGCGGCACGCCGGTCTCATCGAGGCGCAAGTACGCGACGCTCGTCGAATCGGGGCTCCACCAATAGGCCTTGAACGTGCCGCGACCGTACACCTCTTCTTGGTAGAGCCAGTCGAGCTTGCCGTTCAACACCATCTCGCTGCCGTCGCTCGTGAGCGCGCGTGCCACGCCGGTTTCGACGTCGACGACGAACAGATCGTTCTTCGCGATGAACGCGACGCGCTTGCCGTCGGGGCTGAAAGAGGACTCTTCTTCGGTGACGTCGGGAGTTTGCGTGAGCTGCTTGGCGGCCTTCCCGTCGAACGGCACGATCCACACATCGCCGCTCTTCGTGACGAGTTGCGCCGTGCGATCCTTCGTCATGCGTTCGAAATTCGGTGCACCCGCTTGGGCCACGACGAGCGCCTGCGCCGCGCGCTCGAAATCGGTCGCCGCCGCAGTGGTGCCAGTGCGCGCGTCGATCGCGAGCCAACCTTCGGCGCTCTTCGCGCTCGAATCGGACTTGGCCGCGTCCTTCTTGCGCTCGAGCCAACGTTCGCCGTCGATCCAGGTGTAGGTGGTCTTCGGTCGGCCCGAGAAATCGACGCGTGTTTTCGGATCACCGAAGAGTGCGTCGATCGAGAGGCGATCGGAGCCGGTGACGCCGACTGCACTCGCAGTCGGATTCGCGTTCACGACCGGCTCGGGTGAGCTTGCGCACGCGCTGAAAAGGAAGGGGAGAAGAACCAGACTGAGTCGAACTTGTTGAGCGCGCAGAGTCATCGGGGGGCAGCGGCTTTCGCGGGATTTGGGGGACTCGATTTCAGGCGCGGAAGGGTAGCAGAGCAGCGCTTCCCGCCCCGCAAGGGCGGCGTCAGGAAGCTGGCCCGAGGCCCTGCGGAAACCCGTGCAGTTGGAGCGCGAACCCGCCTTGGGGGCCTCCCAGGGCCGTTTTCGAGCCTCCCGTCGGCAAAACCGCTCGCGTTCTCACCTGCTGCCGACGTGCGCGACGGAGTTGCGGCCAAAGCGTTGCACCGGCCCGCTCCCGTCGGTAAACCATTCGCCCCCAAACCCGATTCGAGACCCCCCCTCATGTTCAACCTGCTCCTCGTCCCCGCCCTCATCCAAGCCACCGCGCCCGTCACGACTGCCCCGACGACCGACATGAAGGGGGCCCTGATCGGCCTCGCTCTCGGTGCGCTCCAGCTCATCGTGTCGCTGGTGATCTTCACCTTCGCCATCAACAACGGCCTCAAGGTCGTGAGCAAGATGATCGAGGGCATCGACATCTGGGGCGAGATCAAGAAGAAGAACATCGCGGTCGCGCTGCTGGCCGCGGGCGCCGTGATCGCCTACGTCAACGTCGTCGCGGGCGGTGTCGAGAGCATGACGAACGGCTTGACCAGCGTGGTCAGCGGCAGCTTCAAGAGCGGCCTTTCGGCCCTCATCGGTGGCGTCGTGAACTTGATCGTGGCCCTCATCGTCGCTGGCTTTGCCATCTCGTGGACGTTCAAGGCGATGGACAAGCTCACGTCGAACATCGACGAGAAGGCCGAGTTCCGCAGCGGCAACATCGCTATCGGAATCGTCTACGCCGGCATCCTGATCGGCGCTTCGGACCTGATCGCAGCGGGTGTCGCGGGCGTGAGTGCCGCGCTGACGACGGCGCTCAACGTTCTGATCGGCTGAGCTCCACACCGAGCCCAGAAGCGAAAGCGGCCCGCGCGATTTTCGTGCGGGCCGCGTCGTTTCGCACACCGACCCGACCCGCGCGACGATCCTCCTGTTCGGCCGACTCGCCACAGTAAGATCCGTGCCCGTGGTGTCGAACTCTGCTGAACGCGCGAACTGGATCGAGGAGCACGGACCGGTCGTCGCGGCCCTGCTGTTCTTCGTCGCCGGTCTCGTCTGGCTCGGCTCCAGCGCACACTTCCACGGCGACGAGCGCTACTACACCGACTCCGCACTGCGCATGCTCGAACTCGGTGACCCGTGGACGCCGCGCTGGGCGGACGGGAGCGTGCGCGCCAACAAACCGCTGCTCACGTACTGGTTCGTCCTCGCGGGATTCGCGTCGATCGGTGTGTCCTTCTTCGCGGCGCGCCTGCCGTTTCTCGTCGCCGGCGCACTGCTCGTGTGGCTCACGGGGCACATTACGAAGAAGCTCTTTCCGAAGGAGCGACTGGCACCGCTCCTGGCGGCCCTGATCGTCGCGTGCGACTACGAAGTCGTGACGCTCGCGCGACGCTCGACGCCGGACATCTTGCTCATGTTGTTCACGGCGGCGAGTCTCTTCGGCCTCGCGCGACTCGTCGTCGTGAAAGAGCGTTCGACGGCTGCCGCAGCATGGTTTTGGCTCGGCGGAGGGCTCGCGATCGCCACGAAAGGTGGGCTCGGTGTGCTCGTGCTCGCTTTCGGAATCGTCGTCATCCTCGCGACGAGAGCGGGAACGCCGTTGCGCCGGTTTTTCCCACCCGCGGTCTGCGCGATCGCGCTTGCGGTCGCACTCGTGGGGCTCGCACCGAGTCTCATGACGGCGACGCGTGCGGGTGCTCCCTCGTTCGTCGACGATCAGGTCGGAGCGCGTCTGGCAGGATCGATCGGAGAAGTCGCGCGTCAGCTCGTCGACTACGCGACCTCGCTCGCGAAGCACTTCTTGCCGTGGATCGTGTTCGTCGTCGTGGGTGTGTTCGCCGCGCGGAACGCCGCACGCGAGCGGTGGCGGGCCCATCGATCGGCGATCGGATTGGCAATCGGGTGGGCAGCGTTGTTGTTGATCGTCTTTTCGCTCTCGAACACACACAGAGGACGTTATTTGGCGCCCACGCATGCGCTGCTGGCAGTGGTGATCGCGCCGTTCTTGTTGGATGCGGCTCGCACCGGATGGGCCAGGCGAGCGGCTTTTGTGTCGGGGATCGTCGTCGTGTGTGTCGCGACCTGCGCGGCTGTGATCGTGATGCGTGTCGATTGGGTGGCGGGAGTTGGCTTGCTGTCACCGCTCGTTTTTTATGGTGTCGGAGTGAGACTTGGACGTGACGAGGTGCGACCGTTTCGCGCACTTGCGCTCGCCCTGCTCGCGTCGTTGACGGTTGCGTACGAGGGTGTGCTGGCGCTCGTGGATCCTTCGCCGCTCGAGAGAGTTGTCGAGGGGGTGGCGAGCGGAGGATCAGTGGGCGAGCGGAGTTTCCCGGGGTGCGCGACACTGGGATTGCGCGACACCGTTGCGGGGCGATTGCGTGTGTTGTCGGGAGGGGAGTTGAACCCGCGGTCGTTTTTGAGTTCGGCGATGGATGCTGAAATTGGGGAGGTGGGGTGTGTGATCGCGGAGGAAGGGCAATGGGAGCGGTTGCGTGCGTTGGGGTTCGAGGTCGAGGTGTTGTCGCGGGGGGCGGTGAATTTGGATGTGAGGAGTGCTGTCGAGGTTTTTTTGAGGGGGGGGGAGTTTGATAGGTATGTGTT
>JAWXBU010000130.1:0-5321 GCA_034440255.1 Planctomycetota bacterium | reverse complement strand
GCGCCGCACGGCGGAGCACAGCTTGGCGTCGTAGGCCAACAGGTAGCGCACGCGGAAGGGGAGCGAGAGCACCCACTGGCGGATCGGCACGTCGGGCAGACGATGACGCGAACGGGAATCTCGAGGCGGCGCAGATCCACGCGAGCGGCGGAACGACGAGCGTGAACGCGTGCTGCGTGCAGGGTCTGACCGGCAGCCTCGGCGGGGTCGGCAACATCGGCTCGGATCCGCTGTTCCTCGATCGCGACGGTATCGACGGCATCGTCGGGACGCGCGACGACGACGTGCGGCTGGGCGCGCTGTCTCCGCTCATCGACGGCGGGAACAACGCCGAGGTCGCGCCCGACGCGGCCGACCTCGACCAGGATCTCGTGACGAGCGAACCGACGCCGCTCGATCTCCTGGCGCACGCGCGCTTCGTCGACGATCCGAACACGGCGGACACGGGCTCCGGCGTGGCGCCGCTCGTGGACATCGGCGCGCTCGAGTTCGAGATCGATTGCAACGGCAATTCAGTGCCCGACACGACCGACATCGCTGCGGCGACGAGCTTGGATTGCAATCAGAACGGCGTGCCCGACGAGTGCGACATCGCCGACGGTTTCAGCGCGGACGCCGATGACAATTCCATCCCGGACGAATGCTCGGTCGGCACACCGTTCTGTTTCGGCGACGGCAGCGGCGCCGCGTGCCCGTGCGACAACACGAGCACGCCGGGTGGGGGCCGCGGCTGCGCCCACTCGCTCGGGCAGGGCGCGCGCATCGCGGCGACCGGCGCGGCGTCGGTGTCGAACGACACGATCGTGCTGAGCGGTTCGGGCATGCCCGCGTCGTTCGCGCTCTATTTCCAGGGGACGCTGCAGCAGAGCGCGGGTTTGGGCGCGCCGTTCGGTGACGGACTGCGCTGCGCGGCTGGAGCCGTGCTGCGTCTGGGCACCGCGATGAATTCGGGCGGCGGCGCATCCAGTTATCCGGGCGCCGGCGAGCCACGCGTGACGGTGAAGGGTCAGGTGCCGGCCGCGGGTGGCACGCGTCACTATCAGGTCTGGTATCGCAATGCCGCGGCTTTCTGCACGAGCTCGACGTTCAACTTGTCGAATGGACTCGAATTGATCTGGGTCTTGTAATTCGGTCGACCGCGCGATCGAATTCGCATCGCGCGATCGCGCGATCGCGCGGGCTGGAGTGTGGTGAGGCTGCGACAAGTGCGATCTCCGCTCCACCAGCGCTGAGCCCATTCGATTCTTGCGCTGAAAGTCCGGTTACGCTCTGCTCGACGCACGAGCGCTCCTGACCTAACTCTCGCCGAATCGAACCGGTCTTAGGCTGAGAACAAGCGTGGCTCGCCGCGCGCTCACGCTCGCATCGCCATCAAAACTTCCCATGACTGCCGACGCCGCTGACTCGGACGATTCGTCGCCGGACGCCGCGTCGCTGTTCGCCGCGCACTTGCGACTGCTTGCGGCTGGCGAGAGCAGCGACTTCGAAGCGCTGATCCGCGCCCATCCGGCGCACGCCGTGGAGCTGCGACGCCTGCGCGACGAGTTCGAGCACTTGCGTCCGATCTTGCGATTCGCCGGACTCGATTGGGAAGCGCCGCAACGCGTCGCCGACGAATTGCGCTCGCGCTACGGCGAAGCCGCGGATCCGGCGATCTCGCTCGAGGGGTCCGCTCCCAAGGACGACGCCGCGCACGATTCCGACCCATCGAGCGAACTTCTGCGCCGTCTGCGCGCGCACGCGCCCAAGAGTTCGCGCTACCGCATCCTGGGCGAGGTCGGCCGCGGCGGGATGGGTGCGGTGCTCAGGATCTGGGACGAGGACCTGCGTCGCACTTCGGCGATGAAGGTCGTGCTGGGCAAGGACGAGGCGCGCGGCGACACGCCCCAGGTCGACGCGCGCACGCTCGGCCGCTTCCTCGAGGAAGCGCAGGTCACCGGCCAGCTCGATCACCCCGGCATCGTGCCCGTGCACGAGCTCGGCCTCGCCTCCGACGGCCGCGTGTACTTCACGATGCGGCTCGTGAAGGGCGAGGACCTGCGGAAGATATACGAGCACGTCGAGACCGGTCACGAAGGGTGGAACGAGACGCGCGCGCTCGGCGTCTTGCTCAAGGTGTGCGAAGCGATGAGCTACGCGCACGACAAGGGCGTCGTTCACCGCGACCTCAAGCCCGCCAACGTGATGGTCGGCAAGTACGGCGAGGTCTACGTGATGGATTGGGGCCTGGCGCGCGTCTTGGGCCAGAAAGACCGCCACGACGTGCGCCTCCGCGCGGAAGCGCCGAGGAGTGTTTCAATCCGAACGGATCGGCGCGAATCCCGCGAGGAAACGCCCGATTCGCCGATCGTGACGATGGACGGCGACGTGGTCGGCACGCCGGCCTACATGCCGCCCGAGCAGGCGCGCGGCGAGCTCGACAGGCTCGGTCCGCAATCCGACGTCTATGCGCTCGGCGCGATGCTCTACCACCTGCTCGCGCGCCATTCGCCGTACGTGCCGCGCGGCACGCGGCCCAACAACTACGCGGTTTGGCAGCGCGTGCAGGAGGGTCCGCCGCGTCCGCTCTCGGAAGAGGCGCGCGACGCGCCGGCCGAGCTCGTCGCGATCTGCGACAAGGCAATGGCGCGCGAACTCGACCAGCGATACCGCGACATGCGCGAGCTCTCCGAGGACTTGCGCGCGTACCTCGAGCGGCGCGTCGTGCGCGCGTACGAGACCGGCACGTGGGCCGAGACGAAGAAGTGGGTGCAGCGCAACAAGCCGCTGGCGGCCGCGATCGCCGGGATCGTGCTCATCGCGAGCCTCGGCGCCGCGGCATTCGCAGTCAAGGCGCAGGAAGCGACGCGTCTCAAAGACGAAGCGCTGGCGCGCGAGCGTGAGCTGCGTGTTCGGGGCTTGTTTCAGGACATCGCACAGTTCAAGGCATCCGACGACGACTTCCGCTACTCGCGCAAGCAAGAGCGACCCGCGTCCGAATGGTGGATCGAGTGGGCGCAACGGCTCGTCGACGGACGCTCGGAAGATCTCTCGCACGGCATGGCCTGGTCGCCCGGTCTGGCCTACGTGGAGGAGCAGATCGCGAAACTGCGCGAGCGCGCGCTGCCCGGGACCGTGGAGGATCGGGCGTCCGATCGCCGCGCCACATGGAACGAGGACGAGCAGGAAGAACTGGAATCAAAGCTGACCTGGTACCGGCGCATGCTCAACGAAGAGATCTGGCCAACCGCAGACGAGGTCAACGTTCACATGGACGAAAAACAGGACACTGCGAAGCATCGGGATCAAATTGCTCGGTTCTTGCTCGACGAAGACGGGGCCGGCGTCTACGGCGGCGAGCAGTACGGCGACGAGGTCGAAGCGCTTGTGCTCGCTCAGCTCGCCGTCGCAGCCGCGAACGACAAGCAACGCCCGCCGTTTCGGAGCACGCTGGCGTGGGCACTTTTCCGCACAGGCCAGTTCGACAAGGCGCGAGCCGAGCAGCAACTCGCGCTCGCGGAACTCGGGGAGAGCCCACGGAAGGAGTCCGAGGTTTACCCCGAAGAGCTCGCGCAAGCGATCGCGGATTGGACGGCGGAGGGGGCGCAGGCAGAGCGGCGCGAGGAGTTGGCGAAGCTCAGCGCTCAACTCGCGGACCGCGACGCCGAGTCGAGAGCGCGCAAGACGTGGCACTTCGGGGAAGGCCAGGACGAGTGGTGGCACCGCCAGCTCATAGCCCTGCGGTCGCAATTGATGACCGTGCAAGCGAACCTCGCGCTCGTCGAACGGGGTCTGCACGACTCCGTCGCCAAGGCGAGGTGGAATGAAGCCAGTGAGATGATCGCCACTTCGCCCAAATACGGGGGGCTGCACCTCCCGCCGCAGATCGGTTTCGTACCCATTGGCCCCGATCCAGTGACGGGGCTGTGGGAATTCGCACACCTGCCAAGCGGGGAGCCAGCGCGGCGTGGTGCGAACAGTAAGCTCGTCATGAAGCCGGATACCGGCCTCGTGTTCGTGCTGCTGCCCGGCGGACGCGTGCCGGTCGAGGAACCCGTGCCGGCTATGGATGCGGATCAGCACAAGCGGCTCACCGAAATCGATCTCGATGCCTTCTTTCTCTCGAAGTTCGAGATGACGAACGCGCAGTGGGATCGGATCGGCGGGTGGAGACGAGCCGGACGGGAAACGCGGGATCCTTTGGCGTCCGTGGAGGGCGTGAACTGGGACGACTGCCAGGCGGCGCTACTCGATGCGTGTGCGTTCCTGTCGCTCCCGACCGCCGCGCAATGGGAGTACGGCTGCCGCGCGGGCACGAAAACGCCGTGGTGGCCTGGCACGGATGAGGCGAGTTTGCGCGCAGCTGAGTGCATCGGGCCGCGCGAGCAGGCGCGGCGCCTCACGAAGATCGGCACGGCGAGCGCCAATCCGTTCGGGTTGCACGACGTGCACGGGAACCATATGGAGTGGTGCTGGGATGACTACGATGGTTCCTTTGAAGATCTTCGAGCGGGAGATGGACTTCACGTCGTCCCTGAAGAGGAAATGCGCGTGCTGCGTGGGGGGTCCCGTTGGGCCGACGCCGCGGACGCGCGCTCGTCGCAGCTAGTAGGCCGCCCGCGCGAAGTTCGTCACGGCGACGCTACTGCTCGCCCCAGCAGGTGCATCACTCCCTGACTCTTTTGCCACTTCACCCATCGTCTTTTGCCACTTCACCCATCGAGCTACGACCTTCGCGCCGTGACGAGGCGGGAAGCCGAGCGGGGTGCGTACCCGCCGACGCAAGCGATCCGCCGGCGCGGGCAGGAAGATCGGATTTGTTTTGGCAGAATGCTGCCCTCGTCCCTGGCCCGCGCGGCGGCGTGAAGGTACGACCGCACGATCGACGGAGCGCGCGCCAAAGACGCGCGCTCTCGAGGTCGCGTGCGGTTCTCCTGAAAACTGGGTAGCGGGTCCCCGACGAAAGGCGACCGCGTCCTGCGCGGCGGCAACCATTGGAACGACGCTACGAACGCGCGCTCCTCGACGCGCAACGACAACGCGCCCGACAACCGCAACGACGACGCAGCGACTCGCCCTGCCCAATGCATCGGTCCGCCCGATCGCTCCGGCCCTGCCTGCGCGCAGTGCACACGATGCCCAGATCCGCTTCCCGTGCCGCGGGGTCGCAAGGCCCCGCGGCCGAATCCACTGCGCCCGCCCGACTCCAGAACGCTTCACCCCCAGCGCTGCCACGCGCTCCTGGGAATAGGACTTCCAAGCGCATGATCCTTCGGTCCCCGGCCCACCCCGGAGTCCTTCGGGAGCCCTGCTGGGCGTCTCGCGGCGCGCGCAGCGCGCCG
>JAWXBU010000129.1:0-13245 GCA_034440255.1 Planctomycetota bacterium | reverse complement strand
TGGGCGGGGGGGGGGGGGTCGCGTACGGGCGGTCGAAAAGTCTATCCGCCGACAGGTCGCTCGGAAGCGATCGGTTTCTCGTGAGGAAAGAAGGGCAGCGTCGCCAGTCCGAGCAGTCCGAGCACGCAGACCATCCAGAAGAAGATCTCGAAGCCGAGACCGGCGGCGAGCGCTCCGCTGTAGCGGCCTGCGATCCACGCCGAGAGCGCCATGATTCCAGTCGAAATCGCGTAGTGCGTCGTCGAGTACCGCGAGCCGCGCGACAACGACAGCAGGGCCGCCATGTAAGCCGCGAGGCCGATGCCGTAGCCGAACTTTTCGACGACGATGGCGCACGCGGCGCCGAGTTCACCGAACTGCATTCGTGCGGCGAGCGCGAAGAGGACGTTCGGAACGTGCATCGCGACGGCCATCGGCCAGATCGCGCGCTTCAAGCCGATGCGCGAGACGAGCATGCCGCCGAGGATCCCTCCCACGAGCAGCGCGATGACGCCGTACGTACCGTTCAAGAGTCCCACACGTTCGGTCGAGATCCCGAGGCCGCCGGCGTCGATTTTTCCGAGCAAGAACGGCTGGATCATCGGTGTCAACATCGTCTCGGCCGCGCGGTAGAACAGGATGAACGCGATCGCGCCGACGATGCCGGGCTTCGTGAAGTACTCGGCGATCGAGGCCTTCGTCGCGGCGAAACCGCTGCTTGTTCCGCGCGTCGAGCGATCGTTCGCGGGAGTCGGCAAGAAGGCGGCGTGCCACAGAGTGAACGCAGCGTAGACTCCCGCCGTAGCGAGAAATGCCCTGGAAAACGCAGCCTTTTTGAGTTCGAGACCGAGTGCGTCCGCAGTCGCTCCGCTCGCCCAATGTCCCGCGAGCCACACGGCTCCGCCTTGAACCGCGACCATGCCGAGGCGGAACGCAGACGAGCGCACGCCGACGAAGAACTCCTGCTCACGCTTGTCGAGCGCGAGGATGTAGTAGCCGTCGGTCGCGATGTCATTCGTCGCACCGGCGAGCGCGAGCGCCGTGCATGCGAAGACCACGTCGCGTACCGGATCCGAAGATCGAACTGCGCTCGCGAGCCAGAACATCGCTGCTGCCGCCGCGACGGCGGAGAGGACGAGCCACAGCCGCTTGGTCGCGTAGAGATCGACGAGCGGACTCCACAGCGGCTTGAGCATGAACGGCAGCGTCAGATCGCTCGAGTACTTGCCGATGTCCGCGAGCGGCAATTGCAGCACGGCGAAGTACGTGTTGGCCGCAGTCTGCACGACCATCGAGTTCATGCCTTGCAGCACGTAGAGCGTCGGAACGAAGCTCCACGGAGATTTCGCGCGCGGAATTTCGTCGCTCATCGCACAGCGCACCATACAGCTTCCGCGGTGCGCGTTTCAGCGTCGGGTCCGCGCGCTTTTTGCCGACGTTCGCGCTGGACAGTATCGTGTTCGGCCCTCGAATTCCGGGGACCCCTCCTCCGCGCCGCCCGAATCGAGATCGAAACGCGTGAAGCCGTCAGCCACAACCCAACTCCCGCGCGTCGCCATCGTCGGGCGCCCGAACGTCGGCAAGTCGACGCTCGCGAACCGCATGTGCGGCTCGCGCGTCTCGATCGTAGAGCCGACCGCCGGTGTCACGCGCGACCGCGTCACGGTTCCAGCGCGACTCGATACGGACGGTGGTTCGCGTTGGATCGAAGTCATCGACACGGGCGGCATCGGGATCGTCGACCGCGACGATCTGGGTCCGCTCGTCGAGCAACAGATCCAAGCCGCGATGGACACCGCGCGTCTGATTTTGTGGGTCGTCGACGTACGCGACGGCATCACGCCGCTCGACCTCGAGGTCGCGAAACGCTTGCGCGGCCTGCCGATTCCCGTGCTGCTCGTCGCGAACAAAGCCGAGGGCACGCGCTTCCACTGGGACGTGGGCGAATTCCATCGGCTCGGCATTCACGACGGTCCGTACGCGATCAGCGCGCAGAACGGCGAAGGTCTGGATCCACTGTACGAGCGCATCCTCGAACTGCTGCCCGACGCTGTCGAGAGCGACGCAGCGCCCGTCGTGGCACCGGTGATGAAGCTCGCGATCGTGGGGCAACGCAACGCGGGCAAGTCGACACTCATCAACGCTTTCGCGCGCGAAGAGCGGATGATCGTCTCGGAAGTCCCGGGCACGACGCGTGATTCGGTCGACGTCGTGTTCGAACGCGGCGAGAACACCTTCATCGCGATCGACACGGCCGGCATCCGCAAGAAGAAGAGTCACGAGGACGCGATCGATTTCTATTCCGACGCACGCTCGCACAAGGCGATCCGCCGCGCAGACGTCGTGATCTTGCTCTTCGACGTCACCAACAAACTCACGGGCATCGACAAGCAGCTGGCACGCTACGTGGTCGACCACTACAAGCCCGTGATCCTCGGCGCGAACAAGTGGGACCTCGTCGTCGACCGTAGCCCCGAGGATTTTCGCGCGTACCTCGACGAGAACTTGCCGGGGCTTCAATACGCGCCGGTCAGTTTCTTGTCCGCGAAAGACGGCAAGGGCGTCGACGGCACGCTCAAGCTCGCGATGGAACTCTTCACGCAGTCGAAAACGCGTGTTTCCACCGGTGATTTGAACCGTGTGATCGTGAAGGCGCTCGAGTCGCGCAGTCCGAGTTCGGCCGGTCACGCCGTGCGCGTCAAATACGCCACGCAGGCCGAGACCTCGCCGCCGACATTCGTGCTTTTCGTGAACGACAAGAAGCACTTCAACAAAGACTACATCCGTTACCTGCAGAATCGTCTGCGCGAGGAACTGCCGTTCGGAGAGATTCCGGTGCGTATCGTCCTGCGCGACAAAGACAGTGCCGAAGAGGAGGCTCGCTCGTGATCCAACGTTTGATCTTGTGCTTCGCCCTAGCTCTCGTCTCGGCGTGCGTGTCGGGCAAGAAACCCGCGCAGTGGATCGATGCGACACTCACGGCTCCCTCCGACTCGATCCTGTGGGACGTCACGCGTTTGAGTCTTCAGAAGACGGGCTTTCCGCTCGGTACCGGACTCGAGCGCGGCAAGCTGCTGGCGGTGTCGGGCTGGCACACGTCGCTGGCGCCCTTCAAAGGCGACGGCTTCCGCGAGCGCGCTCACATCGAATACGTGCCGCAAGGGGACCGCAAGTACGGCGTGAAAGTGCGCGTCGAGCGCGAGATCAACCAAGACATCACGCACCCGCTGGATCTGTCGTACGCCGAGTGGGAGAGCGACCGCGACAACGTGACTCGCGCCCAGATCGTGCTCGGATACGTGCGCGCGATGCTCGAGACGAAGTCGACGCCGAAGTAGTCGTCACCGAACCGTACTCGGTCGTGCACCTCACTCGTTACGCGTGCGCGGGGCCCACTCGCGGGTCGCGAGCCAGCGAACTTTTTTCCGAAGCGCGCTCGAACGTGCAGACGAGTTTCACGTGCGGTCGATGAGACGGACCACCGTGTGCCACTCGACCGCGCACACCCCGACGATGTCGCCTTCGACCGGATCTCGCGCATGAAAAGCACGCTGCACGTGCCGCGCATCCGCTGGCGCCGCGCACCGAATTCCGCGGTGCGTCTGACGGTCCTGGTCACGGGGGCCGCGTGCGAATCGGACGCGCGCCACACCGTCGCATCGCTCCGTGACGAGTGGACGCGCGCGCACCGTCGCGACGAGGACCTGGTCGTCATCGCTGTTCTGGACACGGCCGCGGCCATCGAGTCCGCACTCGGGGCGAGCCCCGGCTACGCGCGCGACATCGTCGCGGTCGTCCGCCACGACGTCGTGTTCCTCGAGGGATCGCTGAAGCCGTTGCTCGAGCGCTTGCAAGGCGATCCCGATTGCGGCGCCGTCGCTCCGCGCGTCTTCGTCGACAGCTCGACGCAATTGCAGCCGGCGATTCGAGCCTGGCCGAGCGCGCTCACGCGTTTGTGGCACGCGGCTGCGAATCGTTGGGCTATCGCGGCGCGCTGGTACGTGCCGCGTCGCGCGCGGGAATCGATGCAGTGGTGGACGACAGAACAAGCACTCGCGAGCGAAGCACTGCCGTCGGCGTGCGTCTTCCAACGTCGCAAAGCGATCGAGCGCGCTTCGGGTTTGCGCGATCCGCGTTTCGACGGAGAGCTCTGCGACCTCGACTTCGCGCGTCGCGTCGCGCGCTCGGGATACAAGCTCGTCTTCGAGCCGCGCTCGCGCGTCGTCGTGCGTGAGACGGGCGGCGACGGGGCCAACACATTCGAGTCGACTCGGGCTCGAGGTCGGCAGCGGGGTGCGCTCCGTTCGCGCGCCGCGTTCGAAGAACGACATTTCGGGCCGTTCGAGCGCGCGCTCCAGCGCGTCGCCGCAGCTCTCGAAGTGCGCGGCTGCCCGCGGTCCGCTGCACATGCGACGGATCTGGGACTCGTCCACGACTCACCCGTCTTCGAGTTCGGCCGGCCGGTGCGCTACGTGCTCGAACTATCGCGCTCACCCCGCTTTCTCGACGCGGCCGGCGCAGTCGGCGAAGACCACGTCTTCCGTTTCGAGGACGCCGCTTGGAATTGGATCGGCTCCGGTCCGCATTTCGTGCGCGCGCTCGAGCGTGATTCTGGGCGCGTGATCGGGGTATGGCGCTTTCGGAAACCGCGTGTTTCTGCCGCAGAAACGGCCCTTTCTGCTCGCGATGCCGAGCGTGCTGCCGCTTGAGTGCTCGATTCGAATCGGATCGACCTCTGATTGCACTTCCAGTGCCTTGCCGGAATGAAACGGCACATGATCCCCGTACGATGAGCGACCCGTGACGACAATCGAAACACATGGCCCCGAGTCCCATCCCGAGGCAGCCGTCGGCTTGCGCGTGCTCGTCGTGGCGAGCCCGAGCGATTTCGACGCGCGGCTCGAGCGCACGGTAGGCACGCGCGAACGCGCAGTCGTTTTGCTCCTCACGGGTTCCGCTCACGAAGTGCGCTCCGCCGGAATCGCACAGACTCGCGCGCTGGATCTCGCGCGCGGCTCGATCGCAGCGACGCCGGAGCTCGTAGCGCGTTTGCGCAAGCAGTTCGACGAACTCGGCGCGACGCAGGTTCACGCTCCGCACGTGCAAGGCGCAGACTTGGAGACGCGCGCGACCACGTACGCCGTGGCTGCGGCGATCGCGAACGGACCGCAGCGTCAGCTGGTGTTGTACGCGCGTGACAACACGCAGTCGGAGCCCATCGAATCCAACCGCGCGCTCACTGCACTGCGCCGTTTCGATGCCGCGCGTGAACCGCAACTCGCCACGACGGCGGTCGTCTCGACCTGGAACAAGTGCATCGACGTGCGCGCCAATCTGGAAGCGCTGCGCGCGCAGACGTACGCCTTCGAAGAGATCGTCGCCGTCGACAACCACAGCAAGGACGGCACGGCCGAGATGATCGCGGCCGAGTTCCCCGAAGTGCGTTTGATTCGCATGCCGCACGACCAATTCGGCGCGTGCGAGACGTTCAACATCGGCTTCAAGGCGAGCCGCACGCCGCTGACCGCGATTCTCGACGACGACATCGTGATGCCGCCGAATTGGCTGGAAAAAGCCACGGAACGCATCGCACGCGAGCCGAAGACGACCGCAATTCTCTCGACGCAGGTGGTCGAGCCCGGCATGCCGGAGGAGTACAAGAACGCGCGAGCCGTGAACGAAGAACGCTACATGTCGACGTTTCGCGGCTGTGCGTCGCTCGCGCGCAGCGACGCGTTGCGCGAGGCCGAGTACTACGACGAGCGGCTCTTCATCTACGGCAACGAGCGCGACCTCACCTGCCGACTGTTGAACCTCGGCTACCGCGTGTTGCAGTACCCCGGCTGTGGCGTGTTCCACAAGACGCCCTTCGGCATCAAGATGGGCAAGCGCAGTCTCTTCTATCACGCACGCAACGCGTGGCTCTCGATGCTGAAGTATGCGCCGCTCTCCGACCTCGCGAAGATGCCGTGGCTGGTGCTCACCAAGGTCGTCTTGCGCGGCGACGAGCGCGAAAAAGAAGGCACCGTGCGCGACGCGGTCGGCACGATCGGCATCGGCAAGTCGTTGCGCGAGACGAAGGGTGCGTGGTGGGTCGTGACGAAGGCGGCTTTCAGCGTGCTCGCCAACGTGCCGTATTGTTTGGCACGTCGTCGTCCCGTGAAGTCGCCCGACTTCGAGCTGCCGATCCACTAGTGAATGCGCGTACCGATGCGAGCGACGCGACCGGTGGCCTCGGCCCTGTTTCGGTCGTCGTGTGCAACTACAACGGTGAGCACTATCTCGCCGAGTGTCTCGAAAGCGTCGCGCAACTCGGGAGCGGCGTCGGCGAAGTGATCGTCGTCGACAACGCGTCGACCGATCGCAGTCGCGAGATCGCAGCCGAGTGCGGCGCGCGCGTCGTGGCGCTGGCCGTGAACGACGGCCCGTGTCCGGCACGCAACGCGGGCATGAAAGCTGCGAAAAACCGCTGGGTTTTGGCCCTCGACAACGACGCCGTGTGCACGCGCGAGATGCTCACGCGCCTGTGTGCGGCTGCCGCGGAGGCCGAGCGCTCGTCACCGGGTTCCGTCGCGATCGTGCAACCACGCAGTGTGTTCGCGAGCGAGACTTCGCGCGTTCACTACGACGGCGGAGCGTTTCACTACGTCGGCTTGATCGCGCTCAGGAACTTCTACGCTCCGCTCGCTCAGGCGAACGGGCACGGTACGTTGGCCGTCGACTGCGCGGTCGCCGTCGCACTGCTCGTCGATCGCGAAGCAGTGCTCGAAATCGGCGGCTACGACGAGACGATGTTCATCCTGTTCGAGGATTTGGACCTCTCGTTCCGCCTGCGAGCGTGTGGCAAGCGCATCCTCTCCGTCGAAGACGCGCTCGTGTTGCACAAGGGCGGCACGCCCGGCATCAGTTTTCGCGACGGGCCGCGGTACCCCGGATCACGCGTGTTCTTCCACTCGCGCAATCGCTGGACGTTCCTCGCGAAATGCGCGCACTGGCGCACGCTCGTCGTCGCACTGCCGGGACTCTTCGTGTACGAGTGCGTATGGTTCGCGTTCGCTCTCGCTGCATTCGCTCCGCATCAGTGGCTGCGTGGAAAGTGGCGTTTCGTGCTGCTTTTCGGCCACATTCGTCGCGAGCGAGCCCGGTTCCAAGCGCGACGCACCGTCGCCGACAAGGACTTGTTCGTGGGCGGGCCGCTGACGATCACGCCGGCCTTGAAGTCGAGCGGTCCGAAGGCATTCGTGCTGGCGACACTCGACGCCGCGTTGCGCACGTGGTGGCGGATCGCGCGTCCGTTCGCGGCCTGATCAGCGCTCGCGCTCGATCGCGACGAGCGCCCAGTACGCGTTCGCGGCTTCGACCGTCGCATCCGGCGCGCGCTCGGTACGGAGGTGGATCTCGAAGCGTTCCGTCGATTCCGCCGTCGTGCGAATTCGAATCGACGTGGGAGTTTCGTTCTGTGCGACAACGTGTCGTTCGATTTCGTTCTCGAGAGCTCGGGCATCTCGCCTGACGATGCGAAACACGGCGCTGCCGTTCGCCCGCGGATCGGCGCACTGCGCGTGCAGTCCGCAGACGGCCGAGATCGAATACCGACCGGCTTCGAGCTCGAAACGCATGTCCGATGGCGTGCCGACGACGAGCGCTTCGGTCGACTCGCGCAATCCGATGAACTCGGGCTGCACGCTCGCGTCGATCGCATGCGGTGGCGGACGCACGACGGCGGACAAACGACGTGCACGGTAACTGTGATCCGTAGGCGGCGCGATTCCTTCGGCGCTGCGTAGCTCGAATCGAAACGACTCGTCGAAAGCCCAGCGATCTGCGTCATCCACGAGGACGCGCACGCGGCGCGCTCGGATCTCCAACTCGCCGTGAAACCAACTGCGCAAGCGCTCGCGCGTGTCGAGCAGCGGACTGACGACGAAACCGCCGGCGACGTAGCCCGGCCGGATGCTCCACTCGCGTTCGCGACCGCGCTCGTCCTCGATGGCGAGTCTGAGTTCAGGGCTTTTCACGAGCGCTCCGGCCAGCGACCCGAGCAACGACGGACGCAGGTCCAGTCTCAGTGTGAGCACGCGCGCCCGCAGGCTTGCCTGTGTGGAAACATCTGCGAAATCGATGGTTTCGCCGAATTCGGCCGTCTGCGAGACGACGAAAGATCCGCTGTCGAAGCCGGGCGCAGGTTCACCGACGTGCTTCAACAGCAAGTATCCGCGCTCCTCCAACTCGAGACGATACCCGCGCGACAATTGCTGGAACGCCGTCGCATCTTCGATCGGCGGGAAATGACTGCCCAGCCCGGACTTCGCGAACAAGATCCACCGCGGCGCGCCGGTTCCGGCGAGAGCGCGACGATTCCATTCCTGCAGATTGGGCGTGTACGCCGCATAGCTCTGGAAGACGGGACGCGGCGCATAAGCGAGATCGTTCGCGAATACGAGGCCCTGCGCAGAGCCGAACACGTCGACCGTGTCGCGTCCGACGCGCGTGCACACCTGCGGCAAGCGCATGTCGGCGCGTTTCAATTACCAGTCGCTCTCGAGTGCCGCGCGCGTCTCATTCGGTTGCGTGAGGAAGATCACGCTCGCTCCGATGCGATCCGCACTTTCCCGGAGTAGTGCCCGCGGTGCGTCCCAACCCCTGCCCAAGACGAACGCGTGCCCGCAGACGGCAGCTGCACATGCGCATCGTCTGAGGATTCGCGCCGCGCGTGACGCCGCGAATCCGGCGAGCGGCAGTGCGAACATTCCAGCCGCGACGAAGTCGAAGGCCGCGAGCTGCTTGTGCTCGCCGCGCACGAATCCGATTTTCAGCGCGAGCCACGCCGTGCCGGCGAACAAGAGCACGCACACGCTGCGTCTGCGCGTCGAATCCACGCGTAGCGCGAGTACGATCGCTGCGAGCGCAGAGGCGCACGTCAGAGCGGCGAGCGCCCACTGCAATCGCGGGATCGGGGCACCCAGCGCGGCTCCGTAGCCGCGCGCGATCTCGGTCGCTCCTGCGATCCAGTCAGGTAGGTTCGTCGGAGCCTGACCGCTGATCGTCCACGCGACGACGTACAGGGTCAGTGCGCCGGCAACGAAGGCCAGCGAACGGCCCACGCTCGTGCTCCACAGGCTCGCGGCCAAGAGCGCAGTCGCGAGCACGAAAGCCAAGGCATAAGGGAATTTCACCAACGCGAGGACGATGCTGATGCTGAACGCTGCGAGTGACGTCACGAGCGGTCGATCGAGGCGCGTGCCGATCCAAACTGCGTTGACGAACATCACCGTCAGCGCGAATCCGTCGGGATCCGATCCCGCGCACACGACTGCAAAGACGCCGAGAGCCAGATCGAGACCTCGCGTTCAACGCACGAGTACGGCGACGGCGAAGCACGCGCATACGAGCTTGAAAACGATCTCCCACGCGAGGTGCACGCCGAACAGGGAGGGCACGAAGGTCGGATGGTTGAACCAACCGAGCGGCCGAACGTGAACACGACGTCCGCGCCGCACTGCAATTCGCCCTGCAAGACGGACGCTTGAACGGCTCTCCACGACGGATCGAGGTCGGCGTTGGCCGCCGGTTCCGGCACGCGCACGAACGCGAACCACACGAGCAGCACGAGCACGACGCGCGGCCACACGCCGAGGCGCGCGACCGGCATTTCATTCACAACCCCTCCGCCCAGGTGCGCAGGACCTCGATGTCTTTGGGCGAGAGTTTCGCTTCGCCGTGCATCAGGAGGTATTGCGAGGGCGGCATCTCGCCGCTCTCCGTTTCCTCGTACATCTCGTCGGCCTTCGCGCTGCGTTTTTGCTCGGACATGTCGCCGAAGAGCGACAGGTTCAAGTGTTCACGTCCTTCCTCCACGTCGTGTTCGACGAGCCACGACAGCGGCGCGACGTAGGCGTACCACGGCCACTTCGTCTCGTTCGAATGACAGTCGAAGCAAGCGCGCTGCGTGATCGCGAGGACGGCGGCGGGCGCTTCGAACGGTTTGCCTCCGGTCGGGTTCTCGCGGTCGACCGGCACGAACTGGATGATGACGAGCAGGACGAGAACGACGATCGAGATCCATTTGAGAGCGCGTTTCATGGCGCCTAAGGGTAGGTGCGCAAACGGCCCCTGTCAGCACCTGATCCGACGCGCGGAATCGGTTATCGTCCCCGCGTAGAGCGCCTGTGAAGATCCTCCTCGTGACCCACGGCTTCCCGCCGCATCAAACGGCCGGTACCGAGAGCTACGCCGCGGACCTCGGCGTCGAGTGGTTGCGGCGCGGCCACGCGGTCCGCGTGTTTTCGGCTCGAAAGGACATCAGTCGGCGCGAGGGATCGCTCGTGGTCCGCGAATGGCGCGGGCTCGTCGTCCACGAGATCACGAACAATCTCTCTCACGAGCGTTTCGAGGAAACCTATTCGAACGCACGCATCGAAGCGCCCTTCGTCGAGCTCTTGCGCGAGTTCGCGCCCGACGTCGTCCACGTGCAGCACTTGCTGTATCTGTCGAGCGGTTGCATCACGGTAGCCAAGGCGGCGGGTGCGAGCGTCGTCTTCACTCTGCACGATTTCTGGCTGCAGTGTCCCCGCCTGGGTCAACGCGTTCACGCCGACGGCGGACTGTGCGACCGACTCGATTTCTCGCGTTGCGGGACCTGTCTGACGCGCTTCAAGTGGAAGAACAGCAAGTTGGAGCGCGTCGTCGGCGGCATGATCGCGGAATTGAAAGGCGGAACCGGGATCGATCTTGCACCGCTCGCGCGCGCGACCGCGAAGCGTATTCCGCACGCAGGAACTCGCCCGACGGAGCCGGAAGAACTCGCCGCCGAGTTCGCGCGCGCGTCCGAGGAACGCACGCGTTTCCTGCGCGAGCGGATCGTGCCTGCCGTCGACTTGTTCATCGCACCGAGTCAGTTTTTGCGCGAGCGCTTCATCACCGAGTGGAAACTCGCGCCCGCGCACATCGAGCACGTGCGCTTCGGACTCGACGCACGCGTCGAGCGCACACCGCGCGCGAGCGGTGCGCCGCTGCGCGTGGCTTTCATCGGATCGCTCGTGCCCCTCAAGGGCGCACACGTGCTCGTCGATGCGTGGTCGCGCATCGATCCGGCACTGCGTGCGCAGGGCGAGCTCGTGCTCTACGGGCCGAGTCGACATCACCCCGAATACCAAGCCGATCTCGCACGTGCGGCTGCTGCATGCGGAGCGAAGATCGGGGGTTTGCTCGAGCGCGACCGTGTCATCCAGGTACTTGCGGCGACGGATTTGCTCGTCGTGCCGTCGTTGTGGTTCGAAAACGCGCCGCTCGTCATTCTCGAAGCGCTCGCGGCGCGGACACCGTTGCTCGTGTCCGACTTGGGCGGGATGAAAGAGCTCGTCGAGCGTGGCGTCAGCGGACAGCACTTCGCGATGGGGGACGTCGAGGATCTCAGCGCGAAATTGAAGGCGGCCCTGTCCGATAAGTTGGGACTCGAGCAGTTGTACGCCCACGCACAAGTCATCCCGAGCTTCGCCGAGCACGCCGACGTCGTCGAAGCACGCTACCGCTCACTGCGTGCGGCGACGCGCTCATGAAAGTGTTGCTCGTCGCTCACGGTTATCCACCCGACGACTCCGACCCGGTCGCGCGACACGTGCGCGGTTCAGCGCACGCGCTCCGCGCGCTCGGTCACGAGTGTTTCGTCCTTGCCGGCACCCGTGCGGCAAACGGCGGCGAAACGCGTCTCGTCGACCGCGAGCCGGGGACGCGAGCCGAGATTCCCGTGCTGCGTTTGTCGCGCTCGGATCTACACCCTGAGCATTGGCAGAAAAGCGCGTCGTCATCGATTCCCGAGCGCTTTCGCCGGGCGATTCGCGAGTTCGAACCGGACGTCGTGCACGTGCATCACTGGCGCCACTTGTCGCGCGATCTCGTCGCTTGCGCTGCGGCGGAGCGTGTGCCGGCCGTCGTCACACTGCACGACGCGTGGACGACGTGTCTGCTCGCGACGCGCAAGAAGCCGCTCGACGGCGCCGACTGCGATGCGAGCTTCGCGCCGATGCCGTGCCTCGCGTGCGCCGGTTCGGTCGCGCCGAAGACGCCGTTCATGCCGCTCGATCAATTGTTCCTGTCGTTCGCGAGTCACCGAGCGGAACTCGCACGCGAGCTCACTCTGGCGCGCATCGTTCTCGCAGACACGAGTGAACGAGCCGAACAAGTTGCGCATTTCGCGCCGGACGAAGCGCGCACCGTCACCATCGAAATCGCGAGCGACGTGAAGGCGCTCGTCGCGATCTACGACAGAGCGCGTGCAGCAGGATCCCCGCCTGCGCCCTCCGATGTGGATGCCTGGTACGCACCCAGAATGCGTGCTTTTGCCGAGGAAAACTGGGATCGCGGCCTGCGCGACGCTCGCGGAGAGGAACAGTCGACGTGAAGAGCATCGTGATCTGCGCAGCACTCTCGTTGGCTGCGTGCTCGACCGGAAGCGGGACGAGTAGCTCGTCGAGCGCTCCCAACATCGTCAAGCCGAACGACTTGCCCGCGCGTCATCGCGCTGTCCTCGAAGCGTGGAAGACCGGCGGAACCGCGTGGAGCATCGAGCGTGAAAATGTGCGCGACGATCCAGAGTTGGCGCGCTTCGTCGTCGACAATTTGACGATCGAGATGGTGCAGGCTTTCGATCGCTCGCGTCTGGCGCAGACCGGTCAGCGCGCGGGACCTTTCGAACGCGCGCAGGAAGAACTCGTGTTCTTGAGCGAGCATTCGACACCGGTACTCGTGCAGTTTCTGATCGTGGGTGACGGCATCGTCGCGTTCTTGGCGGCCGACACGTTGACGAAGATCGGAGATTTGGCGCTCGAACCGACGCTCACCGTGCTCGAACACACGCAGGCGGAAGCGCGCCGTCGAGCGGCGGAATTGCTGGAGCGGTTGCCGTATGCAGGTAGTGGGGAAGGGCGTGTGCTCGAAGCGTTGGCAGTGAGGATCGAAAAGGATCGTGAGTGGATCGTGCGCGCTCAGAGTGCGCGGGCACTCGGCGCGCGTGGAGCCAAGCACGAGCACAAGGGTTTCGCGATGGGCGTGCTCGTGCGTGCGCTTTCAGATCAAGACGAAGGCGTCGCGGAATCGGCCGCGAAGGCGTTGGGCGAGTTGGGAGAGGTGCGCGCGATTCCGCGGCTCGACGAGGCGCTGTCGGCGGCATCGGAGGGGGGGCGACCGGCGCTCGTTGACGCGATTCGGGCGGCGAAGCGGGTGCTGTCGCGGGGGAGGTGAGAGGAGGAGCGGAGGGAGGAGCAGAGG
>JAWXBU010000128.1:0-6964 GCA_034440255.1 Planctomycetota bacterium | reverse complement strand
TCCGGTCCGGTTCGAGTTCGACCTTCACGCACTCTTCAGCACGCGCGGCCTCAACACGACGAGCGCAACTCCGCACAAGATCGTGAGACTGCCGATCACCGTCCACTGCGTCAGCTGCTCGCGCCCGATCCACGTTCCCAGCGTCAGCGCGATCGCTGGCGTGATGTACGCGATCATCGACAAACGATAGGCGGCGACGTGGCGCAACAACCAGAAGTAGAGCGTGAACGTCAACACGGTCCCGATCGAGGCGAGGTAGACGATGCTTCCGATCGCGCGCGGGGACCAGGCTTGCGGTTCATCGCGCTCGAACAACAGAGCCATCGCGCACAGGATGACTGCGCCGAGCCACATCGCGTTGCGATTGACGAGGATCGAGCTCGCTTTCGCGCCACGTTTTTTCAGGATCGTCGTGCCGACGCACGACACGAGAGGACTGATGAGCAGGATCAACCCGGCTGGCACCGCGTCGCTCGAGATCGAGCGCAGGTCGGTCAAGAAGAGCAGTGCGACACCGGCGAAGCCCAACGCGAAACCGACTCCCTGTCGCGTGCGGATCTTTTCTCCACTCAAGAAGAGCGAACCCGACACGGCCATCAAGATCGGATAGACCGACCACAGGACGCTCGTCAGCCCGCTCGGCAGGTGAGTTTCGCTCCAGTACACGATCGCGTACGACGCAGCGAAATTGAGGAGTCCTACCCAAAACCAGGCTGAAAAAGCCGGTTTATCACCGCCTTCGCGTTTCGCCAACGTCGGCGCGATCAGCGACATGATCAGCGCAGACAAGAGGAAGCGCGCACCCGCGGTCGTGAGCGGAGGCAAGTCGCGCAGGCCGGCGCTGATCACGATCCACGTACTGCCCCACACGACGCACAACAGTGCGACGATGGCGACGACGAGCTGTGTCGACGGAG
The DNA here is from genome assembly GCA_034440255.1 of Planctomycetota bacterium. Taxonomy (GTDB): domain Bacteria; phylum Planctomycetota; class UBA1135; order UBA1135; genus JAEUIA01. The sequence continues at coordinate 6,047 of JAWXBU010000128.1, read as the reverse complement.
CTCGCACGTGTGCGTGTGCTGCGGCGTTCGAACTCACTCGGTCGCCGACAGCCCTTCGAGCTGCGGAGGCAGCGTCGGCGATGGACGTCGCGGCGTGAGTTCGCGCGTCGGTAGGTCAGACTCGGGAATGGACTCAGGTACACTGGGCGCATCGGCGACCACGCCTTCGACGGCTGTCGATGCTGCATCGGGTACTGCTTCGGGCAGCTCGACGACCGGCAGCGGTTTCGAGAGGGGCAATAACACCTCGAACTCGCATCCGCGATCGACACAGTTGTGGACGCTGATCGTGCCGTTGTGCAGCTCGGCGATGCTCTTCGCGATCGCCAATCCCAGTCCGCTGCCGCGCCCGCCGACTTCGGCATCCGTGACGGTGTAAAAACGCTCGAAAACACGGTCGATATGCTCGCGAGCGATGCCAGGACCGCGATCGCGCACGAGGATCGACGCGCGATCCTTGGTGCACGTGACGCGCAAGTCGACGGGTTCACCGCTGGGCGAAAAACGCAGCGCGTTGCGCAGCAAGTTTTCGAACAGCGTGCGCAACAACTCGGGGTCACCTTCGATCTCGGGCTCTTGCTCGCCGTCGTCGGACAGGTGCAACAACGTCACGAGCGGCACTTCGTGATGGCGCGACAGCGGCGCGCAATGCTCGGCGGCTTCGAGCACGACGTCGTTCACCGTCAACCGTTCTTGGCGAACGAGATTCTTGCCGTGCCCGACGCGCGCGAGCACGAGGAAGCTCTCGACCAACCGTCCGAGCCCGCGCATCTCGTCTTCGACGACGGCGAGGAAGCGGCGGTACTCGCTCGGGCTGCGTTCCTCTTGCTTGAGCACTTGCGCCTGACTCAACAACACGGCGATCGGCGTCTTCAACTCGTGGCTGACGTTGCTGATGAACGAGCCTTGCTCGCGGTACGCCTTCTCCAAACGCCCGAACGCGTCGTTCAGCTCGTGCTGCAATCTTGCAATTTCGGTATCGCCCGGCTCGACGTCGATCGGGCCTTCGAGTGTCGAAGGCGACACGGCGCGAGCGGCTTTCGCGAGCCGGCGGATCGGCGATACGACGCGACCGGCCATGATCCACGCCGCGACAGCTGCCGCGAGCAATCCGACGGGCAGGATGTAGAGCGCGAAATTGCCGAGCGCGATCACGTCCTCGTCCGAAGCCGCCGCAGGCGTCGCGAGTTCTGCGTAGAGCTTCAATCCCGAGGGCGTCGTGAACTCGCGCGTCGCGACACGCAGGTTCATCTCGGCCCCGTCGGCGACCTTCACGCGGCGGTTGTCGACATGAGCTTCACGCACGTCCTCGGGGTGCGCGAACGGAACCTCGCGCAACGACTCGTCGTCGCCGGAACTCGAATACAGCGATCCTTCCTCGGTCCAGAGCCTCACGCTGAAGCGGCGGCTCAACGGCGACGTCGACAGCGAGCGCGCGATCGCGTCGATCTCCACTTGGCTCTTCAGCTGCGTCTCGGGGTCGGACAGCTTCTCGATCGCGGTCGCGAGCTTCGCGCGCACGTCGCCTTCGACATCGAGGCTCGCGCGGCTCTTCGCGAAGAACCAAATGCCCAAGTAGAGGATCGACAGCGTGACGAAGAACACGCCGACCGACCACAACGTCAGCTTGAGGCGCAGCGGCAGGTACGACCGTGTCACGCGCGCCGACCTCTCATCACACTTGTTCCGTCAGTCCGAAACGGTAGCCGCTGGCGACGACGGTATGGATGAGCGCGCGCGCATGGTCGCGATCGATCTTCTTGCGCAGCGCGCTGATGTAGACGTCGATCACGTTTGACGACGGCTCGTAATTCATGTCCCACACCTTCTCGACGATCGTCATGCGCGGCAGCACGCGGTTGGGATTGCGCATCAAGAATTCGAGCAGCGAGAATTCCTTCGGCGACAGTCGGATCTTCACGCCGCCGCGCATGGCCGAACGCTTCGACAGATCCAGTTCCAGATCCTCGTAGCGCAGCATGCGCGACTCGGTCGCTTGTCCGCGGCGCAACAGCGCTCGCACGCGCGCGACCAATTCCTCGAACTCGAACGGCTTCGCGATGTAATCGTCGGCGCCGGCGTCGAGGCCCGTGACTTTGTCGCGCGTGCCCGACAACGCGGTCAGCATCACGAGCGGAGTGCGAATGCCGCGACGGCGCAAGTTGCGACACACTTCGATGCCGTCGCGATCGGGCAACATCAGGTCGAGCACGATTGCGTCGTAAGCCTCCTCGGCCGCGCGCTCTTCGCCCTCGAAACCGGTGTGCACGGCGTCGACGATCCAGCCTTGTTCGGAAAGGCCCTTTTGAATGGCCGCAGCCATCTTCGGGTTGTCTTCGATGACGAGGATGCGCATGGGGAGGATGAAGACGTGTTGAGACGCCCAATGCAAGGCTACGCCGGGTCCGGATGTCTGCCCAGACCATCGCCGAATGAAGGGCTTTTCACCTCGATTTCAGGGTGTTGTCACACACGAGGCGCATCATCACCTCACAAATCTTGGATGCGACGAGCGAGCGAAGGCAAGCGCTCACGCGACGGATCGAAGATTTGCGCTCCGCCCTGACCACACGAATCCTCGGATTCACGCGCAAGGGACACGCGGAGCACAAGCGGGTTTCAACCCGGAGGGGCGCGCTGTCGCGGGCAGGCTGCAGCGCGTCCTCTTCCGGAGCCTCGATGAAAAGGGAACCCCGCGCGGGCAATGAAAAGGCAGAAGATCGGGACCGAGTCGCAGCAAGAGCGAGCTCGGTCCCTCTTTTTTTTGTTCGTGTGTCCTCGGTCGTGGCGGGGTCCAGCGAGTTTCAGCAACTCGCTGAAGCCCGCTCAACCCCCAATCCCCATCACTGCGCGAGCACGAAATCGATGTAGCCGCGCTCGACGTTCGTGTCGACGAGCTCGACCCGTACGTGATCGCCGACGTCCATCAGGTCGGCACCACGCACGACCTTGCCTTCGACGGCCGGATGCGCGATGCGCACCCACGTGCCTTTGTCGGACGCACCCGTGACGATCGCGTCGAAGATTTCGCCGCGGCGGCCTTCGAGCAGCATCGCGGCAGCGGACTTGGCGACTTGGCGCTCGACCTTGGTCGCGTTGTCTTCCTGCATCGTGCAGTGCGCGGCGAGAGTTTCCAGTTCGTCGCGACTGTATGGCACGGATTCCTTCGCGATCGCGGCGTGCAACAAGCGTTGCGTGATGAGATCGGGGAAGCGCCGATTCGGAGCTGTCGAGTGCGTGTAGTCGCGCACGGCAAGGCCGAAATGTCCGGCCGTCGATTGGCCCGGCATCTCCAATGCGTAACGTCCGCGGCCGAGCAATTTGACGACGGACAACGAGATGTCGGGGAAGCGGTCGGGTTTTTCACGCCGCACTTTGAGCAAGAACTGTTCGAGCGCGCGGCCGTCCGGAAGCGCCGGCAGTTTGGCGCCTTCGAGCCCGCACACTTCGACCAATCGATCCCATCGCTCCGGTGAATCGAGCACGCGCCGCACCGACGGGAAGCGCTTCGACTCGAGGAAGCGCGCGGTGACGCCGTTCGCGGCCACCATGAAGTCTTCGATCATGTCCTTCGCGCGATTCTTCTCGTCGCGACGCAGATCCATCAAGAGATCACCGTCGAACACGGGCCGCGCTTCGATCGTCTCGAGGCTGAGCGCGCCGCCCTGGTGACGACGTTCCTTCATGCGTTGTGCGACTTCGTCCTGTAAACGCACGTTCTCGTCGAGCTCGCGCACCTTCATGAGCGCTTCGGGCGCGCGCCCGTTACCGTCGAGCCAGGCCGCGAGCGCGTCGTACGCGAGTTGCGCCTGATTGACGACGAGCGCGCGGTACACATCCGATGAAACGAGAGCGCCTTCGGTGTCGATGACCATTTCGATGACGACGGCCGCGCGCTCTTCGTGCGGATTGAGCGACGTGATATCGGTCGACAGTTGCGCCGGCAGCATCGGGAAGATGCCGGCTGCCGTGTACACCGACGTCGTGTTGTTGCGCGCGTGCTGATCGACGTGGCTGTCCTTCGAGACGCGCGAGGCGACGTCGGCGATCGCGATCAGCAGCTTGACGCTGCCGTTCTCGGGAACTGCGACCGACAACTGATCGAGGTCGCGTGAATCGTCGTTGTCGATCGAGCACCACGACAAGCCGCGCAAGTCGCGCAGCGCCGGCTCCGCGCGCAGTGGTGTATTCGCGATGCGCTGCGTTTCGTTCAGTGCCGCGTCGCTGAATTCAGGCCACAAGTTGCGCTGCATCATTGCGCGCCGAGCAATTTCTTTGAGGTCCTGTCGACGCGGGCGCTGTGTGCGATTCATGGCGCCGATGATAGCGGCTTCATTGATTGAGCGACGGTGTGCGCAAACGGAAACCGTCCTCGCCGAGCTCGTGGTTCTCTTTGAGCAGGAAACTCGAGCCGCGCATGATGCGGCCGAAACCGTGTTTCGCGCGCAAAGTATCGAGCGCGTCGTCGAGTCGGCGCTGTCGGTCGGCGCGGCTTTCGCGTGTGCGACTCGTTTCGCTCGCGCTCGACGAACGGTCGGCGCTCTCACTCGTCTCGTCGTGCGCGGACGGGTCGTTCGCACCCACAGCGCCTCGTTCTGCGTTGCGCGACTCGTGCGCGTCACATTCATCCAGACTCGGTCCGTCGTCGAACAACGAACGTTGAATCCCTGACGAACGCGTCAAATCGACGAGCGTGATCCCGACGCGTTTCACGAGCGCGCGCCGCCGCGGCAGAGCGCGCCACACTTCGATGACGCGTCGCGCGATCACATCCGTGGACGCCGTCGGTTCGCTCAGTTTCACGCGCTTTTCGAGCTCCGGATTGGCCTCGCGCGGTCGGTCCGTCGGCTTCGGCCGCGTGTCGACGTACTGCACGCGCACCGCGATCGAACGCGCGACGGCTTTGTGTTTGCGCAACAAGTGCGTCGCGCGCTCGACGAGGTACGCGAACATCGCGTCGACGATCTCACGCCGACCTTCCTCGGGTTCGAACGTGCTGTCGCGCCGGACCGTCTTCGGCAGACGCTCGATCCAAGCGCCGTTCGAGTCTTGCGTGTAGGTCGCTTCGATGGGCGTCGGATCCAGCCCCAGCGCGCGCTCGTGCAGCACGAGTCCCATCGAACCGAAGCTCGCGAACATGATCTCGCGCGACACGAGCGCAATTTCTCCGACGCGCGTGATGCCGAATCGCTCGAGCATGCGGCCGATGACGTGGCCGGCGCCGGGCAAGTGTTCGACGGGTAATCGTGCGAGGAAAGCGCGCTCGTGGCCGGGAAATATCTCGGCGATGCCGGCTGGTTTCGCGAGTTTGCCGGCGATGCGCGCGAGCAAGCGACTGGTGCCGATGCCGATCGTCACCGGCAGAGAGAGTTCCGTGCGGATCTGGTCGCGCGCTCGTTCGGCGACGTCGAATGCATCGCCGAGCGCGCGCGTCGTGCCCGTCAAGTCGACGAAGAAATCGTCGATGGATGCGATCTCGACGATGGGCGTCGCGCGCATGAGGATGTGCGCGACGGATTCACGCAGACGTTTGGCCGCTTGCGAATCGCCGCGCCGAAAGATCGCGTGCGGGCAACGCCGGTACGCCTCGGGAAGCAGCATGCCCGGCTTCACGCCGAACGCGCGCGCAGGGTAGGAACACGACATGACCAAGTTGCGGTCGGTGGGCATGCCGCCGATGACGACGGGGAGATCGCGCAGCTCGGGATGGACCGCTTGCTCGACCGAAGCGAGGAACGCGTCGACGTCGACGTGGAGGATGCGCCGCGTGCGCGGGGGAAGGTGCGTGTCGCGGCCGCGGCGGGTCGAGCGCGTGGTTTCGTTCGCGGAGAGGATGGCGCTCTCGCGGATGGGGCTCGCGGAGGTTGCGCTGGCGTTGCTGGGTTCGCGATCCGAGCTTTCGCTCGCGGCGGAGTCGCCGCGGCCAGAGACACTGGCGGCGCAGTCGCCGCGGCCAGCCATGCTTGCGGCGCAGTCGCCGCAGCCAGAGATGCTTGCGGCGCAGTCGCCGCAGCCAGAGATGCTTGCGGCGCAGTCGCCGCAGCCAG
>JAWXBU010000127.1:0-13720 GCA_034440255.1 Planctomycetota bacterium | reverse complement strand
CCAACGTGCGCGACGCACGTTGGTAGCAGCGCATCGGGGAAAAATTGCTCTGGCTCGGTACACACACGATCAGCGGCCAGCCCGAACCGTCGTGGTTGTCCCTGGCACCGTACGATCGATCCGACGTCTGGCACCGACGACTGCCGTAACGTCAGCGCGACTCGTACGTCGTCACCTCGTCGAACGACACGGTCATCGACATGCCGCCCAGATTGACCTTGATCTCGCGTTTCGCGCGATCGACTTTCTGCACGGCGACGCGCTGGCGGTAGCGCGGCAAGTACACGTAAGTGCCCTTCGCGAGGGCGTCGAGGAACTGCGAACGACGGTCGGACAACGCGGCACCCGACAATTCGTCGTCGAGCTCTTTCACCGCGTCTTCCAGCGCTTTTTTCGCTGTTCCGGCGACCTGGGCGAGCAACGGTTGGATGCGCTCGATCTTGCGCCGCGCCTCGCGCACGCGATCTTCGATACCGCGCTGCGCTTCGGCCTCGAGCAGCTCCCCCTTGCGCTCGATCTCGGCCTTCTTGACTTCGATCTCGCTCCGCGCGCGCTCGGCGTCCGCGAGGCGTGATTCGGCTTCGCCACGCGATTTTTCGGCTTGCGTGCGAGCGACGCGCATGTCGCTCATCAGTTTCTGCACTTCGACGTCGCGGCGCGCGAGTCGTGTGTGCGCGCGATCGATCAGCTTGCCGGGCAGGCCGAGCCGCCGCGCGATGACGAGCGCGCCCGACTCGCCTGGTGTGCCGACGAGCAATTTGTAGCGCGGTGAAAGCGTGCTCGCGTCGAACTCGACGCACGCATTTTCGGCACGCGGGTGGCGGAACGCGAACTCCTTCAACTTGCCGATGTGCGTCGATGCGAGCGTCGGGGCGCCTACCTCCATCAGCGTTTCGAGGATCGCTTCCGACAACGCGGCTCCTTCGTCGGGATCGGTTCCTCCGCCAAGTTCGTCCAGCAAGCACAGCGTCTTCGGGCTCGCGCGCAACAGACCGGCCTTGATGCGCACGAGGTGCGAACTGAACGTCGACAAGCTCTGGCTGATCTCTTGTTCGTCGCCGATGTCCGCGAAGATGCCGTCCATGAGCGGCACCACCGAACCGTCGCTGCACGGGAACGGCAAACCGCAGCGTGCGAACAAGACGGCGAGCCCAGTCGTCTTGAGCGCGAGCGTTTTTCCGCCGGTGTTGGGGCCCGTGATGATGAGCAAATCGAAGTCGTCGCCGAGACGCACGTCGATCGGCTGCACTTCGCTCAAGCGCCCGAGCCGCTTCTGTTCGAGCAGCAAAGGATGCCGCGCGCCACGCAACACGATGCCTTTCGCCGCGCCGCGCTCGCCCGCGATCGCCGTCGCGCGACCGCCGGATTCGCCGGCAAAACGCGCGCCGATGAGCGCCAACTCGAGTCGTGCCAGACGATCGGCCGCCTCGTGAATGGCGTCCTCTTCGCGCAGGATCGCGCGCGTCAGCTCGAGCAGGATGCGCTCGACTTCGCGACGTAGATCGGCCTCCAACTCGCTGTTGCGATTGCCGAGCGCGACGACCTCGCGCGGTTCGACGAACACCGTTTCGCCGGTCTGCGAACGATCGTGCACGATGCCGGGCACGCGACCTTGGCTCTTCGTCTTCACCGCGAGCGCGGGACGTCCACCGCGACGTTGCGGGCTCGTGTCCGACAAAACGACCTTGATTTCAGGCTTCGCGATGATCGTGCGCAACACGCGATCGATCTGCGAGGAGATGTCGGAGGACTCCTTTCGCAGACGCGCGAGAAGCGGTGAAGCGTCGTCCCTCACGCGACCACGGTCGTCGACGGTCTTCTCGATGCGTTGCACGAGCTGTTCGAAGTCGGGCATACCCGTCGCGAGTTGACCGAGCGCTGGAAATTCCTTGTCGCGCTCGCGCAGCCACGTCGAAAGCCGCTCGACGGCTTCGAAGAACCCACGCAACGCGACGATGGCTTCGTCCTCGAGCGCGCGCCCGGCCTTGTGCGCGTGTTCGAGCGCCGGCACGGGATCGGTGACGCCCGACATCGGCGGCAGCCCGCCGATTTTCGCGATCACGCACATTTCCTCGACACGCCGCAGCGCACGACGCGCGCCATCGTCGTCGAGCGGCACGAGCGTCTTCAGGGCGCGCAGTCCGAGCGACGAATCGACGAGCCGTTCGAGCGTCACGACGACTTCGTCGAAATCGAGTGCGCGCGCTGCGAATGCGTCCAACCGCTCGCTCCGCGGCGTCGCGCTCTTCCCCTTCACTTCTTTCGACGACATGCGAAGAGCGTAACGACGAGCGGCTCTCTCAACGGTCGCGCAATCTCGAATCGACCGAGTTCACGCGACACCCACGAACCGTCCTGCAGCAGCATTTCTCGGGCAACGTTCGCCCATTCGCGACTGCGTCGACCTTTCAAGTCGGGCGGATCCGTCGCGAACACGACGTCGAACTCCTCGGCGAAAGCATGCACTCCTGCGACATCGACGTGCGGATCGTCGAAGTAGTCGAGGTCGATTTTCGTCTCGGCATCGCGCAAGAATCGTTCGCGCGATCCGCCACGGGCGAGCAGTCCGAGGTGGATGGCAGCCGGCGAAAGTTCGCTCGAAACGCCGATCCAACCGATGCGCTCGGTGGGCCCGATCTCGCGCGCAACTGCGTCGAGCAACGCCGTCGCCGCGACGCGATCTATTCCGCCACTCGGAAGCGCTCGACTCCCGAGGAGCCGCGTGCGTTCTTCGAGTACCCCCACCTGATAGGCACGCTCGTACTCGCCGCCTCGGATCACGCCCATTTTTTCACCGACGATCACTGTGTCGGGTATCCAGTGCGGGTGTCCGGTGTGCGGGTAGAGATCGGGGAGGGGCACGATCGAGAGCAGCGCGATGATCGCCAGCGCGATGGAGGTGCGCGGCTGCTTCCCATTCAACCAGCGGGTGATGCCCACGGCCGCGAGAATCCAGATCGTCACCGCACCAGGCACGAAAAAGCGCTCGAGGAAAAAGGGGTGGATCCAGACCGGGACGCTCGTCGCGAGCAGAGCGACGATCAGAGTGCGCAGGGCCGCATTTCTCCACCCGAAAAGTGCCGTCACCAACCCGGCCGCGAGCAAAACGGCCATACGCGGCGAAAGCGCCAACAGACAGGTGGCGAAGAAAGCGCGAAGCGACGCGGGTGCACGCGCGAGGTCCTGATTTCCCGTGAGAAACGATGCGAACGCGCTTCTGTGCTCGGCCGCGACGTCGAAGCCCCCGGGCAGCGGAATCAGAAACCACCACAAGCTCGCGGCGACGGGAACGGCAGCGAGCGGAAGAATCACGCGTACGCGCTCCAGATGTCCTTCGCGCTGAAGGAGGCGCAACACGAGATCGACGAACAAACCTGCTCCGAGCAGGATTCCGTAGTTCCACTTCGTGAACAACGCGACGGTGACGAGCGTCCCGGCGACGAGCGCGCGTTTGCGCGTCGGTTCGCGCCACAACGCGATCCAGGCGACGAGGGCCCACACGCTCGCGCACGCACTCGGAATCTCGAGGAACAGCGTGCCCGCGAAACCGAGTGCGAGCGGTGACAACGCTGCGAACGCGAAGGCGAGCCACGGCGCGACGAACGCCGCGCGCGGGCGACGATCCGCGGGCAGCGATTCGATCACGAGTCGCGTCAGCACGAACACGCCGAAGATCGTGGCGCACCACTCGACGATGCCGAACGCCCGCGCCACCTGTTCGCTCGCGCCGAACACGCTCTGCACGCACGCGAGCAACACGGGTTCCACGAACGGATATTGAGCGCACGACAGCAGGGCTTCGAACGCGAGACCGAACTCTCCTTCGGCGAGCGCGATACGCATGCGTTCCGCTGGCAGCGCCACGTGCATCGACTCGTCCCACCCGTACGTGAGGTTCGAGGGCAGCGTCGCGATCCAGATCACGGCGAGTGCGATCGAAAAGACCGCCGCGACCACGAGCCCTCGCGTCGAAAAGAAGCGCGTTTCAGCAGGGGGCATCGTTCGTGCGATGATAGAAGCGCGCTGCGCCAGCCACTACACTGAGCGCTTCAAACCCCACGAATTCCGCTGGAATCGCCCCCATGTCCGAATTGAAGAACAACCACGGTCGCTTCGAAACCCGCGCGATCCACGCCGGTCAGGACGCGGATCCCGAAAATGGCGCCGTGATGACGCCCGTGTATTTCACGAGCACGTACAAGCAAGACGCGCCCGCCAAACCGCGCCAAGGTTACGAATACTCGCGCACGTCGAATCCGACGCGCACGGCCTTGCAAGAGAACTTGGCTTCGCTCGAGAGCGGCAACTGGGGCCTGTGCTTCAGCTCCGGCCTCGCTGCGACGAACGCGCTGATGGATCGACTCGTCCCTGGCGATCATGTCGTCGCGGGCAACGATCTCTACGGCGGCACTTACCGCCTCTTCAGTAAAGTGTTCGAGCGCTACGGCGTGCGCTTCACCTACGTCGACACGAACGACGTCGCTGCTGTCGAGCGCGCGATCGAAGAAAAGACGCGCTACGTCTATCTCGAAACGCCCACCAATCCGCTGTTGCGCATCACCGACATCGCCGCGGTGTCGAAGGTCGCCCACGCCAAGGGCAAGCTCGTGATCGTCGACAACACGTTCGCGACGCCGTTCCTGCAGCGACCGCTCGAACTTGGCGCAGACGTCGTCCTCCACAGCCTCACCAAATACCTCGGCGGACACTCCGACGTCGTCGCGGGAGCGCTGATCGGTCGCGATGCCGCGCTCGAGAAAGAACTCGCCTTCTTCCAGAACGCCGTCGGTGGAACGCCCGGTCCGATGGACATGTTCCTCGTCATGCGCGGCACCAAGACGCTCGCGCTGCGGATGGAACGGCACTGCCAAAACGCGGCCAGAATCGCTGCGTGGCTCGAGAAAGAACCACTCGTCGAAAAGGTGATCTACCCCGGGCTCGCCAGCCATCCGCACCACGCGCTCGCCAAGCGCCAGATGCCGGGCTTCGGCGGCATGGTCTCGTTCGAGCTCAAAGGCGGAGTGCCCGCAGCGGACGCGTTCGCATCGGCCACGAAAGTCTTCACGCTCGCCGAATCCCTAGGCGGTGTCGAATCCCTCGTCGAAGTCCCCGCCAGCATGACCCACGCGAGCATTCCGGCCGCGATCCGTCGAGCACAAGGGCTCGCGGACGGCTTGGTGCGCTTGTCCGTCGGAGTCGAACACGTCGACGACCTGATCGACGATTGCAAACAAGCGCTTGCAGCCGCAGCGAGCGTCAGCCCAAGCAAACAGCGCGTGTAACCGCACGTTTTCCCATCCGGATCCGCTCGTTCCACCCACGTGGTCCGAACTGCATCTTCGAGCGGTGCACACTCCGCCGCTTCTTCCGACAAAATCACGTGCATGAGTGGCGCTACCGCGCCGTTCACGCGCACCGGGTCGGCGAAGCGGAGCGCGCGCGCGTAGTGCGTTCTTCTCCAGCGCCCGCGCGCGGCCCTTCCGCCGCGCACCCAATGCCGCACCATTCAGGGTCAACGCACTCCTGCCCCACCATCACTCCACGCCAAGAACATTTCAAAACGGCGAGTTCGAAGGCGGCGGCTTCGGCAGCGGCGGCGGCCCCGCAGGAGTCGTCGCCGAAGCCTTGCCCTTCGACAGCGCCGCCTTCTCGAGCCGCAACCTCTCGGCCCGCTCCTCCGGCCGCTCGTCGCAGATACGCTCGCGCATCAACCTTCCGACCTTGAACTTCACGACGCGTTTGGAAGGCACGAGCACCTTCTCCAACGTGCGCGGATTCTGCGCCCTCCGAGCCGCGCGCTCGCGCACTTCGAAGACGCCGAACTCACGAAACTCCAGGCGGTTCCCAGCGGCCAGTTCGCGGATGATCTCGTCCAAAAAGAGTTGGAGGATGTCCTTGACCACGACCTTGGTCTGGCTGGTCTGCTCGGCGATCCGGTTGACCAGCTCTTTTTTGGTGATCGTGGTCGGTTCGGGGTCCATGGCCGGGGGGATTTTTCGGAGTATCGAAGCGCAATATCCTCCCGTCAAGCAAGAACTTGTGACGGATCACCCGACGCGCCAACCGGCGGCTTCGGAGCACTTTCGAGGGCGAAGGTCACCGGTCCGTCGTTCACCAATTCGACCTCCATGTGGGCCCCGAAACGACCCGTTTGGACGACGAGGCCGAGCCCGCTGAGCTCGGCGACGAAGCGCTCGACAAGCACTCGCGCCAGATCGGGCAGGGCCGCCTTGTCGAACGAGGGCCGCCGCCCAGCGCTGCCGTCCGCGGCGAGCGTGAACTGACTCACGACGAGCACTCCGGCACTCGTGTCGAGAGCCGAACGATTCATCTTTCCGGCGTCGTCGGCGAAGAACCGGAACTGCGCGACCTTCTGCGCGAGCGCTGTCGCTTCCTTTTCCGTGTCGCCGCGCATCGCGCACACGAGCACGAGCATCCCCTTCCCGACTTCGCCGACCACCGCTCCATCGACGACGACGCGCGCGCAGCGGACGCGCTGAACGACGCACTTCACGGCCGTTCTCGTTTGGCGCGCGCGGCAGCGAATCGTTCGAGCCTCACGCCGGCGCGCGTGCGCTCGAGCACCGAGACGAGCCGCGTCGAACTGCGCGCCATCGCGAGTGCACGTTTCCAAGCGGCTTCGGCACGCACGTCGTCTTCGAGCCACTCGTCGTAGAGCAGCGCTTGTTGCACGACCGGGAGCATGTCGTCCGGCGAGACTCTTTCGGCGTCCTCCGCCGCTGCGAGAGCGCCCTTCAAGTCGCCCAAGGCTTGCCGCACGAGCGCGAGCGCAGCGAAACGACGAGCGGCGTCCGGCCCGTTCGGATCGACTTCGAGAACCAGCTCGCGCGCGTCTCGAGACTCGCCCGTCAAGGTCCACACCAAGGCCAAATCGAGCCGCGCGTCGTCGAGCAGCGTGCGCTGGATACGCGGATCGTCGCGCGCGCGCAGGACGAAACCTGAGAGTGCCGAGCCCGCGTCTTCGAGCGCAGCCGTGCGCGTCGCGATCCAGGCTTCGAGCCAATACGTCCACAGGTGCCCCGGGTCCGATTCCTTCGCCTTCGCGATCTGTGCGCGAGCGGCGGGCCAGTCGGAAGTGGCGGCGCAATCGAAAGCGCGCGCGTAGTGGATCCACGCACACTGCGGGTCGATCGCTTCGGCGCGAGCGAGGGCCGCGACGCGCGACTCGACGTCGATCGCCACCCTCGCCGCGAGCACTTCGTTCGGTGCGCTGTCCACGAGGCGCGCGCGTTCGGCCCAGCGCTCGGCGATCTTTTCGGCTGGACCCCCTGAGCGAAACTCGCACTCTTGGATCCACGTCCCGATGCAGACGTTCACCGGATCGGCTGCGAACAACCGCTCGAACTCGAGTTGCGCGCGATTGAAGTCGTGGGCGTCGAATGCCGCGCGCGCGGATCGAAACTCGACGAGCTCGTCGGGCTTGAGCGCATCGAAGCGTGTCGAAGTGACCGGAATCTCGACGGGTCCGGGCGCACTGCACGCCGTGAGCGCGAAGCACAGGACCGCAGCGAGGATCGAGTGCGCGCTCATCGGATCATCGGCGCGCGACCTTGCCTACGACCTTCAGCGTCGCGCCGCGCTGCTCATCAGCGCCGACTTCTTTCAAGAACGCGTCACCACTGGCGGAGACCACGACGTCGACCGGGCCCGGCCGTTCGAGAATCGTCAGCGAATGGAGCGCGGACAACGCGAGGTTGTCGAGCTGCGCACGCACTTCTTCACCGATCGCGTCGGGCTTGAGCGTGATCACTTGCAAGAGTCCGTCCGGCGTCGTCTTCGTCACGATGTCCATGACGCTCAGATCTTGGGTGACGACGATGTGCTCCAAGAGTCCGTCGGGACCCTCGACGCGCACGTCGCGCGCGATCAGCGCTCCCGTCACGAAAAAGCGGTCGGTCCAAGCCTTTTGCAGGATGCGATTCGTCGGCGGACCGTCTTTCGGATCGGGTGCCGGCGCGAATGGCGACTCGTTGCGTTTGTCGGGCGATCCGCAGGCGGCGAGCGCGAGAGCGGAGATGGCGAAGCAGTGCGTGATTCGGTTCATGGTTCTTTTCCTAGCGCAATCCACAGGCTCGCAGCGCTCGATCGCGGACGACGACTGCGCGCGCTCGCGCCTTCGCTGCACCGGCTTCCAGGATGCGGTCGACTTCCGCCGGATCCGCGAGCAGTTCTTCGCGGCGCGTCCGAGCGGCCTGGAAGTACGTTTCCATCCCTTCGACGATCGCCATCTTCAGGTGCCCGTAACCTGGCGCACCCTGGCCGCCGGCGCGCACACGATCCTTCCACGACGCGAGTGTCGCGGCGTCGGTGAAGAGTGCGAGAAACGCAAAAAGTAGCAGGGAATCAGGGTCTTTGGGCTCTTCGGGCGCGCGGCTGTCGGTCGCGATCTTGGCGAAGGCGCTCTTCAGCTTCTTGCCGCTCTCGAAAATCCACACGTCGTTGCCGTAGCTCTTGCTCATCTTCTCGCCGTCGAGCCCGGGCACTTTGGCCATCGACTCTTCGCGCGGAAGCAGCGCTTCGGGGCGCTTGAACACGTCGCCGAATGCTGCGTTGAACGACCCGGCCATGTCCTGCGCCATCTCGACGTGCTGCACTTGGTCGCGGCCGACCGGCACGATGTCGGAGTCGTACGCGAGGATGTCGGCCGCCATCAAGATCGGATACGTGAAAAGGCCCACGCTGGGTTTGATGCCGTGCGCGACCTTGTCCTTGTACGAATGTGCGCGCTCCAAGAGTCCCATGCCGCTGACGCACGCCAAGAGCCAGCTGATCTCCGTGATTTCCTTGACGTCGCTCTGGCGGAACAAGGCCACGCGCTTGGGGTCGAGACCGAGCGCCAAATACGTGACGGCGACGTCGCGCACGGATTCACGCAGTTTTTCGGGGTCGCGCGAGGTCGTGAGCGCGTGATAGTCGGCGATGAAATAGAAGCCTTCGTCGGGCCCCTCCTGCATCGCAATGTGCTGACGGATGGCCCCGAAGTAGTTGCCGAGGTGCGGGCGACCGCTCGGTTGGATGCCGGAAAGGACGGTCTTCATGCTGGGATCGAGTGGCGCGCTCGGAGGCGAAACGTAGAAAAACGCGCGCAGGCGAACAAGGCGACACGCTTGCATGCGCGAAGGAGAGTTCGACAATGCGCCGCGCAGATGGTGAGTCACCGCATTCGACTGTTGGCCCTCGCCTTGTTGACCACGTTCTGCGCCGCCTGCGCGACGAGCGGCACCGAGCGCATGCTGGCGCCGCTCTACTCCAAGTATTCGACAGCCGGCGGCGGTGTCGAGCGCGAAGCCTTGGGCGGGGCTCTGCGCGTGCGGCAGTCGCGGCCCGGCGGTCCGTGGTCGCAATGGGCCCTGCGTCCGCTCGTCATCCAGGATCGCGAAGCTGGCGGCGACACGCTGACGCGCTTTTTGTCGCCGTTCGGCACGGTCAAGAATCGCGGCGACGAGTACGTGTGGCAGTTGATCCCGATCACGCGCTACGAACGCCACGTCACGAGCGACGGTCAGTTGGAGTGGACGCTGCTCACCCTGCCCGGCATCTACTGGTCACGGCGCGCCGACGGTCGCGTGGTGCGCGCGTGGTTTCCGTTCGGCGGCGTGACCGAGAGCTTCCTCTCCTACGACCGCATCGAATTCGTGCTGTTTCCGCTGTGGCTGAAGACGACGCGCGGCGGACAGACGACGCGTCACGTCCTGTTTCCGTTCTTCTCACTCACGACCGGAGTCGGCGGAACGAGCGGACACGTGTGGCCGTTCTACAGTCAGTCGACGTACGAAGGCCGCTATGACCGCCGCTCGTGGTTGTGGCCGTTCTTCCATCGCCACGAAAACAACATCCAACTCGCGCCGGAAAAACGCGAGCGCATGTGGATGTTCTGGCCGTTCTTCGGACGCACGACGCGCGGCACGTTCACGTCGACCTCGGTGTTGTGGCCGTTCTTCGGGCGCGCGTCGGATCCGTCGACCGGTTTCTGGGCGCTCGACTTCCCCTGGCCGCTCGTCGAGCGCATGGAATCGCCAAGGGACGACGTCTCGCGCACACGTTTTTGGCCGTTCTATTCGCACTACCACGGCGATGGGCTCGACTCGAAGTGGTATGGCTGGCCGATCGTCAATGTCACACACGAGGAGTACGAGAAGAGCGTCAAGAACAGCGTTTACGTGATCCCGTTCTGGCAGAACTGGAAGCGCGTCGACGAGGACGCGGGCGTGTTTCGCTACGAGAAAATGTGGCCTCTCTACCAGCGCGAAGGCCGCGAGGAGAGCGAACGACACTTCGCCTTCCCGGCGCTCAATCCGCTGTGGCGCACGCCCGAGATCGACGAGATGTACGCGTGGATCTGGGAACTCTGGACGCGCGATCGCAGTCACGAAATCGTGCGCGAGAGATCGTGGCTGGGGCTCTGGCGGCGCGAACGGGATGCGCTCGAGGACCGTCGCAGCTTCACCTTCCTGTGGGCGCGCCGCGCGTACAAAAACGGCGCAGAAGAGATGCGCGAGACGTCGCTCCTGTTCGGCTTGATCCGTTGGAGAAGCGGCGCGCAGAGTGGCACCGACTTCATGACGCCCGCCTTCCCGGGTCCAGGCTGGCCGCTCGAACGCGCTAGTGCGGTGCCGGCGGTCGAGCGTTGAATGCCTCCGCCGCCGTGCCGGCCGCCGCTCGACTCGACCCTCGCGATCGGCGTGTCCGTCGCGGACGATCCGGGAAACGTACGACGACAGTGCAGAACGCCGCAGTAGAACCACACGCGGATTCGAGGCAAGCTCTCGCGACGAGAAACCGATGTCGTTCCTACGTCCCATCTTGAGCTTCGCCGGCGGTCTCGGGTTCCAACTCGAACTGCTCGGCGCCGTCCTCATCCGAGTCGGCTCGATCCCGAAACGTTGGACGTTGATCTCGGAGCAAGTCTTCCAGAGCGCCGTTCAGACCGTCCACGTCGTGCTGCTCGTCGGCATCTTCATGGGCATGATCGTGGCGCTGCAGACGGGTATCGAGCTGGCGCGCATCGGCCAGCAAGATCAGATTGGAACGATCGTCGCCGTCAGCATGGCGCGCGAGATGGGCCCGTTCATCACGGCCACGATTCTCGCGGCGACGGCCGGCAGTTCGATGGCCGCGGAGATCGGCACGATGTCGGTCAGTGACGAGCTTTCGGCGCTCGAAGTGCTCTCGATCGACCGCATCAAACTCTTGATCTTGCCGCGCATCGTGGCCTTGGCGATCGCGGCGCCGCTCCTGACGATCCTGTGCGACACGATCGGCATCATCGGCGGCGGTTTCGTCGCCAGTTCGCAGCTCAACGTGTCGTGGCAGCTGTACTTCGATTCCGCGACGGAAGCTCTGACCGATCAGGCCGCACTGATCGCGTTGCCCAAGGACGTCTACGGCGGACTGGTCAAGGCCTTCGTGTTCGGCCTGCTCATCTCGATCATCGGTTGCAGCGCAGGCCTCAACGCCAGGGGTGGCGCACTCGGTGTCGGTCGTGCGACGCGTCAAGCCGTGCGCGACTCGATCATCGCGATCATCATTTCGAACTACTTCATGACTTGGCTGATGTACCAGGCGTGAGCGGCATGGACGAAGTCGTCATTCGCCTCCGCGACGTGCACAAGCGCTTCGGCACGAACGAGGTCTTGCGCGGACTTTCGTTCGACGTGAAGCGCGGCAAGACACTCGCGATCATGGGGCCGTCCGGCACAGGCAAGTCGGTCGCGTTGCGTCACATCATCGGACTCTTGAAGCCCGATTCTGGCAGCGTCGAAGTCGAAGGTCGCGAAGTCACGAAACTCTCGAAGAAAGAACTGTCGAGCTTGCGCAAGCGCATGGGGTTCCTCTTCCAAGAGGGCGCGCTCATCAACTGGCTCTCCGTCGGCGACAACATCGCTCTGCCCTTGCGCGAGAACACCGACATGAAGGAGAGCGAGATCATGGAGCGCGTGCAGCAGCGTCTCGAACTCGTGCGCATTCCAGACAGCGCGAAGAAAATGCCGAGCGAGATCTCGGGCGGCATGAAGAAGCGCGTCGGACTCGCGCGCGCGCTGATCACCGATCCCGAGATCGTTCTTTACGACGAACCCAACGCCGGACTCGACCCCGAGATCTCGCGCTCGATCAACGAACTCATTCGCGACGTGCAGCGCGAATTGCACGTCACGTCGATCGTCGTCGAACACCGCATTCCGTGCATCCGCACTGTCGCAGACGAAGTCTTGTTCCTCGAAGAGGGGCGCGCGCTCGTGCAAGTGCCGCCCGACGAGTTCTTCTCTTCGACTCTCCCGCGTCTGGTCCAGTTCCTCGGTCCCGATCCCGTAGCTCGCGCGAACGCGCTCGATCAATGAGAGGACAGCAACATGTCCGGTAATCGCTCAGTCATCCTCGGTCTCTTCTTCCTTTTCACGCTGGGAGTCCTCGGCTACTACACGCTGTTCTTGACGGATTTCACGCTGTTCAAGGACCGTCCCGAGATGACCGTGCACTTCTCGGAGACCAACGGTCTGCGCGAGGGTGACGGCGTGCTCGTCGCGGGCATGCGTTGGGGCCGCATCAAGAAATTGACGTTCGATCCGACGGCACCGATCGAAAAGCGTGTAACGGTCACCGCTTCGCTCGATTCGAAGTTGCCATTGCGCGACGGTTTCAAAATTCTGATCAAGGATGCGACGTTGCTCGGCGGTCGCAATCTATCGATCGATCCGGGTCCGGCGGAAGGTGTGCCGGTTCCGGACGGTCAGTTGTTGATGGGAACTGTCCAGTCGAATCCGATCGAAGGCTTGGGGCGACTCGTCGACGCGAGCAGCGCAGGCGTGCAGGAAACCATCGAAAACATGCGCGTTTTCACGCGCGATTTGAAGGACAGCAAGGGCTTGATCGGTCGCCTGGCGAACGATCAAGGTCTGGCCGACGATCTTGCGATGACGGTCACGTCGGCGTCGCGCACGATGGCGGCGATGGAGCAGATTGCGCAGGACTTGTCAGCCGGAAAAGGTACGGCCGGACAGTTGCTCGCGAATGATGCGCTCTTCCAAGAGTTGATCACGGCCGCGAAGAAACTGACGACAGTGCTCGACGAGGCTGGCGGGCTCGCGATCGACGTACGCCGCGGAAATGGTTTGGTCGGTCAGCTCGTCACGAACGAAACACTCGCGAAGGACGTGGCGGACGCGCTGGCTGCCTTCCGCTCGGTCGCACAGAAGATCGACGCGGGCCAAGGCACGTTGGGCGCGCTGGTCAACGACGATTCGATCGCGCGTAACGTCGAATTGATCACGAAGAACGTGGCCGAAGGGCAAGGCACGATTGGTGCGCTGCTCACGAAGTCGGACGTGTACGACAACTTGCGCCAAGTGACGGAAGACTTTGCGGTCGTGACTTCGTCGATTCGCAGTGGGCAGGGCACGATCGGACGCTTTGTCATGGACGACGATCTCTACCAGGACTTGAAGACGGCCGTACGCATCGTGCAGCGAGCGCTCGAAGAGTTCCGCGAGGCGGCGCCGATTACTACGTTCACATCGGTGTTCTTTGGAGCGTTCTAGCGACTTGGGGGGGGATGGACTGCAAGCCGCTCTCGCTGGGCCAGCACACTTGGTCGCCACGCCCATTTTCTTCTGACAGAACCCCGTGCGCGTGAAGCGCGGTACTCCGCGGTTCACGCGTGCGGGGTCAGCGATGCGGAGCACGCTTGTGTAGTCCTTTGCTT
>JAWXBU010000126.1:0-2878 GCA_034440255.1 Planctomycetota bacterium | reverse complement strand
TCGTGCACGCCCCGAGGGCCAGAAGCGCGACGCAAACCATGCGGGCGCGGACTCTCGTGTTCGTCATGGCGGGTGGCTCGCAGCTCATGTGCACACGCGGACGGCGCGAACGGTCAATCCGTGCGTGCTTCGTCCCCGCGTCGATGCAAGCGCGGGCCGACGAGTGCGAGCATCGCGTACAGGAGAGCCGCGAGCAGCAGATTCACGCCGATTCCGGCCCAGAGCGAGATCACGACAGCCATCACCGCGCCCAGCACGCCGCATCCGCCGTTCATGCCCCACATCCATGCCGTCGCGCTCGCGTCGATCCGTTGCACGAGTCGCATGCCGATCGGGAAGAAGAAACCGAGCATGAAAGAAGTCGGCGCGACCACGGCTATGACGATCGTGCAGCGTGCGAACAGACCCCAGTGGATCGTGTTCTCGACGATCGGCTGCATCGCGAGCCAGGCTGCGAACAAAAACACCGCGGTGACGAGAGGGATCACGCGCAGCGCCGCTCGACGCGTTTCGAACGACACCTTGTCCGAGAAGTAGCTGCCGCAGCCGGTTGCGAGGACCATGGCCGACAGGATGACGACGAGCGCGTAGGTCGGATGGCCGAGGTAGACGGAGAAGCGCTGCAGGAAGGCCACCTGCACGAGCATGAATCCGAATCCGATCGCGCTGAACCAGGCGAGCGCGAGCATGAAGCTCGAGCGCCGCATGGGCGGGAACCCGGACGCGAGCAGCGGCCCGACGACCGTCGTGAGCACCAGCCCGAGCGAGATCAACGCGAGGATCAGGAGTGTGCGCGTCGCCTGCAGGTTGCCGAGCAAGACCCCGCCCGCCTTTTCCTGCGCGGAGGGGGTGAATGCGGCGCTGCCCTTCAGCATGTTGAAGAAGTACGGACGTTCGTCATTCGGCGGCGAGTAGTCGTACGTGTCGTCCGCGACAGCGCGATCGAGTTCCGCGCGCGTCGTGCACTTCGCCACGGCGGCGAGGAGCGGGTCCGCCGGTGAAACTCCAGGCGCCGCGAGCAACGCGAACCCCAAACGGGCGCACGCTGCCTTCACCTGCTCGATGTCGGCGGCGCTGAACGGCTCGTTGGAGCACAAGAGCGTCGAGCATTGGCCGCATGCCACGAGCACCAGGCACTGATCCGGATGCGCGACGCCGCGATCGAGGAGCGCCGCCGTGCCGAGGGCGAGCAGACGCGTCGTCTCGGACACCTTGGCTGGGTCGTACCAGCGCGAAACGCTGAAGATTCCCCTCGGGTTCAACCTCGAAAGGAACACGTGCCAGGCCTCGAGCGTGTACAGGCCGTTTTCCGTCAGCGTGAAGCCGCCCGCGGCCGTCGACGCCCACGTGTCGATCAGCGACATTTGCAGCACATCGAAGCGCTTCGTCGTGCGTGTCAGCCACGAGCGCGCTTCGTCGTGCACGATCTCGACGTTCGGCTGCGTCGTGATGTTCGCGAACGTCTTGCGCTCGCCCTTCAATTGATCGACGAGGATGCCGTTGATCTCGATGCCCGTGACCGACTTGCTCTCGCCCCACAACGCCGTCAACACGTCTCGGCCGCCTCCGACTCCGATGACGGCTGCGTCGCCCCTCTTGCGCAGGTGATACGGGAGTGACGTGACGTCATGCTGCACCCAATCGAGCGCCGCGCGATCGCCGTTCCATTCGCTCATCATCGTCAATGCGTCGCCGTCGATCGCGATCGGTTGACCGTTGACCGCGAACGCTTCCGTCCCGAGACCGCGTCCCCAGTAGAAGGGAGTTTCCATTCGCGCAGGCCGGATGGCGACGCGGGAGTGGACGTTCCAGCGCTCGAGGAGGAGATCCTCAGCGCCGATGAAACGGTCCTTCACGTACCACAGAGTGAGCGGCGTCTCCGCGTACGCGTTCCACAGAGTCGTTCCCGCGAGCACGAGCACGAGCAGACTCGATCCGATGGTGCCGCGTCCGCCTGCGAACCGCGCGAAACAGAACGCGGCAACGGCGGCGATCGTCCCGCACGCGAAGACCGCCGTGGTCAAGTTGGACCACATGAACAAAGGTATGACCAGCAGCGTTCCGAACGCCGCGCCCGCGAGATCGACGGAATACGCGAGCCCGACAGGCGCTTTCACGCGCGTCAACGCGATCGTCACGATGACACCCGAGAAATAGAAGGGGATCGCGAGCGCGAGGGTCGCCATGCTGAGCGCCGCGATCGTGACGGCACTCGCGCCGCTCGGAATCCGGATCACTAGGTTCGCGATGTGGCAGACCGGAATCGCGATCGCAAGCATCAGCGCATAGGTGCGCAGCTGCGCTGCGGCTCGCTCGCCTTCGAAGACTTCACCGCCGAGGTAGACACGCAACGCGCCCGCCGCCATTCCGAACATCGCTGTCGACACGGCGAAGAACGAGAGGTGGTACCACGCCATCACCGACAGGAGCCGGGCATCGAGCACCTCCAAGCTCAGCGTCGCTAGCGTTGTCGCGAACAGTCCGGCGAGAAGCGCGACTCGCGATCGGTGGGGGGGCGGAGCAGCGTGAGGGTGCGACATCAGTCCGTGGATCGTAGCGCAGACTCGACAGTAGTACAGCGCCGGACCATCGAGCACCGTAGCGCACACCCGCCCTGTGAACGGAAAGGAAGATGGCGCTCACGACCAAACTACTCCTGATCGTTCTCCCAATCGTCTCCGCGTGCTCCGCGCTGCCTTAGCCCGCGCCGCAGTACTACGCGCAATACCAGACCAGGCTGATGATCGACGCCGGCCTCCGATCGCTGGACGGGGGATAGGGGGATAGGACTTCCAAGCGCATCAGCCGGCCGTCTCCGGCGCGCCTCAGGGTCTTGCGGCAGCCGCGCTGGTCTGCTCGCGGCACGCGCAGCGCGCAG
>JAWXBU010000125.1:0-18240 GCA_034440255.1 Planctomycetota bacterium | reverse complement strand
GATCTTGTCGCCCCCGATTTTCGAGAGCGATTCGCGAATCGTGCGCAGTTCGGCGCCCTTCAGCACCGTCAGCGCGTCCTTCACGGCCTTCGCGAGCGCCGCATCCTGCGTGTCTTTCGTCGCCGCCTCGATGATGGGCATCCACGCGGCATCGCGCGTCACCGCCATCGCGCACACGGCAGCTGTCTTCTCTTTGTCGGCGCCCTTTTCGACGAGCGACTTGAGCGTGTCTTTGACTTCGGCTTCTTGATCGCACGAACCGAGCGCGAGGATCGCGTTCATGCGCAACAGCTCGTTCTTCTCTGCGCGCGATTGTTTGACGAGGAACGCGCGCACTTTCGGATCGGCGGCGCCCGTCGCACCGAGTGCGCGCAACATTTCCTTCGCGACGGAGGCGTCTTCCTCTTTGGCGAGCAGCGTCGTCAGGACTTTCGTGGACTCGGGCGCGGCCAATTGTTCGAGCGCGACCGCGGCTTCGGCGCGGATCGTCGCTTCGTGATCTTCGAGCGAATCCGCCGTGAGCTTCCAGTATCCGACCGGCGAGATGGCACCGATCGTGTGCAGGATCAGGCGGTGTTTCTCGACTCCGCCGCCGCCGCGGCCGCCCATGCCACCGCCGCCACGACCACCGCCACCACCGCCGCCGCCCGCACCCGGACCACCGCCGGCGCCGCCGCTGCGCATCTCGTCTTGCACGAAATCGAGCGCGTCGGGATCGTCGGACAGCAACACACGTGCGAACGCCAAGACGCGCTCGTCTTGCGCGAGAGTGCCTTTGCGCAAGGTCTTGATGAGCTCGGCCAACTCCTTCTTCGTCGGCGCGACGAGCGCACCCGCGGGTGAAGTCTTCGGATCGTCGACGCCGCCGAGAACCAATCGACGCGGCATCTTCGCCCCAGCCGGCATCGCGAGTTTGAGCGCTGGGTCGTTCTTCGTGAGCGCCGTGACGAAACACCATTCGAGTTCGTGCGCGTTGATCTCGTTGGGGACCGACAGGATCACTTTGCCGTCCGGTCCGATGAACACGTTCTGCGGCGCGACGGTCATGCCGAGCGCGTCGGTCTTCAAGACTTCGGTGCGCGCTGCGACGTCGACCTTCTTGTGATCCAGGCACGTCATCCCGCCGAACTTCGTGCACGGTTTGTCGTCGGCCGGATGCTCGCCCGTCGAAGCGACGACGTTCAGCGTCAGCTTCGCGAGTTCGACGACTTCCTTGTCGGTGTAGACCTTTTCGAGCATGCGCTCGTTGGCCTTCTCGCCGTCCATGTTCACCGCGAGGAACACGACCCGTTTCTCAGCCGCAGCTTTCTCGAGCGTCTTCTCGAACGACGTTTGCCATTGAATGTCGGCGGCGCCGGGCTGCACGAACAGCGCGGTCAACAAGGCGATGGAAATGGCGCGAATCATGTGGTTCCAGCTCTGCGAGGACTTGGGGGCGGACGCTCACCCTAACCATCGGCTCTGGTGTCGGTAGCGCTCAACCCGGCACATTCGCGTCCGCGGTAGGATCTGGGCGCGATGATCTTCAAACCCTACTACCTCGATTGCCTGGCCCACGCGTCGTATTTGCTCGGAGACGAGTCGACGAAGAGCGCCGTCGTGGTCGATCCGCAGCGCGACGTCGATGGATACCTGAAGGATGCGGCCGCGCTCGGACTGACGATTCGGCACGTGATTCTGACGCACTTTCACGCCGATTTCGTCGCCGGGCACATCGAGCTCAGCGCCGCAACGGGAGCGCGCATTCACTTGGGTGCTGCAGCTCGAGCGGAGTACGCCTTCAGCCCGCTGAACGACGGCGACCAGATCGTGCTCGGCAAGTTGCGTCTGCGCGCGCTCGAAACGCCGGGTCACACGCCGGAGAGCATCACGCTGCTCGTGTTCGACGATGCGATCGACGCGCACACGCCGAAGTTGGCGTTGACAGGGGACACGTTGTTCGTCGGCGACGTCGGCAGACCGGATTTGATGGCGTCGGCCGGAATGAGCGCGAGCGAATTGGCTGGGCGAATGTACGAGACCGTGCGCTCGAAACTGGCGCCGCTCCCGGACGAGGTCGAAGTGTGGCCCGCGCACGGTGCAGGTTCGATGTGCGGGAAGAACATGTCGAAGGATCGTTCGTCGACGATCGGTGCTCAGCGCAAATCGAATTGGGCGTTCCGCGGGATGTCGAAGAGCGAGTTCGTGCGCGAATCGACGAACGAGCTACCGCTGCAACCGTCGTACTTCGGATTCGACGCAGAGATGAATCGCAAATCGCGACCGACGTTGACGGCGGTGCTCGAGCGCGAGTTGGTGCCGGTCGGAATCGACACCATCGTGAGCGCACTCGGCCGTCGCGAAACCGTGCTCGACGTTCGCGACCCCGACGATTTTGCGCGTGGACATCTGAGCGGTTCGATCAACATCGGCCTGGGCGGCAAGTACGCGTCGTGGGCCGGCGTGCTGCTCGATCGCACGCAGCCGATCTGGCTGATCGCGAATGCAGGTCGCGAACGTGAAGCGGCGCTTCGTCTCGGCCGTATCGGCTTCGATTTCGTGCAGGGCTATTTGGAAGGCGGCGCAGCTCTGTTCGCGACTCGCCCCGATCTTTCGGCTTCGTTCCGTCGTGTGACGGCGGATGAATTGGCGCGCGATCTCGCGTCGAATGATCCGCCCCACGTGCTCGACGTGCGCGCCGACTCCGAGTGGAGCACCAACCACATCGACGGCGCCCAACTGGTGCCACTGCCCGATCTCGCTCGGCGTGCTGCGGAAATCTCCCGCACGAAACGCGTCGTGATCCACTGCGCCGGCGGCTACCGCAGTTCGATCGCCGCAAGCCTGCTGATGCAGCAAGGTTTCACGAACGTGGAGGACTTGATCGGCGGCTTCGGCGCGTGGGAGCAAGGGCGATGACCCACGAAGACCGAAGCACTCGGTAGCGCTCGAGACGGCCGCGAGCTGGCACCGCCGCGCTACGAACGCCGTGAGAGATCCGAACTGGGAAGCTGAAGCGCTCCCAGCTCGAGAAAACGCGCTCGAACACCTGTCGAACGCGCTGACGCCCGCATTCGGGCGCAATGTCCGCCGAATCAAGTCCAGCCAACTTGATTCGGCTGAGAATCGAGGCGGCCTCAGCCGAATGGGTCTCGGCCACCTCGATCTCTTGATCAGTCCATGTGCGCCACGACGCGCTCGTCACCCATCTGCAACCGGGCTTGAATGCGACTGGTGAAATTCTTGGCGCGACCGCGCGTGAAGCGCTCGAACAGGACTTGGTAAGTGCGGAACACGCCCTTCGTGGACAGGCGGTAGACGAAGTCGACCCACGTCCAATAGCGCGGGCCCTTCAAGCCTTGCGCACTCGCGTAGATCATCGCTTGCTCGGCGACCAAGTACTCGGCGTGCAGCATGAAGATGACCAAGTACGGACGGTACATCCACTTGGCTTTGATCAACGTCGGCACGTAACGCATCAGCCACGGATTGCGCACCGTGAGCGGGAAGAGCTTCTGCAAGTTCTCGATCTGGTGCTTGTTCTCGAACAAGACCGGCGCCGTGCGGCGGAAGTTGACCGGGAATTCGTCGAGAGAAGCGATCGCGTAGCCCATTTCGCGCGTCGTCTCTTCGATGTCGAACATCGGGTACGGCTGCATCAGCGACACCATCGGGTGATCGACTTTGGCCTCGATGTTCAGACGGATCGTGTCGAGCTCGTCTTCGATCGTGCCACCCGGACCGCCGAGGATGTTGAGCGAACCGAGACGGATGCCGTGCTTGCGAATCCAACCGGCCGCGTCGATCAACTGCTGACGCGTGGTGTGCTTGCGGAAAACGGCGTTGCGAATGTGATCGCTGGCCGCTTCGAACGCGATTCGCGCGTACACACATCCGGCCGAGCGCAACTTCTTGATGTGATCTTCGGTGGTCATGTTGGCCATCAAAATCACGTCGAAGGGAATGCCGATCTCCTTCGGGTAGCGCTCGCAGAACTCGTCGAGCCAGTCGTTGCGCAGGTTGAAGATGTCGTCGACGAAGTGGACGAACTTCAGGTTGTATTTGTCGCGGACTTGCTTGATCTCTTCGAGCAAGTGCGTGACCGAGCGCTTCCTCACGTACTCACCGTTGCGCGTGTTGTAGATCTTCTTCTTCATCGCGTGATGGAAGCAGAAAGAACACGGCATGGGACAGCCGCGCTGGCTCACGAACACTTTGCGGTCGGCTTCGCGGTAGATCGCGCCAGCGTCGTACACCACGTCGCGATCGGGGAAGCCGAGGCTGTCGAGATCCTGCACGAGCGGGCGCATCCCGTTCTTGATGATCTCGCCCGTCTCGCGGTGCTTGAACCAGAAGTTCTCGACGTCGTACCAGTCCTGCTTGTCGCGCAGACGATTCACGAGCTCGACGATCGCGAGCTCGCCCTCACCGCGACACACGCCGTCGATGCCGGGCGTCTCTACGAACTCCGGGCTGAACGTCGCGTGCGGACCGCCGAAAATGCTGACCGCGTTCGGGAGCACGGCCTTCACCTTCGCGTTGATCTCGGCGAGGTAGAGGTGCATCCCGGTGGTGACCGAGTAACAGAGAACGTCGGGGTTGTATTCCTGGACCTTCTTCATCCACTGACGATCGGGCAGGAAGAGCGCCTTCGTCTCGTGACCCGCGTCCTTCAGCGCGCGCGACACCCACATGACGCCGAGCATTTCCTGAGGCAAGTATTCGCTGATGAAGAGGATGCGCATGTTGGTGCTCGAAGCGTGTGGCGGAGATCGACTCGGGCCGGGAATCCGATAGAAGCCTATCGGCGTGGCGCCGACGCGGGCCGCGCAAATGGGCCCGCGCATAGGAATCATGAGGCGACCGCCGCTTCCAGGCGCTCAGAACCCGCTCAGCGGAGCTCGAGGTGCATCCTGGTCATCTCGTTGGCGGCCGCTGCCGCCGGAGGAGTGCCGATCACGTACTTTCCTCCACGCACGCGAATCGACGTCGACCGTCCGTCTGCAGCCGGAGTGACGACCACCCATAGTTGCGGCGTATCACGTCGCGGCCCGGTGAGCGAGAGCTTCCAACGATCCAACGGCGAACTTGCGGCCGCTCGAAATGCGTGCGCGTCGAAGAGGTGGCGGCCGCGCTCGTCCGCGACTTCGATCTCTTCGTCCAGGTCGATGCGCAAATCCGCTGAACGCAGGTGGCTCCGGATCTGCTGCACGACATCGGTCGGGCTCGATTCATAGGTGTGGTCGAGCTGGATGTCGTGCACCCGATCGTCGGAGTTCAGCACGGCGAGACTGCAGGCGATCCACGTGCAGGCGAGTCCCGCAGAGATTTGGCCCGCCGTGCGACCTGCGATTTGCCACGCCGCTGCACGGAGTTCTGGTGCGTGCGGCCGAATCGCGACGTACGCAGCCGCCGTGATCGTGAGCAGGCCGAGTACGACGAGAGCCCACGGCGGAATCGAGAACGGCGTCGTTGAACTCGAATCCAGACCCGACGCCTTGACGCGCGTCGTGGTCGTCGACGTGAAAGTCTCGCCGCTCGCCGGGGAGGGCCGCGGCTCTGTCGGCTCGGGGAGAATGCGTCCGTGCAGATCGTCCGCGTCGCGGTCGGACGGCGCCCACGCCTGCGTCCCTCGTTCCCACGCCGCGACGTGCCCGACGAACAACGCCGTGACCGCCGCGAGGCCTAACACGATCGACCCGGCGACCCGCGCCGCCGAACCCCGAGTCCCGTGCTCGGCGACGTCCGCCGCGAGTCGCGGTCGTGAGGCGACCTCGGCGCGCAGCAACACGACGGCCAGGCCGAAGAACGCCGGAACGGAGAGTCCCAACGCGAACGGGCCCAAGTTCCAGGCGACTGCCACGACGATCCAGGCAGCGGCGCACAGCGCGACTCCACGCACGCCGCGCAGAGAATTCCGTCGCGAGGTCCGTGCCTCGGCCACCCGCGCCGTATCCGAGTGCGAAGCCTGATTCGAAGTGCTCTGCGACGCCGCGTCCGCGTTCGACCGCAGCGCGCTCGACTCGATCTGGTCGACGTCGGTCTTCACTTCGATGGCTTGCTGATACCGCCGTGTCGGATCACGCTCGAGCGCCTTCAACACCACCTCGTCGAGACGCACGTCGACGTGCAGCGTGTGCGACGGCAATGCGAACGCCCCGCGCGGGAGTGTTCCGGTCAGCATCTCGTACATCACGACGCCGAGCGCGAACAAGTCAGCACGATGATCGACGTCAAGCGGACGCTCCATCTGCTCGGGCGCCATGTAGTGCGGCGTGCCCATGACCTGGTCGACCGCCGTCAGATGCACGCCGCCCTCGACACCGGTGACCTTGGCCAAGCCGAAATCAGCCACTTTCACGCGCCCGGCGCGATCGAGGAGCACGTTCTCGGGCTTGATGTCGCGGTGCACGATGCCTTCGTCGTGCGCGTATTGCAGTGCGTCGCACAGAGCGCGAACGATGGCGAGCGCTTCGTGAGGCGCAAGCGGTCCACGGCGCAGCACGTCGCGCAAGTTCGTCCCGTCCACGAGTTCGAGAACGAGGAAGCACAATCCGTCGTTCTCGCCGTAGTCGTGCACCGCGACGATGTTCGGATGCACCAGTCGCGCCAGCGCGCGCGCTTCGCGCAAGAAGCGCTCGCGGTACTTCGGATCGAGTCCGAACTCGCGCGGCAGGATCTTCAGCGCGACTTGCCGCTCGAGCTTTTTTTGGCGCGCCTTGTAGACGACGCCCATGCCACCGCGGCCGAGCAATTCGAAGCCGTCGAACTCGGGAAAGCTGCGCACGATCTCGTCGAGCGCGGGTGGCTCGGGGCGCGCAGAGGACGCGCTCGCTCGAGGCTCTTCGGCGCGATTTTCGGGCTGCGCGCTCAGCAAGACCTCGAGCACGCAGCGCGGGCAGGACGCGACGCCCGAGAAGGGTGTTCCACAACGGGAGCAAGTGTGAGCGGATTGCATGAGGCCTCCTGTGGGATCTGTGCCCGGCCGAGTGGGCATGCAGGAGGCGCGCGCGAAGGTTACCGGCGAAAGCGCCGAATCCGAAGCGGACCGGAGCTCACGTCTCGCCTGGCGCGGGCGGGCTCGGACGCCCAAACGCCGCGAACAGTTCGCGGATCTCCGGCTCGACTTCGGCCGGATTCTCGAGCGTCGCGCTGACTTCGTCGCGCAGCAGTTCCCCGAGACGCTTGCGCAGACGATGCACGGCAACCTTGACCGCGTTCTCGCTCGTGCCGTTCTGTGCTGCGATCTCCGCGTAGGGGAGTGCGTCGTCGTCGGCGGCCAACGCGGGCGCGAGATCGTCGAACAAGTTTCCGCGGCCGATCCGCGCCTGTTCGTCGCGCAGGCGATCGAGAGCGCGAGCGATCACGGCTTCGGCCCACGCGCGTTCGAAGGCGGACTCCGGCGTGCGCTCGTCGCGCGGCTCGCGATGAAAGCGCGTCTCGGCTTCATCCGCGTCGATCGAAAACGCGTTTCGTCCGCCGCCACGTTTCAGCGTGCGCTCGTTCTCGCGTCGATTCACCAGCGCATGCTTCAAGGCCGTGAGCAGGAACGCCCGAAAGCGGCCGCGCTCGCGATCGACACGGCGCAGATCTTCGCGCTCGAGGATCCGCGCGAAGAAATTCTGCGTGACGTCGGCCGCGGAGTGGGCGTCGAAACCCGATCGCCGCACGTACGCGTAGAGCGGATACCAGTACGCCGAGCACAGCTCCTCGAGCGCAGCACGACGACTCGGCTCGTGGTGCGACGCCGCGGCGACGACCATGCTCCAGCGCGTCGTCAAGAAGCGGGCTCGGTCGGCGCTGGTCATGGCTCAGAAGCGATCGATCGCGGCCACGCGTCGAGCTGCTTCGAGCTCGCTGTCGCGCGGCGTGAACTCGAGGCCGACGTAGCCGCGGTAGCCGAGCTGGAACGCTTCCTTCATCACGCGTTGGTAGTTCACTTCGCCCGTGCTCGGATCGCGCCGGCCCGGATGATCGGCGAGTTGGAAGTACGCGATGTGCGCGAAGCCTTCCTTCATGCGACCGCACAGATCGCCTTCGCTGATCTGCATGTGATAGAGGTCCCAACACAACTTCACGCGCGGAGAATCGACGGCCTTGACGATGCGAATCGCATCGGGCGATCCGTACAAGCAGTGACCTTTGTGATCGACGCGTACGTTCATCGGCTCGAGGATGAGCGTGATGCCGTACTTGTCCGCGATCGGAACAGCGCGCTTCAATCCGTCGATCACGGCTTGGTGCATCTCATCCTTGCTGACACCCAAGCGATCGTTGCCCGCGACGACGAGCATCATTTTCGTGCCTAATTTCTGGGCCGTTTCGCACGACGCCGTGATCTCGGCGACGAACGCGTCGTGATTCGCAGGGTCGTTCAAGCCAGGCGTGAAGCCCCAACCTGTGAACTGAACGATCTCGACGTTGCGCTCGCGCCGCACGCGATCGATCGCATCGATGTCCTTGCCGCGCCACGGCCACATCTCGATCGCGTTGAAGCCCAGATCCGCGGCGCGAGCGATGCGCACGGCCGGATCGTTCGTGCCGAAGTCCCACATCTCGATGTTCACGGCGTAGCGCAAGTTCTGCGTGACACCGAGCTTCGCCGTGTCTTCGACCTGCGCGGGAACGACCGGGAGTTCGGTCAAACGTCGTTGTTCAGCACGCGCCGATCCGGCGGCGAGAGCCAGCGAAGTTCCGCAGAAGACGCGTCGATCGATCTTCATCGTGAGCCTTTCAGAGTTGCGCCAAGTACTCGATCAAGTCGCGCATTTCCTCGCGCGAAAGATGCTCGTGGAGGTTGGTCGGCATCGACGAGATGCCCGCCTTCGTGCCTTCGATGTCTGCACGCGGAATCGTGACACGCGTGCCATCGCTCTTCATCAACGTGACGTGATCGGCGACGTCCTCGACGATCGTGCCCTCGACGGGTGGACCCGTGACCTGGAACACGACGGTGCCCTGAAATCCCTGCGCAAACACGCGATTCGGATCGACGATCGACTCGAGGATCGTCTGGCGCGTCGAGCGCTTCGACAGGCCCTGCAGGCTCGGTCCGACGACGCCGCCTTCGCTCTCGGCGACGTGACAGCGCAGGCACTCTAGTTGCGCTTTCGAGCGGAAAATCTCGCGTCCGCGCGCGCTCTCACCGCCGTAGAGAGAGTCCAGGTAGCGCGCCGTTTTCTCGTCCGACTTGCGCACTTCCGAGCGCGCCGACAGGGCCGCCTTCAATGGCTCTGCTGCTCGAGCTTCGGCCGCGAACACGAGGTCGAGCGCGATCGCCGGCGGACGCTCACCGTGTTCCAGTGCAGCCAACTCGCTCGCGAGGAGAGCGTCGATGTGCTCGCCCGGTAACTTCGCGAGACCTTGGTAGCCGACACGACGTTCCGCGATCGAAGCCGTGAGCGCCTTCTCGAGGATCGGCAGAGCTTCATCCGGCGCAAGTTCGCGAATCGCTGCGATCGACGCTGCACGCACGGCGGGTGCCGGATCGAAGAGAGTGTCCTTGAGGACCGCGAGTGCGCCGTCCGCCTTCAACGCGCTCAAGGTTTTCAACGCAGCGGCGCGCACAGCGGCATCGCGAGCGGGATCGCGCGCGATCGCGACGATGCGTGGAGCCGCATCGACGAGTGCGGTGCTCGCGACGAGCCTCATCCACGCGCGCAACACTGCGTCGGGTGCGTCGTCATCGAGCGTCATCGCGAGCACGGCCGCATCCGAGCGCACTCCGTCGACCTCGCGTGCCGGAAGCGGCATCCACTCGCCGCAGAACGGATCGCGTCCGGTCGGGTTCGTCCACTGCGTGAGGTAGTCGAGCGCTTCGGCGCGTGCGCTGCCCGCCGCTGTTGCATCCGCCGCGAAGCGTGCCAGCGCCGCACGGTTCTCAGGCGCTCCGCCACGGAAATTCGCGGCCAAGACGCGTCGCACGTAACCGTTGCCCGCTTGGAACGCGTTCACATCGGCAGCCGTCGGCACGCGCACGTCGGCAGCGACGAAACCCGCGCGATCGATCATCGTGGCCAAGTTGCCGAGCGCATCGGGAATCGGCGCGTCGTAGATCGCGCGAGCAGCTTCGGCTTTCACGCGCCAGTCCTTGTCGTCGAGAAAGCGCGCGACGAGCGGAGAGAACGAACGCCGCAAGGCGACGACTGCGGCGATGCGCACGTGTACCGAGTTGTCTTCGAGCAACGACGACAACAGTTGCGGTGTCGCACAGTAGGCGAGCGCGTACGTCGCCGCATGTCGCAAGTGTGGATCGCTCTCGCCCGTTTCGCGGATCAGTGCGAGCAACGGTTCGACTGCGCGCTCGCGCCGCGTTCGAGCCAATCCGAAGGCTGCGTACATGCGCACGCGCGGACTCGGGTCGCGCAGCAGGCCGATGAACGTGCCCACGCAGCTCATGAGTCGCAGGTTGCCGGCGACGCGTGCAGCTTGCGCACGCACTTCGAGGAGCGGGTCTGCGAGCAGAGCACTCAGCGTCCTGATCACAGGATCGTCGTCACGCGTGCTGCGCAGTGCGGCCTCTGTTCGCCTGCGCACGAGCTCCAGTCCCCACGTCGCGTGCATCCGTGCGAACAGCGGTTGGGTGTCGTCGCGTGCAACGCGAATGAACTCGTCGATTCCACTCGAACGCGCTCCGAGTTCGAGTTGGGCATCCATGCGCACGCGGCGATCCGGCGCTCCGAGCAACGACGCGAGCTCGCGCTCACTGCGCTGCTTCATACCCGATTTCAGAATCGTCCGCGTCTTTGCGACGATCGGGCTCTTTGCAACATCCTCCTCGAAAATGCGCCAAATGCGGCCCTTTCCCGTCTTGTTCCAGCCCGCGACCCAGTCGCTGACGTACAAGCCGCCGTCCATCCCGAAGTCGCAATCGGTCGCGAGCGGGCCCCATATGAAGTGCTCGTTCTTCGTCAGCGCGAACGATGCGCCCTTCGGTTCGACCGTGAGCGCCAAGACGCCGCTCGCCTCGCTGCCCGTGAAGTCGCACAAGAACAAGCGCCCCGCGTAGGCTCGCGAAATCCCCGTGCCCGGATCGATCGTGAGTCCCGACGGACCGTTCGCGACGTTCGCGACCGGCGGCACGATGTAAGCAGCCTGACCGTCGAAGTGCGGCAACCACAAGCGCTCGTCGTTCCACGGTCCCCGCAACACCGGATCGTTCAACCACTGGTACGCCTGACGCCAACCCGTCTCGCCACCTTCGATGACGTGTACGAGTCGCGCGCGGTCACCGCCGTCGGAGTTGTTGTCACCCGTCCACAAATTGCCGTAATCGTCGAACGCGAGCTCTTGCGGATTGCGCAAGCCGGTTGCGAACACTTCGAGCTCCGAACCGTCGAGGTTCGAGCGCAACACGGCGCCGGTAAAGGGACTGTCGAGCAAGTTGCCTTCGCGCGTTTCGACGCGGAAACCGCGGTCGCCGATGCTCCAGTAGAGCTTGCCGTCAGGGCCGATCTGCAAGCCGTGCATGTCGTGGCCGAGCAGCGCGACGCGGATGCCCCAACCAGTCGAGAGCACGTCGTGTTTCTCCGCAACACCGTCCTTGTCCATGTCGCGCAAGCGCCACATGTTCGGGATGCAGGCGTAGAAGACGTCGCCCTCGTGCTCGAGTAATCCAGCAGCGATGCCGTCGGCCGCGAAGTGGAATCCATCAGCGAAAACCGTGTCGAAATCGATGCGCCCGTCGCCGTCGGTGTCGCGCAAGAGCCGCACACGCTCGTGCTCGGTCTCGAAGGTCGCGAAGTCAGGCCCAAGGAACTTCTTGAACATCTTCACGCGATCCTCGACCGATCGCGCCGCGACGTCGTCGTCGAGCCAATCCATGTGATCGCGGATGTCGGTGACGCCGGCGTGGTGACGGAACGTCTCGGCGACGTAGCACGCACCGTCGCGCGCGATCCAGAAACACACCGGGTGCGCGAGGCGCGGTTCGGCCGCGAAACAATCGATCGTGAAGCCCTCGGCGAGCTTGAAGCCCTTCATCACGAGTGCGGGCTCGTCCGATGCCGGCTCGATCGTCGGAGCGAAGGGTTTCGCAGCCTCTTGCGGCCCCTGCGCGGCCGCGAGTACGAACGAAAACGACAGCAGCACGTGCATCACGCGATCAACCGACGGGTGCGGGAGTAGCTCAACGGACGTCGCCTCGCACGCGCTCGAGCAGACGCTTAGTCGCGTCGACGCCGTCTTTCTCCGACAGTCGCGAACCTTCGTACTCGATGCCGACGTAGCCGCGGTACCCCGCGTCGAGCACGATGCGCATC
Source organism: Planctomycetota bacterium (assembly GCA_034440255.1). Classification (GTDB taxonomy): domain Bacteria; phylum Planctomycetota; class UBA1135; order UBA1135; genus JAEUIA01. Next base: position 6,001 of record JAWXBU010000125.1, on the reverse strand, counting down.
ATCTTCGCGTAGTCGGTCGACGTCTCGTCGCCCTTCTCGTCGAACTCGTGACTCTTCGCGCTGACCGCTTTGGCGAAGGGCATCATCTCGCTTACGCCCTGGTAGCGGTCGTACGTCTTGCCTTCGCCGATCGAAAAGTTGCCGAAGTCCGGCAGCGTGCCGATGCGCGGATGATCGGCCCGCTTCATCACGCTGGCGAGCCACGCACCGTTGGACGACATTCCGCCGTGATTTTCGACAATGACGTTCAGTCCAAGCGGATCAGCGAGCACGCACAACGCACGCAAACCGTCGGCGGCCTGCGCCATGTGTTCGTCAGGCGTGCCCGATCCGTACGCGTTCACGCGGATCGAATGACAACCGAGTTCGCGCGCGGCCTCGAGCCACTTCCTGTGGTTCGCGACGGCTTCGACGCGCTTGGCTTTGTCCGCGTGTCCGAGGTCGCCTTCGCCATCGCACATGACGAGCAGGATTTTCACCGACAAGTCGTCCGCGCGTTTCTTCAAGTCCTTCACGAACTCGACGTCGCCGACCTTGTCCTTGAAGAACGAGTTCACGTACTCGACGGCGTGGATGCCGTGCGTCTCTTTCGCGACGCGCGCGAAGTCCGCATGCAACATGCGGCCTTTCTGCAACGCGTCGTGGTACGACCATTCGGCGAGCGAGATCGAGAATGCGCGCGGACTCATTTTCGTCGGAGTCTTGTCACCGAGCTCGGACTTCTCGTCCGAAGCAGCTCGCGCCGACGCACCGATGATGGCGAGCGCGCCAAGCGCCGCAGAAGTTTGGACGAAGCGCCGTCGTGTCGTGCTCATGCCGGTTTTTATACCGGACGCGACACTCGGTCGCCGCGCTCGAGGCCGAATCGTGGAACCGACCGCGCTCGACCGAGTTGCACCAAGGGGTATGCGCTCGAGGTGATCAAGCTCTTGGTGCGAAGAATGTCCGCCCAATCGAGTTGAGCGTGTTCAGGCCGGTGAGTGCGTACTTTCCATTCAAAGTGTCCTTCGTTGAGAGGCGCGTGCTGTATGGCTCCGAAATCGTCGATGTCCGCCGTTTCAAGTGGGACAGACAGCTTGGACATCGAATTCGCGGGAACGTCGCGCGGGCGCTGCGAGGGCGGAAGAACTTTGTCTGTTCGAGTGCGCGACTCGAAGTCCGTGCTTCGAGAACAGGGCCTGTTCGTCCGCGTTCTCAAGTCCCTTCGGCGTAGCGTCGACAAGAAAAGACTTCCTCCACCACGACCCCAAAGACGCTCTCACCCATGGCCTGGATCGACGCCCTCTTCCAACGCATGGTGCAAGCCGGTGCTTCCGACCTGCACATGACCTCGACGCTCACGCCGATGTTCCGTTTGCACGGCGACATCCTCCCGGTCGAGGGCTGCCCGGCGATCACGCCCGAGCAGATGTCACAGATCCTGATGGAGATCACGCCCGATCGAAACAAGACGGAGTACGAAGCGACGCACGACACGGACTTCGCGTACGAGATCGTCGGGCTCGGTCGCTTTCGCTCGAACCTGTTCTGCGATCACCGCGGTCCGGGCGGCGTGTTCCGCCTCATTCCGAGCACCGTGTTGAGCGCGCAACAACTGAACTTGCCCAAGGCCGTTCTCGACATGTGTCACTTGTCGAAAGGACTCGTGCTCGTCACCGGTCCGACGGGCTCGGGCAAGTCGACGACGCTCGCGGCGATGGTCGACTACATCAACTCGACGCGCACCGATCACATCCTGACGATCGAAGATCCGATCGAGTTCGTGCATCAGACGAAGAAGTGCCTCATCAATCAGCGCGAGGTCAAACGTCATACCGATTCATTCAAGCGCGCACTGCGTGCTGCTTTGCGCGAGGACCCGGACATCGTTCTCGTCGGTGAAATGCGCGACCTCGAAACGATCGAAATCGCCATCGAAACGGCCGAAACGGGCCACTTGGTTTTCGGCACGCTGCACACGACGACCGCAGCTTCGACCGTCGACCGCATCATCGATCAGTTCCCGACCGAGCGTCAGGAACAGATCCGCACGATGCTCTCGAGCTCGCTCAAAGGCGTCGTCGCACAGACCCTGTGCAAGAAGCTCCCGACCGGTCGCATCGCCGCACTCGAGATCTTGGTCGCGAACTCGGCCGTCGCGTCGAACATCCGCGAAGGCAAGACGCACCAGATCCCGTCGACGATGCAGATGGGCGGAAAGCTCGGCATGAAGCTCTTGAACGACGCGCTGATGGAGCACGTGCGTGCCGGCATCGTCGATCCGGCCGAGGCCTACATGAAGTGCATCGCCAAAGACGACTTCTTGAAGAAGTGCCAGGCCGAGAACATCAAGGTCAACGTGCCGACGCTGGAGGGCGAAGATCACGGTCACGCTGCACCTGCTGCGAAAACCGCTTCTCCGCAAGCGACCGCGCCGCGACCTGGCGGACAGTCGGAAGGTGGTCCGCGCGCAGCGCTGCCGCAGCGCGGAGCTCCGGCTACCGCGCCTCAGCGCACACCGACGCCGCCGACTGCGCCGGCGAACACCGGTGCTCCGGGTGGATCGTTCTTCGACAAGTTCAAGAAGCCTTGAAGTTGGTATGCGCGGTGCGCTGGTCGTTCGGGCTCGCGCCTACTCACGCGGCGTGAACATGCGAAACGTGTGATCTCCATAGTGGATGAAGTCGCTCCAATCGACGGAGTCGTCGGCGTTCACGCTCTTGCGGCCGGCGAGAATCGCTGTACCGATCGTCTCGCCTGCGAGGAATGCGCTGTAGAAATTCGAACTGAACGCTTCCGCCGAATCGTCGCCGACAGACCAGTACGTCCCGAGGAAATTGGCTACTCCGCCGCGCAGGAAGGCTTCGGCCGGAGCAACGCGCTCGCCCGGTGCGAGTGATTTCGACTTCGATTTCTGCGCAGCAGCTCGAGTCCGAGCGCCACGTTTGCGCAACCGGCCCGACTCGCACGCATTGAAGAACACGAGCTGAGGCAAATTGCCGAGTTGGCTCAGGTCCGTGCCTGTCAGCACTTCTTCGCCCGCGCACAAGAGGCCCGATCGTTCGGGCACACCGATGTCGAAGAAGGCGTGCCCAGCATAGTGGACCAAGTCGTACTTGCCGGACGACAGTTCCTTCAACAGCGCTCGGCGCGTCGCTCGACCCTTCTCGAGCGTCTTCAATTCGACGTCAGCGCGTTCGCCCAGGATGCGACCGATGCGCTTGCCTTCTTTCTGCGCGCCAGGGAGGTCCTCCGTCGGATTCACGACGAGAAGCGCGCGCAACCGCGTGCTTCGCTCACGTTGTTCGAGGTACTTCGCAACCGACAAATTCTCGGCCATGTAGCGCCGACTCATGCCGCCGACGAGCGCCGGTTGCCAGCTGCCGATGCGCAACGTTTCCCAAGGGATGCGCGACGCAGGTCCGTCGTGCACGACGACGACGTGACGATCCTTCATGCGCGGCAAGACGTCGCGAATCGCATCGTCGAGCAAGTGATCGGCGAGGAATTCACCGAGGGCACGTCCGTCGTCCGAATCGAAACCGTTGCGCGCCGTCTTGGCGAGTTGTGCGTCGAGCTGTTTCGTTTTCACGGAACTGGTCGCGCTCAAGATGGCTGCTTTGGCGCCGGCTGTGAGCAGAGAAGCACCGAACTCCACTGTGCCCTTTTGCTCGCGTTCGCGGCGCACGATCAAGTAGACGGGATCGGGAGAGCGTGCGACGTGCGCACGTTCCATCGGCACTTCGACGCGCGCTTCCTCGCGCGGAATCTCCGTCAGTTCCGTGAACGTCACTTCGATGTCCTCGAAGAGCGGTGTCGAGGCCAAGCGATACAACTCGTCGCGAATGCGGACGTAGCGCGCTTTGTCGAGCTCGCAGATCGTGACCCGACGGAAATCCTTCTGCGTGTCCGCATCGAGCTTGCCGCGCACGAAGCCCTTCAGCAGGTTGACGAGCAACTGTTCGACACTGGTTCCCGATCCGCCGCCGAAGAGCACCGTCGCGAAATCTTCGACGTGCGTGCGGACGAATGTGCGGATCACGTGCTCGGCGGTCGTCTGCTGCACTTCGTCGTTGAACTGGTCGAAGAATCCGAGCCCGGCGAAGAGCACCATTTCGGTGCGCATACGCGAGCGGTTCGCCGGCAGCATGAACATCTCGGCCACGCCGCCCGAGAACATGCGCCGACGCGTGAACTCGGTGACGGCGCCTTCGAGTGCTTCGTCGATTGCGGAAGCTGCACCGGTCGGAGTGACTTCGCGGAAGAGCCCGAGGACGTAGGCGCGCGCGCTGACTTGCGTGATGCTGCAATTCGCGATCTGGATGTCGAGGCGATGTTGTCGCGCGCGACCGACGACGAGGTTTTTCCACGGAGTCGTTTCGCTCGACAAATGCTGCTCCTTTTCAGGAGTGGAGATCGATTGCGGGCGATCGGCCATCGGCCGTGACGAGCCCGGGCCAGCGTACCCGGCGAGCACGTTGCGCAAGTCCGCGCTGCGCAGATGGCGGCGCACTCCTGCTCTTCGATCCGTCCGTGCGCGCTCGCTCCCGATGGGAACGGCGTCCGCGAACGGATCGATCGCGCGCAGAGCCGACTCGCCGATGTGTTCGGGTGCAGCACGACGCCGCGGCGGCGCCTCGGTCGGTAGCTGGTCGGTCGAGCCGTGGTCGAGGATGTCCACCACGGCTTTCGCGACGACGGCGTGATTGCACAATTGTCCGTGCGTCTCCTCGACGAAGTACGTGGGCATCGCGGGCACGCGCGCGAAACGCAACGGCACGGTGCCGTCGCCCTCGAACGTGCTCTCGAACACGACTTCATCGCGTGCTCTGTCGAACGTGGCGCCGGTGACCGTCTTCTGATTCACGCCGGCGACGAGCGTCCAACGGTGACGGGACGCGTCGTAACTTGCCAAGTGTCTCTGCACACGCCCGCTTGTCGCGAGCAACTCCGGCGTCGGCGCGAGATAGCGTCGATCCATCGGTCGAGCAGCATCCGTCGGCCAACTCGCGCCTTCGAAGAACACGCTGCCCGGATCGTTCGGCAAGGACGGCAAGAGCTCGATCAGGCCTGGAAACCCGCGGAAAACACGGTTGATCAGCTCGGAACGATCGTGCGCGAAATCGAGCGCAGCCAGCTTCTTCACCGAATCGTCGACGCCGCGTAGTGCTAGTAACGGTGCGTACGAACCGAAGTTCGGCGAGCCCAACTGGATCAAGCGATCGATGCGTGCGCCCTGCTTCACGGCCGCGCGCGAAACCAAACCGCCCATGCTGTGTGCGACGAGCGAGACCGTCGCCGTCTCGAGATCCAGATGCGCTTTCAATTCTGCGCCGAGGTCGGCGATGCTGCGGCGCCAGTCGTACGGATAGAAATCCGCGTCGAACCCTTCCGCCCGCAACCTGAATTTCAGCCGCGCGTATGCGATCGACAACACGCCGAGCGGTTTGATTCCACGTGAGCCGCCGTCCAAGGCGAGCCGCTTGATGCGACCGAGCACGATGTCGAGCGGATCGACCCAATACACGTCGTCCGCTGGGAACAAGCCGAGCACTTTGACGCGCTCGCCGAGCCGCGAGCCCATGATTCCAGGCAAAATCAGCACTTTCGGACCGCCGCGTCGTCCGCGCTTCTCTGCCGTGAGCGCCAGCGCGCGCAAGTCGGCGTATTCCTCGGGCCCGAACAATTCCTCGAGCTCGCGCGCGAATTCACCGGTGACGAGCGCTCGTTCGATCGCGTCGTCGCGCAGTCTCCACGGCGACGGGCGCGCCTCTTTCGACTTCACGACGCGGACAGGAACACTCGTGCGACGAATACGTTTCGAGCGGCGGGCCATGACGAAACTCCAGGGGACCGGGGGTGGCGCAGATGGGAGCGCCACTTTGTACGGAGATCGCCGCGTCGATCGAAGGACCGACCGTCAGTCTCGCTTGGGCGGGACAGGTGTAGGCGGAGGCGTTTCACCCGATTTTTCAGGTGGTTTCACAGGCGGTTTCTCGAGTGGTTTCTCGAGTGGTTTCTC
>JAWXBU010000124.1:0-25342 GCA_034440255.1 Planctomycetota bacterium | reverse complement strand
TGTGGTGTCACCCCGGCCGCGGTAACTGCCGCCGGAGGGACTCGAAGTGCCGCCGCCTGCAGATGGACCGCCGCTCGAAGTCCAACCGCCGCCGCCGCCTGTGTCGACAACCGGGCGCAGTCGCCGTGCTCACCCGCGCCGCTGCCGATGCCGATCGCAAACCATCAACCGCGGACGTGCGTCATCCAACCGTGCACGTCGGGTGCTTGCCCGCGCGCGAGCTCGAAGAATCGCTCCTGGATCCGCTTGGTGATCGGGCCGCGCGTGCCTTTGCCGACCGGCAGTCCGTCGATGCTCGTGATCGGCGTCAGTTCGGCGACGGTGCCGGTGAAGAACGCTTCGTCGGCGATGTAGAGCATCTCGCGCGGCAAGCGTTGTTCGACGACTTCGATTCCGAGTTCATGCGCAAGTTGGATCGCGCACGCGCGCGTCACGCCGGCGAGGATCGACGAGCCGATCGGCGGCGTCCACACTTTGCCGCGGCTGACGAGGAACAGGTTCTGTCCACTGCCTTCGCTCAAGTATCCGTCGACGTCGAGCACGATGCCTTCGGCGTAGCCGTGGCGCTTCGCTTCCATGATGACGAGCGCGGAGTTGACGTAGTTGCCCGCGACCTTCGCCATCGCCGGCAACGTGTCGGGCGCCATGCGTCGCCACGACGAAACACCGACGGATACGCCCTTTTCCAACAGTTCGCGCTCGTTCGGCTTGATCCACGGAAACGTCGCGACGACGACTTCGACCGGGTTCTCTTCGGGCCAGACGCCGAGCGCGCCATACCCGCGGAACACGAGCGGTCGGATGTAGCACGCATCGTGCTTGTTCGCGTCGACCGTCTCGAGGATCGCCGACCGAATCTGTTCGTGTGTGAACGGAATCGGCAAGTGCACGATCTTGCACGAATCGAAAAGCCGCGAGACGTGGTCGTCGAGTCCGAGGATCGCCGGCCCCTTCGGAGTGGCGTAGGCGCGCACGCCCTCGAACACGCTGGACGCGTAGTGGAGCGCGTGCGCGAGAACATGGATCTGCGCTTCGGCCCACGGAACGAGTCGCCCGTTGAACCAAATGAATTCGGCCGGGGTGAGCTTCATGGCTCCGAGAGTGTACGGGGCGGCAGGGATCCCTTCGCGTCGACGCGCCCGAAGGAGCGCAGGTGGGAAGCGGGCGACCTCATCGTCGATCGACCGCTCGATCCGGTCTTGGTCGAGATGAAATGGGGCGAGTCGGCGCAGCTCGACTGCGCGAAGTCACTGTCCGCAGTCGGAGAATTGTTGGCGCAGGGTCCGCAGAAATTGCGCTCATTGCGCAAGGTCGTGGTGTACGCGGGAAACGAGGCCCGCACTGTGAACGAGATCGAGTTCGTTCCGTGGAAGCGCGCTGCGATCATCCAAAACGGGCCACAAAAGCGCTGATTTCGCTCGAATGGATGGCGCCTGCGGAAGCGCCTGTGATTCGAATCCGACCCACAGAGTCGGCATTGCCGCCACGCTCGACGCACACCGCCGCTACGATGTCGGGCGCATATGACGAACATCAGCAGCGCCCCGCACGGTATCAATCTCGTTATCGAAACCAAGACCGGTCGCGTCGTGATCGGTCGATTCGACAACACGAACGGTTTCCAAGTGTTCATGCACGACGTCGACGTGTACGACCCGCCCGCCGGCAGCGATCCCGAACCCTACATCCGCGAGACCGCGACGTACGGGGTCGACGTGAAGCAGAAAGACTTCGCGTTCGATGCGTCGCAAGTCGCGCGTTGGAGGAAGCTGGGCGAGATTCAGAAGTTGGCGTGAGTCATGTCCTCCAATGGACCTCGAGCATGGTCTCGAAATGAGCGTCGAATCCGGCCGCCGAGTGCGCTCACCATCCATCGAGGCTATCGTTCCGACGGTTCGCATGTGAGCAAGAAGCAACTCAACATCCTTGGCGACAGGCTTCGGCGTGACTCTCGCGCTGAGGCAGATTTGCGCTCGTTGGATGACTATCGTTTGACCTTCGTCGGCGCCCTGGCTTCGGTTCGTGAAGCGCTTCAGGCGGCAGGAATCGCCATCTCGGATCGTCTGAAGAGCAAGAAATCGATCGTCGAGAAGCTGAGGCGCGGAACGACGCAATTGACCCAGATCCAAGATGTGGCCGGCTGCCCTTGTCGAGGTATCGAGTAGTTTCCAGCAGAAGGAGCGCGTCCACGCTCTGCGGCGACTATTCACTCGAGCCAAGGTCATCGATCGTCGCGAAAATCCCTCGAATGGTTATCGTGCGGTGCACGTCGTCGTGACTGTGCTCGAGAGCGCCGTGGAGCTCCAGGTGCGAACCGCGCTCCAGCATCGATGGGCTGAGTGGTCCGAAAAATTCGCGGACGAGTTCGGCCAGGATCTCAAGTACGGCGGTGGACCTGAGGTGTGGCGCAACGAACTCTTGGCGAGTTCTGATGGGATCGCAAAGTACGAAGCCTGTGAGATGCTCTACGCAGATATCGCGGCTGACTTGAAGGCTTTTCGATCGATGGGGCCAGCAGAATTCGACGACCTGAAGCAACAGTTGGTCGCTCGCGATGAGAAGATGATTTCTACGCGTGACTCGGTCGATCAACGCTTGCAGCGATTGGTGTCTCGATTAGAACTGTATCGGAGGGACAAGCAGTGATTTTTCTGATCGAGTACAGCCGTAGCTTGGGTCGAATCGTCACGTTTCGGGACTTCGATCCGTCACGGCGTGACGCTGCTCACCGTGCCCGTTTGGACCTCGAGCTGGATCTGAATCGCAAGGACGTGGATCACGAAGTCGTCCTGCTCGAGGCGCCAACGAAGGCGGACTTGCAACGAACGCACCGCCGGTATTTCGAGGATCTCGAATCTCTGCTCACCTCGGATATTTCGAAGCCCCGGCCCAGCGGCACTGAATAGGGATCCGTAGCTCCAGGTCCGCGCCTACTTCTCCGCCCAAGGCTTGTCCTTGTTCTCCGCGAACCACGCCTTGAACGCAGCGACATCACCGTGCTTCTGCACTGCGAGCGCATTCAAAGTCGCGATCGTGTTGGCGCGACCTGCATCGGCCAGTTTCGGCTTCTCATCCACGACGACAGACTTGTCGACGTCGACGCGCTTTTGAAACGTCTCGAACGACGCCAACAACGTGCCCGCAATCCGTTTGCGCTTCGCCTGCGTCTCCAGCTCGAACTGCGTGAACGCCGTACTCAGCGCAGTGAAGAGTCGCGGATTCGGATCGTCGAGCAGCTTCACAGCCGTCTCGAGCGCGTCCGCTGTGCCTGTGCTGATCTTCACGAGCCCCGCGGCGAGCGGCGTCAAGCGTGCCATGTCCTTGCCGATCTTCAGATCACTCAGCATCTCCGTGATCGGCTTCAGCGCTTCGGTTCCCATCTGCGACATACGCTCGGCCGCTGCCACCGGCAGATTGCGCGGCTTGGCCTTGTCCTTCGGCACGTCGGAATTCTTCACCGCGCCGACGATCGACTTCAGGACGCGACCGCGATCACGAACGGCGCTGTCTTTGAACATCGTGACCATGCCGTCGAGCATCGCGCACGCCTCGGTGTCCTTGTCGGCGTCCTTGACGAGCTTCTCGAACGAATCGACGCGACGGCGCACATCGGCGCGATCGTCAGGTGTCTCGTTTCCTTGCGAACCGGCGCCTGGATATTGGACGAACGCGGCGAGAGCGAACAACAACGCGAGAACGTGAAGCATGCGATGGACTCCAAGAGGGACCGCGCCATCCTAGCGCCGGGCGAAAAACGCACGAAACCTCGAATCCGCCGGCCCGAAACCGGAGGATTCGAAGCTGCCCATGACACAACCCCGTTTCGCGAGCGCACTCTCGACGCACACTGATTCCGACATCGCCTTCCGCGACATCGTGCGCGAGTTGCGTGAAGCACTCGGCAGCGCGAAACCTGACTTGGTCGCGTGCTTCGTCTCGCATCACCACGGTGCCGCGATCGAAACGCTGGGCCCGCTGATCGCCGAAGCCCTCGATGCGCGCACGTTGATCGGTTGCACGGGTGAGGGCGTGGTCGGCAGCGCGCGCGAAGTCGAACGCGGAGCGGGTTTGACCGTGTGGGCCGGCGTCCTCCCCGACACGGCGGTCAAGCCGTTCGCCGTGCAAGCCGAAGCGATCTCCGACGACACGTTGCGCTTCACGTCGATGCCCGAAGTCGTCGATCGCACGCGCGCCAGCATGTTGATGCTCGCCGATCCGTTCAGCTTTCCGGCTCACGCCTATCTCGAAGCGTTGAACAGCGAACTCCCCGGCGTTCCTGCGATCGGGGGCATGGCGAGCGGCGGACAAGGCCCCGGACAGAACCTGCTCTTCACGCACGACGGCATCGTCGACGGAGGCGCTATCGGAGTCGTCGTCGAAGGTGAAATCGAAGTGCGGGCCGTCGTCAGCCAAGGCTGCCGTCCCGTCGGCAAACCGTTCGTCATCACGGCCTGCAAAGACAATATCGTGCTGAAATTGTCGGGAAAACCGGCACTTCAGGCCCTGATGGAAACCGTGCAGAGCCTCCCGGACGCCGATCAGAAACTGATCCAACGCGGCCCGTTCCTCGGCCTCGCGCTCGACGCACGAAAGAGCACCTTCGAGCGCGGCGATTTCCTTGCGCGCGGCATCGTCGGTTTCGAACAGGACTCCAAAGCGGTCGCCGTCGCCGACGACAGCATTCGCAGTGGGATGAGCGTCCAATTCCTCGTGCGCGATGCCGCCAGCGCCGGCGAAGATCTGACCCACCTGGTGCGCGACAACGCTTCGCACGGCGACGCTTCTGCCGCGACGGGCGCGCTGCTCTTCTGCTGCAACGGCCGCGGCGCACGCATGTTCAAGCGTCCCGATCACGACATCGGCTGCGTCAGGGCCGGACTCGATCGCGAAGTTCCTGCTGCGGGATTCTTCGCCATGGGCGAGATCGGTCCGGTCGGTCGCCGCAATTTCCTGCACGGTTTCACGGCCAGCGTCGCTCTGTTCCAGAAACGCCGCTGAGCGATCGACAGTCGCGCGCTCGGAGATGGAGCGCGTTCACCGCGATTCATTAGAATCTTCGAGAACGATCGTCGTAGTCGGGCGCAGTCGTCTTCGGAGATTCGGTCCCCCCATGAAAACTTTCTTGCGCGTCGCGCTCGTCCTCGGCGGTGTTTTTCTGTTCTCGGTATTCGGCGTCGTGGCGTGCGTCACGGCCACGAGCTTCCTCGGCGTCTCCGATTCGAGCGAAAAAGTGGAGCGCACGGAATCGCGCGAACTGCAGCTCTCGGCGGCGAGTCGCGTCAAGGTGAGCACGCCCTACGGCAACGTACGCGTGCGGACGACGGATGCGGGCGGCGGCTCGATGCACGCTCACGTCGTTGCGCGTGGCAAGTCGATCGAAGACGCGCAGTTGCGCCTCGATCGCACGCGCATCGTGATCGAGGAATCCAGCGAGGGCGTCGTCATCTCGGTCGACTTCAAGCGTGAATCGAGATGGGTGAACACCGAGCCCGATCCGAGCGTCGACTTCGAAGTGCTCGTCCCTGTGGGCGTGAAGCTCGATCTGGCCTCGAGTTCAGGCGAGGTCGCGGCCGAGGGCGGTCCTTTCGCCGAATCCCGTCTGAAATCGAACTGCGGCGACGTGAGCATCGTCGGCGTCAAAGGCGACGTGACCGTCGAATCGAGCTCGGGCGATGTCGCGATCACGCATCACTCGGGCGGCCGTGCCACGGCGAAAACCTCCTATGGTGACGTGCGCGTCTCCGACGTGGACGCTGCTTCGCTGCACGCGAAAACGAGTTCTGGATCGGTGAAGGCCGAGCGTATCCGTGCACCCACGATCGAACTCGAGAGTTCGTACGGCGACATCGACGTCGACAGCGCGACGGGCCAAATCGCCGTGCAAACCTCGAGCGGATCCATCGACGTCCTTCGCTCCGGCCCACAAGTGGCGGCGAAGAGTTCGTACGGTGCGGTCAAGGTCGAAGGTGTGCTCGAAGTCTGCAGTGCGCACAGCAGTTCGGGTGAGGTCCACGTGATCGCGCGCGAGGGCAGCACGATCTCTTCCGAATGGCGCATCACCTCGGCCTACGGACGCATCTCACTCGAAGCGCCGCAGGATGCGAAGTTCGATCTCGACGCGAAGACTGCGTACGGCGAGGTCGAAGTCGAGTACGCGATCGAACTGCCGCCCGGCGCGAAGACGAACAAGGGCTCGGCCTTGCGCGGCAAAGTGAACGGTGGAGGCGCGCTCGTCTCGATGAAGAGCAGCAGCGGAAGTGTGAGCGTGACGCGGCTTCAGCGCTGATTCCGCTCGTCGATCGTCGAATCGGACGGCGCGAGCATCGTCGGCGTATGGGGATCTGGATTCGGCGCACATCCACTCGTGCGCCGAACCTCATTGAATGCGACCGTGTTCAGCGCTGACGTCCAGACACTGCGCCAGGGCGGCGGTACAGTGCTCGCCGCATGGAATACGCTGCTCTCGCTTTGGGACTCGTCGCATTGCTCGTCGCTTTGTCCGCGCGTTCGAAGGCGGGCGGTCTGGCCAAGTCGATCGAGGACGCGACGACCGATGCACGCCGACGCGTCGAGAACGCGAACCTCGAGCGCGAGCGCGAGCTCGAAGTGCTGCGCAAGACGCTCGTGAAGATGGCGCGCGGCGAAAAGGTGAGCGAGGACATGATCCTCGAGGGCCGCACTTGGCGCGACATCGGTACGAGCGAGGCCGTCGCGCTCGTCGCAACCGGCAACGTGCGAATCGTCGATGTCCGCACGCGACAAGAGATGAGTGCCGGCATCATTCCCGGAGCGCTGCTGATTCCCGTCGACGAACTCGAAGCGCGAGCAAAAGAGATCGCCCGAGACGGCCGTGCGACGATCGTCTACTGCGCTTCAGGCGGGCGCTCCGCCGCTGCGTGCGAGTACTTGAGCCGCGAAGGCTGGGACGGTCTCGCCAACCTCGAAGGCGGATTTTCGACGTGGAATGGGCCGAAAACGACGCCGAAGTGACCGGACGGATCTCGTTGCTTCGCTCCTCGCTCGCAGAACACTCGACGCGGTCACGCACATCGAAGTCAGATTGAAGCGACCTGGACTCTCACCCCACTGCGTACCTTTCGATGGACGCGAGCAGGTTCCGAATCGACACTGGATGTCCTCGGCGCGAGCTGTCGTGCCACTGGCTCTTCACTGTTCAGATCTGCGTCGAGTCGCATGAGTTCCGTGTCGCAAGCATCGGCCTGTTGTCGTTCACCCTGGCGTTGGATCGGCGTCGGCAGCCTGGTCGTCGTCGTCGCTTTGATCGCTTGGTTGCGGCCTGACGCGATCGATCCAGTCGTGGAACGTCGTGACGGCGTCGCTCACGCACAGGCGGGTCGCACAGCGGAAGCCATCGGATGCTTCGAGCGCGCGCTCGTCGCCAGCGACGACGCGACGACTCGACTCATGCTCGCGGATGCGTTGAAGTCCGTCGGACGATTCGACGCGGCGTCGCGTGAGTACAAGAAGGCACTCACGCTCGAGCCGAAGAATGCGATCGCGTGGTTCAACTTCGGCAACTTGCTGCACACGCATTTCCACGACGCTCGCGGTGCTCTCGAGGCCTATCGCAAGGCATCGGAGGCGGATCCGACCATGGGTGTAGCGCAATTCAGCCTGGGTCTGATGTTGATCGAAACGCACGACTTCGAAACGGCCGTGCTCACGCTGCAATCCGCTCTTCAAATCGGAAACCCGACCGCTGCGTGGCGCGCGGACGCGCAAACCGCGCTGGACTTGGCGCGCATCCGCAACTTGGAAGCGCAGGGCAAGCTCAAACCGCCGCGGCAGTGAAAGTCGACTCAGGCAGCGGAATGGATGGGACTGCCACGCGGGACGAAGGGCGAAAGGGCTTGCGAGAATCCGCTCGCACGGTCCATCATGTTCCTCGAGACGCGAGCTCGAACACCCACGCAGTCTCGAGGAGCAGAATTGATGCGTTCACGATTTCTCTCAGCCGCGCTGGCCCTCCTGGCGTTGGCCGTTCCCGGATTTGCAGGCGCCGTCGGCAAGACGCTGAGCAAGGTCGAGCTGGAGGGCTTCACTCAGACCAAAGCCACGTCGTACGACGACATGCTGGGTCGCACTGTCCTGATCGAATTCTTCGCCTACTGGTGAGTCCCTTGCAAAACGTCGGTCCCGCACCTGAACGAGCTCCAAGAGCAGTTCGGTGACAAGGGGCTGACCATCATCGGCGTGACCGATGAAGGCAAGAAGGACACCGAAGGCTTCGTCTCTTCGACCGGCATGAAGTACGCCTACGCCTATGACAAGGGCGGCAAACTCTTTTCATTCATGGGCGCGAGCGGTTACCCGAGTGCTGCGCTGGTCGATCCGACCGGCAAAGTAGTTTGGGAAGGCCATCCGAGCTCGCTCGACAAGAACATCCTCGAGAAGTACCTGGCGGGCTCGCTTCCCAAACCGATGTGGGACTGGCCTGCTTCGGCAGCAGCAGCCAAGTCAGCTCTTCAAAAGGGCAAGATGGCCGACGCCATCGCTGCCGCGGCCAAGGTCCCCGAGACCGACGGTGGTCCGGCGATCAAGAGTGCGCTCGAGGCCATGGTGACCGGCCGAGTCAGCAACATGAAGGCCGACTTCACTGCCGGGAATTTCCTGAGCGCGAAGGACGCAGCAACGGACTTGCAGAAAGCGCTCGACGGATTGCCTGAGAAATCCGAGGCCGACAAGATACTCGTCGACATCAAGGCCGATGCGAAGTCGGAGGATGTCATGAAGGCTCAGAAGAAGATCCGCGACATGCTCGGACAGCGTCTGGGCAAGTCGAAGGAGATGGAAAAGGCCTTGGCGGATCTTCAGAAGATCCAAAAGGAACTCGACGGAACCTATGCGGCCAAGGAAGCCGGCGAAGCCTTGACTACTTTGCGCAAACGCAAGAACCAGAAGTAATTCGGAGTTCGAATGCAATCGGGGGAGAACGCTCATGGCGCTCTCCCCCGATTCATTTGACCGCAGCGACATCTGGCCGGCTGTTCCCTATGCACCCGACGTCAGCGATACGCCCTCTCTCGAGTTGCACGTCGAGCTCGAGCAGCACGCCGCTTCGTCGCGCTACCCGCACTGGTGATGACCCAGGTCGCCGGACGCGGTCGTATCGGCTATTTGACGGGTTCGGCATCGAACCCTGGGAAGGCGAGGCCTAAGTCCCGGTCGGGAACACGACGCTCGTGCGCAAGATCGCGCTGCCAGCACGCAACAGCACGTCGCCGAGCGTGATGCCTCCTTTGCGTCGCAGCCAGCAATCTAGGGCGCCCACACGGTCCACCACGCGTTCGTCAAATTGAACGTGGAGGCCGTGCAGAAGTTGAGCGCGTCGCGATACCAGGCTTGATAGCTGCGCAATCCAGCGGCGCTGATCGTTCCTGCGACCGACACCGATGGATCGCCACTCTGTGGGAACTGCGACGCACCACTCACGTTGATGTGCACGCCGATGCGCTGAATCGTGCCGCCGGCGCACAAGAGTCCGTCGCCGAAGCTCGAGCCGGCAGCGTTCGCGATCGAACTCATGCCTTGGAAGTAGAGCGCGCCGCCGTTCGGCATTCCCGATCCGGACAGGACCAAAGTGTCGTTCGAGATCGACGCGGTGCCGGCCGCGACAAGCTTCCCTGCCGTCCCATTCGAATTGAGACAGCCGGCGCGATCGCCAACGCTCGACGCATTCCCGCACGGACACGCCGTTCCGCTGTCGTCGCCGAAACAGAACGCGATGCCGCTCGCGCCGGGGAAAAATGCTGCATTCGCCGGATCGGAACCGATGTCGACCTCGTCACGATCGCGCCAACCGTCGAGATCGCGATCGGTCCCGAGGCGGGTCTCCGTACCACTCGGCACGACGGTGAACGTCATCTCGGAACCGACGGCTGCGCCGCTCGTGAGCTGCGTCGTCGTGAACGTTTCGACCGCTCGATCGCTCTGCCAGGTCGACGACCCGACGTATTTCGCGCCGCGTACGAGACCACTGCGCACACCGTTCGCGATCAATCCGACCTTGTTCGCATCGGCGAGCGCGACGATCGAATTGAGCAGCGTCGTCTCGCTCGGCGTCGGCGTCGCGCGCAATGTGAATTGACGTCCGACCGCAGCATGCGTGTCGTGCGCCGGCGGACCCGGAGGCTCCAGATTCGACACCGTCGTCGATCCCGCGGGTAACTCCGAACCCGAGAAAGACAGCATGAACGCTGTCAAGTTCGCGATCATCGCGTCACCGGTCGGCGAAAAACGCTGGTCGGACAGAAAGCGCTCGAGCGTGTCGAACGCGCCGTCGTGCAAGTAACCGAAGCCGCGCGTGCTCAGTGTTTGGCTGAGGAAGAAGCCTGTCTTTTCGTGCATGTTGCGCAGCTGGGACGGCTTCAGAGTCACGATGTTCGTCGGATCGCTGGCGACGAGCATCGTGTGGTGCTCGCCGGCAGGACCGACTGCGATCGGTTGGAAAACACCGCTGATGTTGCGGTGATCGGTACCCACTCCCGTCGGTAGCGTGTGACACGTCACGCAGCGCGTCGAACCATTGAAGAGCAGGAGCGAGCGGTGATTCGACAAGCCCGTCTGCGCGTTTCCGTTGGGAAGTGGCTGACCGGCTGGAGCAAAACGTCCCGTCGTCAAGTGCGCCGGCAAAGGCAGACTCGTCGGCAGCGTGTTGTCGAGATTGCGATAGGGATTCGGCGGGTAATAGATCGTTGCGAGAAACGCGCGCAGCTCCGCCATCTCCGGGACGGTGAGCTGCGCATCGTCGCCCTGCAGATTCTGATACGCCGGATTGAACTCCTCGATGCTCTTGCGATCACCGCGCCAGTGAAACGGTTCGAGCCCGATGATGTCTTGCAGCGTCTGCGTCGTCATCGGGCCCTTCATCGGATGGAAGTCCTCGAAGAAAGGCGAGAGCTGCGTCAGGTTCGCTGCGAGATTGTTGCCGACGACGGAGCTCATCGCCCCGCTCGGATCGCCGAGATCCCACGCCAATCCATCCATGCGCGTGTCGACGTGACACGAAGCACACGACGCTTGACCGAGACCCGACGTCGCATGCGTGTCGTACATGTGCCTACGGCCAGACTTGATAGCAGTCGGGCTCGCGTCGTGGAACGCGAGCGTGTCGACGATCGTCTGCGTCGCGAGCGAGATCGCGCTCACGCTCGCCGCGAACTTGGACAGCACGAAAACTCGGCCTGATGCATCGTGGATCACGAGGCCGGTAGGTCCTGCGGGGACATTGATCGTCTCGTACAAACCGGTACGCGCTCCGCTCTGGTCGACGACGACGACGTTGTCCGAACCCATGCCGGCGATCCACGCGCGCGTGCCGTTCGATTCCCAAGCGACGGCGCGCGGATCACCGATGGAGCGGTCGCGTTCGTTCTGCGTCACGGTCGGCGTCGCGTACGTGATGTGCGGATTGAGGTCGAAGACGCCCACTGTGGTCGGGCCGCTCGGATCGACGCGCGCGAACTCGACCTTGACGAATTTGCCCTGCACGTTCGGCTCGAAACGGATTTCGTTCGTCGATTCGAGACCCACGACGGTCACTTCTCCGCTGATCGGATTCACGGCGAGCGCCATGCACAGATTCATCAACCGCTTCGCATACGTGACACTGGTCGGATTCGACGCGTTCAAGATCGCGACGTCGTTGTCGGCCAGATCCCAACCGACGATGCGGCTCGAGTCGGCTGCATTCGCACCGCTCACCTTGCTCGTCCAATTGCGCGCGTTGTCGTCGAGCCACAGACCGCTAGCACTCTTCTTGACGATCAATCCGACCTTCGGCGGCGTCGGCAAACCGCCGGCGATCGGCGGAACGAACGTCGTGCCCACGTTCGGCGGCGGATTCTGTCCCGAGTACGGCCCGTTGAAGTCGTTCACGGCGTTGCGCGGAAAGGCGTTGTTCGAGATGTTCCCGCCGCCGAGGATCGTGGTCGCATTGCCCGACTCGAAGATCGCGACATAGACCTTCGTTCCGTCGAGGCTCACGGCGAGCGAGCGCGGTTCTTCACCGACGATCGGCACGTTGATCGGCGCGCTCTGCGTGTTCGCGGGGTCGAACACTTGGATTTTGTTCACCTGGCTGCACGACACGAATGCACGCTGCGGTGTACCGGCGAACACGACGTCAGCCGGTTCGTCGTCGGTCTTGATGGTCGCGACCACGACGCGCGTCGAGAGCTTGACGATGCTCACCGAATCGCTGATGTGGTTGACGACCCACACTTCGTCGTTGGTACGCGCTCGCACGCTGACAGGATCGATGCCGACAGCAACGTCGAAGAGGCGCACGAGACGCGGTCCGGTCGTGTCGAACACTTCGAGTCGCGCGTCGGCCGTGTTGACCGCGACCAGCTTCGTTCCGTCCGGCGTCAGGTCGAGCGGATGAACGTGCGGGTTCTCCCAATTGACGAACGACGACTGTGCGGTCGCGTGCGCCACGAACGCGAGAACTGCGACGGCGAGAGTGAGGAGCCGGGAGAGCATGACGAGGCCCTCGAAAGGCCCCCTCGAAGGGTAACCCAACTCCCCCGCTCGCGGGTTACTTCAGCTTGCTCAAAGCAGCCTGAATCGGGGTCCAATCACGCTCGTCGCCTGTTTTTTCCTGCACGCCGACGAATGCCACCTTGCCCGTCTTGTCGACGACGACGGTCGCGCGATGGCTGATGAACTTCGCCGGATGCACGAGTCCGAACTTCGCCGTCACCTCGAGCATGGGATCAGCGAGGAGTTCGTGCGTGATCTTCTTGGCGCTCTTCCACGCCTTGTGCGACCACGTCGAATCGCGGCTGATCCCGACGACGACGTCCGCGCCTTTCAGCATCGGATCGCTGCTGACTTTGCAGTTCTCCTTCTCGCAGGTCGGGCTCCAGTCGAGCGGGTACCACAAGAGCACGACCGTCTTGCCCTTGTGAGCGGACAGCTTCCAGTCCTTCTCGTCCTGCGTTTTGAGCGTGAAATCCGGGGCTTGTGTTCCGACGTCGATGGGCATGTGCGTCCTCGCGATGGCTGGGGTTCTGAGTGAGCGCAGAGTTTATCTCGCGTGCCGCACGCTTGACAACGTGTCGACGGTTCGTGATGAAGCACGCGAGCGAGCGGATGACGACATCAGAATTCGAACGCGACGTCGCCCTCGCCGTCGAGATCGCCGAAGTGGCGGGAGAACGCGCGCTCATGCTGCGCGAGACGAAGCGCTGGACCGAACCTGGAATGCTGGCCGACATCGGCGAT
This sequence comes from Planctomycetota bacterium, assembly GCA_034440255.1. Classification (GTDB taxonomy): domain Bacteria; phylum Planctomycetota; class UBA1135; order UBA1135; genus JAEUIA01. The sequence continues at coordinate 12,094 of JAWXBU010000124.1, read as the reverse complement.
CAAGCAGCCGACGGATTGATCCAAGGCTTCATGCGCGGGCGACTGCCCGAAGACGGCATTTTGAGCGAGGAAACTGCTGATTCCGCGCGGCGCCAGGGAATCGATCGCGTGTGGATCGTCGATCCGCTCGACGGCACGCGCGAGTACAGCCAGCTGCGCGAGGATTGGGCGGTGCACGTCGCGTTGACGATCCGCGGCAAGTGTGCGGTCGGCGTGTTGGTGTTGCCAGCGCGTGGAAAGACGATCTGGGGCGTGTGTCACGACGGAGCGCGCTCGTTCGGATTGCGCGGCGCAGGAACTCTTGCGACGGGAGATTCACCGACGCCGACGCGACCGCGCATCGTGATGAGTCGCTCGCACACGCCGAGTTGGATGCCGCGCTTCGCCGAGATCCTCGACGCGGAAATGGTGCGCTCGGGCAGCGTCGGCAACAAAGTCGGGATGCTCTTGCTCGGTGAGGCCGATCTCTACGCGCATCGCAAAGGCTTGAACGAGTGGGACACGTGCGCGCCGGAATGCGTGGCGCGCGCGATGGGCTGGAGCGTGTCGAACTTGCGCGGCGCCGAGTTGAAGTACAACCAACCCGATCCGCGACTCGACGAATTCATGGTGTGCAAACCGGCGATGCGCGAGCGTGTTTTAGCGGCGTTGCGCGAATCGGGCGCAGTCAAAGACTGACGAGCGTCGAGCTCAGTTCCGCCGAAATACACGCGCGAGGCGCTACTTCGACGGCAACGACGCGACCTTCGCGCCCTTCACGTAGATGCCGTCGGTGCGCACGTCGACAGCGACGTCACCGCTCAAATTCACGCGTGTGTCGGTGCCGAAAAGCAACCCGTTCGGCTCGACCGTCATCAGTACTTCGTTCAAGGTCAGCGTGGTTTTCGATTCGGTGGACTGGACACCTGTCGTCGTGACGTTGCGGTAGCCGACCTTCACGTCGGGCGCGATCGTGATCTTGCCGCGCCACCGACCGGTATCGCACTCGAGCGAGCTCTCCTTGCCGTCGTCGATCACCATCCTGGTGACGAACGATCGCGACGCCGGCTCGCGGACGTCCGCGGAGCATCCCAGCACGAGTACGAGCAGCATGAGCGCCATGAACGTCTTCATAGCGCGCGATGATAGCGCTCAGATGCTGATCTTGAGCGGCTTGATCGCGAGCGCGCCGAACAGCATCGAACTCACGAGGAATACGAGCACCACGCCTCCCGGCCCGCTCGGAAGCCAGCCCAAATCGGCGTCGCGGTATTCGAAAGCGATGCGACGAAAGGGCGAATTCGATGGGAAGGAGTCTTCGGCCGGCCACAGCAGGTTGTCGAAGAATCCGCTCGCCCGTTCGGGCTGCATCGAGCGCGGAACGACGTCACCGGCGTCGACGCGTTTCGTGACGCGCGCGCTGTCGATCGCAAGCTCGACGTCGTACGAACCGGCTCGTGTCGCGATGAACTCTTGGAATGCGACACCTTCGCCGGGGATGCGCACGAGCGGTGAGACAGCCTTCAATCCGTCGGGATAGGTGATCGAAAGTCGGGAGACACTCGCTGCAGAGTTCCGCTCGAGCGTGATCCGAAATGTGGCGCCTTGCCCCGCGAGCATGTGCGCTTCGGTCGCGTGCAGCTTCAATGGATCGAATGCGTAACGCACCACGCATTGCGCGATCACGAACGAGAACGGGATCGAGAGCGGCACGAACGGCAGCAGGTTGAGCATCAAATACCGCGCGTTCGCCCACAGCGTCTTGCCGATCGCGCGCAGGAACAGCCGCGGATCGTCCGAGTACAGGCGAATCTCGATCAAGTGCGCCTTGATCTTGTCCTTCACGCGCGCGATGGCCTTCTGATTCGATACGTATTTGAACGCGAACAACGCGAGTACGCCGAAAACCCCTGCGACGATGACGAGCGCCGGCCCACGCCCCCATTTTTCCAGCGGCCAAAGCAGCACGTCGAAGACGGCGGTGACCACGTGGTTGATGGAGTTCATGCGGGTTCAGGGATGTTCGCACGCGTCATCGATACGGTACACGGTACCTTTCTTACCGATTCGCCAGACGCGTTCCAAATGCCGCCAGACATCGGCGAAACGGGAACAAAAGGACCGTGTACCGTATCGATCAGGAGATGTAGCCGAGGCCCTTCAGCTTCTCGGTGATCTGCGCATCACTCTGCGCGCCTTCGAACTGCGCGAGTTCTTTTTCGAGCACGTGCACGATGAATTCCTCGTGGCTCGCGTAGCCCGCGACCGCGGCGATCTTCTTGATGCGCTCCAACAGGTCTTTGTCGATCTTGATCTTGTTTCCGCCGCCGAACATGGGATTTCCTATTCGAGAACCGGATGGCCGCGCATGCCGGGCTCCGCTTTGATGCCGTAGGTTTTGAGGATTTCGACCGTGAGGTCTTCGAGCGCGTGACGACCGCTCCGCACTTTGCGATTCGCGAGCAACACACCGGGCACTACGTCGGGCGACATCAAGTGACTGCCGTTGAACGTCCCGCCCAAATTGTCCTCGATCACCGAGTGCGTGATGCGGCCGAGCGAACTCTCGTCCGAATTGCCGTAGTTCACATCGTACCCGACGAGCAAGTCGGGAGCTTCGTCGACGCGCGCGCCGGTGTAGACCTTCGACGCCCGATCACAGCGCACGATCACGCGTCGATCGCCGTCGCGTACGGCTTCGAGCTCGCGCGCGAGTTTGTCGAGCAGCGCGTCGGCCTCAGGGCCCGATTTGACGATTCCGGCCTCGTTTTCAGGCGTTTTCGGATCGTCGAGTTCGCGTCCGACGCGATTCAGGTAGAGCCCGTTGAAGCCGACGCCATACGCGACCGTCTTCGACCAGTCGACCTCTCCGCCCATGATTTCGACGTGTCGATGCTGCGCGTCCTCGCGCGCTAGCTCCTTCGACTTGCCCGCCTTCAAGACGAGGTAGCCGTTGTCGAAGAGCCACGTGTTCAACGAGAACTTGCGCCGGTACGACGCAAAGCCGTGATCGCTCATGACGACGATCGTCGTGTCCGTCGGCAACTTCGCGCGCAGATCGCCGATCACGGGATCCATCTGCAAGTACAAGTCGGTGATCACGTCGCGCCACTCACTGCCGGTGCGGCCGCTCCACGCGCTCGAATCCTTGGACGCAAATACTGCGTCGTGCGCCGGATGCTCGCCATCCGAGTGGCGCCACATCATGTGCCCGCACAGGTCGACTCCGGAAAAGTAGAAAAACAGGAAACCGCCCTGTTTTTCGGCCGAGTAGCGCTCGATCGCGTAATCCATCATGCGCACGCCCTCGCCGTGGACGAGGTCCGACTGCTGCATGAATTCTTCGTCGGTGATGATGCGCTCCTTCAGCGCGTTCACGTCCTCGGGCATCCCCTGCGTGTAGTAGACGCCGATGGCCTCGGCTACTTCGGCGCTGGCCTTCTTCGGCGACGAGACCGGCTCGATCGGATCGATCGGATCGATGTTGATCGCCGACGCGTACAGTTCGAACGGCGCGAGCGAGCGCAGATGGAAACGCACGGTCCCCGCGACGCTGCCCATTCCAAAACCGAGGAAGTGGAACGACACGCGCACGAAATCGCTCCACTGACCCGGTGCGAGCACGATGGCGCGCCCGGCGATCTCGACCGTCGCTGCATTCGCCGTGCGATCGACGAAGATCTTCATCGGCAGCGTCTCTTTCGTGCCGTCCTCTTTGAAGGGATTCACCGGCCCCGCAAGCGCCGTGTCGATGCGGCCTTCGTACTCCTGCACCCCGATGATCTTGCTCTCCATCGCGATCGAATCGCTCGGGGGCTCCGTCGTCCAGAGCGTGCACTGGCCGTACGCCGAGTCGATCGCGGGCGTCATCATTCCCGAGAACGAAAGTCCCTGCGCCGGCTCGACCGGGAAGTTCGCGGGCATGCGCCAGATGAATGCCGGAACGCCGTGATCGGCGAGCACTTGCCAAAACGCCTTCCCGCTGCGGTTCGGTTCGGATCCGCCGCCGATCGGAAATTGCCAGCCGGCGACGAAAGGCAGCGTCGACCCTTCGGTGACTTTCGCCGTCGAGATGAGCGGCGCACGCGTCGTCGGATCGCGGTGCAGGAAATCGAAGATGCCGTGCCCGCCGGGATCGAGACCGGTGATGAACGTCGACCACGCGACCGGCGATTGCGGCGGCGTCGTCGTCCCCAGTTCGTTCAATCCGCCTTCGTCGACGAGGCGGCGCAAGTTCGCAGTGCGTTCTGGAAACTTGGCGATGACGTCGCGCAACACGTCCGGATCCATCCCATCGATACCGAGGACGACGAAACGCGAAAACGTCGTCTTCCCTGCTGTTTTCTCGCTGTTCGCCACGGCGCGTTTTTTCGCGGGTACAGCGGGAATCAAGAACACGGCCAAGAGCGCGAGCGCGGGATAAACCGTCCAACGCGGGATCTTCATGCGTGCACTTTCGAATGGGGGGACTTGGCGCGTATCTCAGCGGCGTCACGGAAGAGCGAGCGACCTTGCATGTAGCGCGGCACGTCGATGCCGAACGATTCGAGCACGGTCGGCGCGATGTCCATCAATGCCGGATCGTCGCTCGCGATCTTGCGATCGCAGAAGAACACACCTGGGACGAGTCGCGGATCGACGCAGTGATCGCCGGACCAACTCTTCACGTTGTCGGTGAACACTTCCTTCGTCACCGCACCCGTCGCGCACTCCCACGAGTGACGGAACCCCTTCTCGTATCCGATCAACAGCTCCGGCGCCGCATCTGCGTACGGACCGTCGTGGATGTCGTGCGTCAGGAACGCTTCGCGGATGACACGCTGGCCCGTTTTCGGGTCGACGAGCATTTCGAGCTTGTTTTTCAGCTCTAAACACAGATCTCGTAGATCCCCTGCGCCGACGATGCCGTGCTTCTCGCGCCCTTTGCGGTTCACGAAGAGCCCCGTCAATCCGAGCGTGAACGCCTTTGTCTTCGACCAATCGACGTGCGCGAACCAATCGCCCGACGTGTCGTGACCGGGCTGCAATACGAGATAGCCGTTCTCGTGGAGCCATGTGTTCAGGTTCACGCCGCGTCGGAAGTCGGTGAAGCCGTGATCGCTGATCACCATGAGCATCGTGTTCGGATCGCTTTCGATCTTCGCGCGAACCTCGCCGACGAGTTCGTCCATCTTCGCGTACGTGTCGGGAATCACGCTCGTCCAACGCTCGAACTCTTTGCCGACGTTCGCGGGATGCGTCTTGTCGAGCGTGCGGTAGAACATGTGACTGACGCGATCGCTCGTGTCGAAGACGACGGTCACGAAGCCGTTGCGCGTCTTGTCCATCGCGTCCCACAGCTGTTTCTTGCGCTCTTCGAAGTAGATCCAGGCCTGTTTCAAGAACGCTTCTTCGTCGATCACGCGTTCGTTCAGCGCCCACGTGTCTTCCGCGAGGCCGAGCGTCGCGAACGGACCGAGCGTCTTCGCCAAGTAGATCGAGTACACGAACGGATGACTGATCGGCATGGCCGGATCGTTCGGATCGATGTTGACCGGCGTCGCGTACAGGTCGAGCTCGTCCCCGTCCCACGCTTGGACATAGAAGCGCACGATGCCTTGCAGCCCGTCGAACTTCGCGACGAGCCACGGCGTGTACTCCTTAACGCCGACTTCGACCGTCTCGCTTCCCAGCGTGAAACGAGCCCTTTTTCGCGCGCTGTCGAGCTCGACGCGGAACGCGGACTTCAATGGATGACCGTCCTTGCCGCGCGGTCCCGTCAAGTTCGATTCGACGACGCCTTTGCGCACGACGATCTGGAATTGCTGTCCGCCGATGTGCGCGTCTTTCGGTCGAGCGCGCGTCGAGTAGAACGAGAACGAACCCTGCGTCCCCTGCAAGTCCGGCACGCACATACCCGACAACAACGTTCCGTTCTCGAACGGCTGCGGCGGAAAAGTGATCGGCACGCGGATGATCGACGACCACACGCGCGAGCTGCCCAAGAGCTTCCAGAACGGCTGGCTCTTCTGCAGCGACCGAAACGAAGCTCGCGTGCCGAACGGGATCTTGGCCAGCCCCAAATTCAACGTACGCGGCACCGCGCGGATGTCGGACGAGCTCAGCATCGGCGCGTACGAGCACGGATCGCGCGTCAAGAAGTCGTAGATGTTGTGGCGCGACGCGTCGACGCCGGTCGCGAACGTCGACCACGCGACGGGCGAGATCGACGGGCATGCGGTGCGCAGCGGATGGAAGCAGCCGTCGCTCGCGAGCTTCGACAAGTTGGGCAAGCGACCTTCGCTCATGAACTTCTGCGCGAGTCCGGGATCGAAACCGTCGAGGCCGATCACGATCACCCGCTTGGCTCGCGACGGTCCGCGCTTGACCGGCGTCAGTGCGCGGCCCAGTGCCTTGATCGGCCACGCGATCACGAGCCCCAGCGCGAGGAAGAACGTCCCGATCAGGACGAGCCCAGCCCCGACGACCGAAATGCCCGCCCCCGGCCCGATGTAGGCCATGGCCGGTGTTGCGCCGGCGCAGGCCACGAGTGCCACGGCGAGAAGTCGTCGGAAGATCGTCATGGGGACCGCAAGGCGGGAAGTTCAGTAGCCCGCGTGCGGTGACGGCGCTATCGACAATTCCCCTGTGGGCAAAAGCGTCGTGGATTCTATCGTCCGGACCCCTTTCGGCCCTGAGCGGCCCGACCCGAGCGAGCCGCAGTTGCCTCGAAATTCGCCTTTTTCGCAAGGTTTGGGGGCGGCCGGTGCTGTCCAAAGTAGCGCACGCGCCGAGCCGGTCGCGTCCTCGAACACCTGCGTGACCCATCTCGGAATGCTGGAGTTCCGCGCTCTGTTCGAGGCGGAACGCGATCGCCTCATGCGCTTCCTTTGCCACCTGACGGGCAACGCCAGCGACGCCGAGGACCTCGTGCAGGAGACGTTCATCGCCGTGTGGCGGAAACGCGATCAGTTCGAGGGACGCGGCAGCGCGGCGGGTTACCTGCGACGCACCGCTTTCCATCTCTTCTTGAACGCACGACAGAAACAAGACCGCCGCGACGCGCTCGCGCCGAAATCCAACGAGGAGCCGGCGTGCACGCCCGTCGTCGACATGGACGATCGCGAGGCCCGTGATGTGCTCGTCGCGCGCGTTCGGTCGGCCGTGGATGCCCTACCTGACGGCGTGCGAGAAGCCTTCGTCTTGTTCCGTTTCGAAGGCCATTCGTGCGCCGAGATCGCTGAGATCACGGGCTCGCCGAAGAAGACCGTCGAATCGCGCCTGTCGCGCGCCGTCCAGATCCTGAGCGAACGCCTGAAGCGCCACGCGCCGGAGTTTTCGGCCGAATGAAGCCGCTGGAAGACGATTCGATGTTCGACGAACTGCGCCGCTTCGCGCGCGGCGCGATGTCGTCCGCCGAGACGGAGCAGATCCGAGAGCGGATGCGTCTCGACCCGGAATTCGCGCGTGCCGCGAACGAATTCGTCGATGTGTGGAATGCGACGGCGAGTGGGCTCGGTCTGGTCGCCGCGAGCCGCACGAGCTTCGAGGAGATCGTCGAGCGTGCCGGACTCGAAGGAACGCGCCGCCGTGGGCTGCGTCGACGAGTCGCAGCTGCCGCCTTCGTCGCCGTCGGACTCTCGGCTGCCGCATGGTTCGCGTGGAAGCCCGCAGTGCCTCGCGTCGTGGAACTGCACACGATTCCGTGGAGCCCGAATCCACCGATTGTGCCAGAAAACAAGGCCCTTCCGACGCTTTTGGCCGATTGGTCGCCGGTCCAGGACGGCCACATTCGTTGGCTCGAATCGATGGACGAGGCCCGTGCGATCAGCGCCGCAGTCTCGCGTCCGATCTTCGTGTACGGCTACATCGACAGTTGCCCGATCTGCAAAGGCTTCGAAGCGAACGAGTTCCAGGATCCGGAGGTCCTCGCGCTTCTCGATCACGTGATTCCGGTGCGCATCGACCTCTTGAAGCTCGATGAGGAGGAAGCGGAGGCGATCTACAAGCGACGCTATCCGTTGCTCGAGATGCAGAACGAACGCGGCGAGATCATGCACACGTTCCCCGGGACGTTCGCCGCTGTCGACATGCAGGCAGAGCTGGCAAGCGCTGCCACAGGTTTGGCAGTGCCGAACTGGCGGCTCGTTCACGACCTCGTGATGACGTACTCGAAAGCACGCGCAGCCGAGGAGAACGGACGGCTGGTCGAGGCCGCGAGCGCGTTCGGCACGCTCACCGAGAATCGCGAACTGCCCCAGTTCGCCGAAATCGGTACGGCCGGGCTGTCGCGCTTGGGATCGGCGGCTGCGCAGTTGATCGTCGAAGCACGGTCTCGATCTCCAAAGGACGACGCGAATGCACTCGCGCAGTTCGAGGCCGAATCGAAACGTTTCGCTGGCACTCCGTTCGAGTCCGACTTGTCCGCCGTACTCAAAGCGTGGCGCGCACGCGGACGCTTCCCCGAACTGACCGTGCAGAAGTAAGCTCTTTTTCGAGCACTTTTCGCCAGGTCCGCCGACGGGCCCGCTGTCTTTCTTCGCGTCCATGGTTCGACTCAAAGGAGGCTCTCCATGAAGACGTTGATCGTGTGCTCGTTCCTCGTCGCGCTTGCGGCGCCCGTTTTCGCGCGTGAATCCTTCAAGGGTTTCCGTTGCGACAACGAGTGCCCGCTGGCTCAAACCGCCAATTCGCATCGCGCGAACGGCACCGAAGCTCTCGCTGCGTCCAACGCAGTGTGCGCCGACGTCGCCGGTCGCATCGGTGCGAACTTGGCGAAGATCTGAGGCTCGCAGCACACTCCCGGGGTCGGCGTCGCGCGTAGCGAGGTGGCGCCGACCCCACTTTCCATCCATTCGGAGTGAAGATCATGCGTTCGATGAAGTCGTGCGTGTCGCGTCGCTGGTTCATGGTTCCCGCGTTGTCGTTCATCGCGTCCTTCGCGTCGGCTCAAAGCGTCGACAAGGCGATGAGCGCGCTGAAGAGCGGCGAGTGGCAGAGCGCCATCGAGATCGCCGGCGCGGTCAAAGCCGATTCGCCCGAGTTCGCGCGCGCTCAGTACATCTGCGGCGAAGCACATCTCGTGCTCGGAGACGCGCAACGATCGGAAGAGAACTTCCGCGCGGTGTTGGCGAAGAATGCGAACGCGACGCCGGCACTGATCGGCCTCGGACGGGCGTTGAGGCTCGGAGACAAGCTCACGGAGTCGGAAGAAACGCTGCAAAAAGCGCTGAAACTCGACGCCAAGGACGCGTTCGCCTTGCTCGCGCTCGGACAGACGCACCTGGCGATGAAGAAGACGAAGGAGGCCAAGGCCGAGCTCGGCGGGGCGTACACACTCGATCCGAAGAACCCCGAGATCGTGCGCGGGTGGTGCGAGTGGTTGTTCGCCGAGAACGACAACGCGAAGGCGCTCGAAGTCGCCCAGGCTTTGAGCAAGTCGGCGCCCAAGCATCCGCTCGGGCCGTTCCTCGAAGCGCTCGCGCTCGAGCGCGACGGCAAGGACAAGAAGGCGATCGAAGCGTACGAGGAAGCGCTGAAGCGTGACGCGAACTTCCTCGACGCACACAAGAACCTCGCGATCCTGTGCCACACGCGCAATCCGACTTACCAAGACGCCGAGCGCACGGCGAAATCGCTCGCGCACTACGAGCGCTACTTCGCGCTAGGCGGCAAGGACGACGAACTGAAGCAGACGTATCTGCAGTTCAAAGGCTTCTACGAGGAATACTTCAAACCGAAGAAGTGAGCCCACGTGACGCCAAGTATGCGACGATTCGATCGACCGACTGATCGATCGTCTCGTCGCCCGTGCGCACGACGACTTCCGGCGCGAGCGGCGCCTCGTATGGATCATCGACGCCCGTCATGTTCGGCACGAGTCGCGCGCGCGCTTTCGCGTAGAGCCCTTTGATGTCGCGCTTCTCGACGACAGCGAGCGACGCGTCGACGTGGATTTCGACGAAGGGAGCGCTCGCCAGAGCGCGTGCTTCGTCGCGGATCGCGCGATACGGCGAGATCGCGGCGGTGATCGCGACGACGCCGTGCTTCGCGAGTAAGTTCGCGACGAAAGCGATGCGGCGCACGTTCGTGTCGCGGTCTTCCTTCGAAAACCCTAGGCCTTTCGAGAGGTTTTCGCGCACTTCGTCGCCGTCGAGGATCTCGACCGCGAGCCCGCGTCGACGCAGCTCGGTGCCGACGCGCTCGGCGAGCGTGCTCTTGCCGGCGCCCGACAAGCCCGTGAACCACAAGACGAATCCGCGGCCGTTCATCAGCGGATCTTGCCCTCGAGGAACGGAACTTCGAAGCACTTCTCGTGCATGATCGGACCGTGGCCGAAGTAGCCGCCTTCGCCGAACAATTCGCCATGGTCGGCCGTGACGATGACGTGCGTGTTCTTCGGCAGCATGTCGAACAGTTCGACGAACACGCCGTCCAAGTAGCGCACCGTTTCGACTTGGCGCTCCTTAAGCTGATCGAGTTTCGCTTGGTCGAAGAACAGCGGCGCGTCCTTCGTCGCGATCAGATTGCCTTGCGTGTCGATCTGGCTGTCGAGTGACTTGAACACGCCGTTCACGCCGCTAATGCGCGGCCACATCGAGCTGTCTTCGTCGGGCTTCGCGTACGGATAGTGCGTCTCGCCGACGTTCAGCAGGTAGAACGACGGCCGTGCTGCGTCGAACTTCAACGTCGGCAACATCGAGCGCATGTCGTTGTGCTTGTCCATCAACTGGAACGAATCGAAGTCGCGGTTGACGCCTGTCTTCGGATTCAACACCGGCAAGCTGACGCGCGCGTGCGTCGAATAGCCGAGCGTGTTGCGCAAAAACCCCGGCAACCACAGGCCTGGAACCATCTTCGCGAACTCGACGTCCTTCGCTCCGAGGCGCTTGTTGTAGTTGTAGAAGTCTTCCTTGTAGTACTCCGACGCGTACACGTTCGGCGGCGAATGATGCGGCAACAAGCCAGTCAACAAGTTGTAGTGCGACGGTCCGGTCCAGCTCGCATAGCTCCAACGTTTCTCGACTGCGCCGAGCTTCATGATCGTCTTCGGTGCCGCTTGCATGAACGTGTCGAAGCGACACGAATCGAGCGTGATGACGATGAAGTTGTTCTCGGCCTTCGGCTCGGGCCGCGGGACGAACCCTAGCGGGCGTTGGATCGGTCGAGGCGTGCTCGCCGGCGCGTTTTGCTTCTTCAGGAAATCGAAGAGACCCATCGGAGAGCTCGTTTCAGCATCACGTTCATCGAGTTCGGCTCCGCTGGAGCGTGACTCGAAAAGATACTCGCTCGTGTAGCGTGGAGTACACTTCCACCCAGAGGTCTTCGAAGAATTCATGCGCAAAATCCACTCGGCTCCGCTCGTCCTCCTGTTCGTCGCAGCTCTCTCGTCGCTGGCCTTCGTGGGCTGTGGCGAGAGCGATCCCAAGGCTCTGACCGATGCGGCGACCGAGGCGATTCAGGTGCGCGACTTCAAAGGCGGGCTCGCGAATTTCGACGCGGCGCTCGCCCACATGGATGCCGCGAATCCTCAGTACATGCGCGCGTCGCTCGGTCGCTGTGTCGCGCTGGCGCATGTCGATCCGGCGAAGGGCAAAGAGGAGTTCCTGAAACTTGCCGAAGCGCTGAAAGCGAAGCTTACGCCGGCCGATGTGCACTTTGTCGTCAGCGCGTTTGTCGGAGCGCGTGAGCTCGAGCACGCGACCGACATCATGGAGCGCATGAAAGCCATGTTCCCGCTGTCGAAGGAGATGCAGGACATCGGCAACAGTGTGGCGGATGCAGCGATCAAGGCTGGCGATACGAAGGTTCAAGAGAAGCTTCGTGGACTCGGCTACGTCGGCTCGGCCAAGTAACGGCGGCCCGAGCCCCAGCGAGACGTCCGATTGCAGGCCATCCCGATCACGCGAGCTTCGTGATTTGGCCTCGGATCTGACGTTTCCGTTCCGGCGCCCGAGCACACTCCGCCGCAATGTCGGCACACTTGGCCGCCACGCCCACCTTCACCTGAACTGACTTTTCCATTCCGACATCGAGCCGCACTTGGCCGCCGGGCCAGCCGCACTTGGCCGCCGGGCCAGCACACTTGGCCGCCGGGCCAGCACACTTGGCCGCCGGGCCAGCACACTTGGCCGCC
>JAWXBU010000123.1:0-6632 GCA_034440255.1 Planctomycetota bacterium | reverse complement strand
GACACCCGCACGTGACACCCGCACGTGACACCCGCACGTGACACCCGCACGTGACACCCGCACGTGACACCCGCACGTGACACCCGCACGTGACACCCGAACGTGACACCCGAACGTGACGCCCGAATGTGACGCCCGAATGTGACGCCCGAATGTGACGCCCGAACGGGACACCCGAACGGGACGCCCGAACGTGACGCCCGAACGTGACACCCGGCCGTGCCCGGCTGCCAGGGGCGCACATCTGCTCCCGAAAGCTTGCCTTTCCGTCGAAACTCCCTACTCTTTTGCGCTCCAAGTCCGATCCGCCGCGCGTGGTTCGGACCCCTGCAAGCGGTGGCATGCCGGCGAGCAGGGTGTCGTCTCTACAACTGAACGAGGATGTCCCATGCCCAAGATGAAGTCGAAAGGCGCCGTCAAAAAGCGCTTCCGCATGACCAAGAACGGCAAGGCGGTGTGCTCACACCCCGGCCGCGGTCACCAACACGCCAGCTACACCGGCGAGACGTCGCGCAAGCTGCGCCGTCGCATGGTGCTCAACAAAACGTGGTCGAACCTCATCGGCCGCATGATGGAGCCCTGAGCCATGGTACGCGTCACACTCGGCGCCCCGCGCCGCCAGAAGAAGAACCGCTACTTCAAGCAAGCCAAGGGTTTCCGCGGAGGTCGTTCGACCTTGTGGCGAACTGTTCGCGAAACGCTCTTGCGCGCGTGGGCGTTCAGCCAGCGCGACCGTCGCGCGAAGAAGCGCATGTTCCGTCGCCTGTGGATCATCCGCGTGAACGCGGCGGCTCGCATGCGCGGCTTGAGCTACTCGCAGTTCATCGACGGCTTGAAGAAGGCGGGCGTCACGCTCGACCGCAAGCAACTGTCGGAGATCGCGATCCACGATCCGAGCGGCTTCGACGCGCTCGTCGCGGAAGCCAAGACGGCGCGCAAGTAGTCGCACTTCGTTCACGACGGCCGATCTCCCGCGGGGGAGGTCGGCCGTCGTCGTATTTCCAGTACGGTACACAGTACTTTTCTTCCCGATTCGACGACGGCCCGGGGGCGTATCGCGCGTCCCCGGCCGTCGTCGAATCGGGAAGAAAAGTACCGTGTACCGTAGACGCGAATGACGTCGCGTTACTTGCGCGCCGTCTTGATCGCGTCGACGGGGACGTGTCTCATGCGCGGAACTCTGTCGGAGGTAACCCCGCTTGTCGCACGCAGAAGACCCTCTCATCGTCGACGCACTATCGCGCGCGGCCCGTGCTCCCGACGTGGAGAGCTTGCGCGCGATCGAGCGCGATTTCCTCGACAAAGGCGGCGTCGTGAGCACGCTGCTCGCGTCGATTCCGACGCTGCCGCCGGAAGAGCGCAAATCCACGGGCCAGCGCGCGAATCAGATCAAGGCGGCACTCGAAGCCGCACTCGCGACGAAGAAGAGCGCGCTCGAAGAGCAAGCGCTCGCGCTCGAGAGTTCGTCGGTCGTTTTCGATCCGACGATTCCCGGTGCAAAGCCCGAGCGCGGTTCGTTGCATCCGATCACGCAAGTCACGCGCGAGCTCGAGGACCTCTTCACGTCGATGGGCTACGTCGTCCTCGACGGGCCCGAGGTCGAGCGCGACTGGTACAACTTCGAAGCGCTCAACATTTCGAAAGACCATCCCGCGCGCGACTCGCAGGACACGTTCTACGTCGAAGGCCGCGGCGATCTCGTTCTGCGCACGCACACTTCGCCGTGCCAAGTGCGAGCGATGGAGACGATGAAGCCGCCGTTCCGCGCCATCGTCCCGGGCAAAGTGTTTCGCCAAGAGACGACGGACGCATCGCACGAGCACACGTTCCACCAAATGGAAGGACTCGTCGTCGGCCGCGACATCTCCGTCGGTCACTTGATCGGCGCGATGAAGACGCTCTTGCGCGGCGTCTTCGGTCGCGACATCGAAGTGCGCTTGCGCCCCGGCTACTTTCCGTTCGTCGAACCGGGCTTCGAGCTCGATGCGAAATGCCCGTTCTGCAAGAGCGGATGTTCGGTGTGCAAACAGTCGACGTGGATCGAACTCTTGCCGTGCGGCATGGTGCATCCGAACGTCCTGAAGTCGGGCGGCATCGATCCGGAGCAGTGGTCCGGCTTCGCCTTCGGACTCGGCCTTTCGCGCCTCGTCATGCTGCGTCAGAAAATCGACGACGTGCGCCACCTGCTGTCGGGCGACCTGCGCTTCTTGGAGCAGTTCTAGCCATGCACATTTCCTATCGCTGGCTCGGCAGGCACGTCGATTTGAGCGCGATTTCGCCGCAAAAAGTGGTCGAAGACCTGACGCTCTCGACCGCGGAGGTCGAGAAGCTCACGCGCTTCCTGCCGCATCTCTCGCAGACCGTCGTCGGTCATGTCGTGGAACGCGAGAAGCATCCCGACGCCGACAAATTGTCCGTGTGCAAGGTCGACGTCGGCACCGGTGAGTTGCAGCAGATCGTGTGCGGCGCACCGAACGTCGCAGCCGGACAAAAGATCTGCGTCGCACTGCCTGGGACCGATCTACCCGGCGACGTGAAGATCAAGAAGTCGAAGATCCGCGGCGTCGAAAGCAACGGGATGATCTGCTCCGAGCGCGAGCTCGGTCTCGGCGACGAGCACAGCGGCATCTGGGTTCTGCCGGCGAGCGCGCATGTCGGCAAACCGGTCGCGGAAGAACTCGGGCTCGACGACTGGGTGATCGAGATCGACAACAAGTCGCTCACGCATCGGCCTGACTTGTGGGGACACCGCGGCATCGCCGGCGAAATCGCGGCCATGCACGGACTGCAGCTGAAGCCCTTGAACTTCGAGATGCCAGCGACCGGCAGTGCGAAACCGTTCCCGGTGCGCATCGAGGCGAGCGGTTGCTCGCGCTACATCGCAGTGCCGATCGACGGCGTCGAAGCCAAGCGGTCACCGGATTGGTTGCGCGCGTTGTTGTTCGCCGTCGGTCAACGTCCGATCGACGTACTCGTCGATGTGTCGAACTTCGTGATGCTCGATCTCGCGCAGCCGAACCACGTGTTCGATCGCTCGCGCTTGTCGCCCGAAGGCATCGTCGTGCGCAACGCGCGCGCTGCTGAGGCGATGAAGACGCTCGACGGTGTCGAGCGCAAGTTGGTCGCGACGGACATGCTCATCTGCAGCGGAGACGTGCCGGTCGCACTGGCTGGCGTGATGGGCGGCGAAGGTTCGAAGGTCGAGGCGGGGACGCGCTCCCTGCTGCTCGAAGTCGCCGCATTCCATCCTGGGACCGTACGACGCACGTCGCAGCGACTCGCGCTGCGCACCGATTCGTCGGCGCGCTTCGAGAAGAGCCTGGATCCGACGCTGCCGATGAAAGCAGCGGCGCATTTCGTGCGCACGTTGAAGGAAATGGCACCGGAGATGACGCTGCCCGCGGCGGTGACGGATGTCGGCGAATGGAAGGATCCGGCGCGCACGATTCCTTTGCGCACGGATCGCGTGCGTTCGCTACTGGGTGCCGACATCGCCGATGCGAAGATCGGCTCGATCCTCACGAGTTTGGGTTTCGGCGTGAAAGGCGCGGGCGCGACACTCGAAGTGAAGGTTCCGAGCGCGCGCGCGACGAAGGACGTGACGATCGAGCAGGATCTCGTCGAAGAGGTCGGTCGCATCCATCGCTACGGCAACATCGCCGAGCAGACGCTCGTCGCCGCGATCGCGCCGCCTCCGCGAGACGCGCGGTGGAAACGGCGGATGCTCGTGCGCGCCATTCAAGATCGCTTGAGTGGGGCGGCGCGTTTTCACGAGACGATGAGTTACTCTTTCGTCGGTGACGAGCTCTTGAAGCAGTTGAACGACGCGCAACCGCATGTTGCAGTCGTGAATCCGGTGGCCGAGGGCTTCGCGAAGATCAGGCGTTCGGTGATGCCGTCGGTGCTTGCTGCCGTGGCGACGAATCGTCGCAACAAGAGCGAGGTCAAACTCTACGAGGTCGGCAAAGGCTACTTGTCGGATCAAGCGAACGATCACGGCGAGCCGCGCGAAGTGCACGAATGCGCGATCGTGTGGGCGCTGCCGACGGCGACGAAGGACGCGCGGTTCGACGACAACGCGTTGTCGAGAGTGCGAGGCGTCGTCGACGACCTAGTGGACGTGCTGCGTGTCGAGCGCATCGCGTGGAGCGCCGATTCTGCACCGTCGACGTGGGCTCATCCGCGCATGGCGCTGGTCGGGAAAGCGGGCGAAAAGGGGCCTGAAATCGCCCGTTTGGCGGCACTCGATCCGAAAGTTCGTCGTGCGCTCGGTCTTGTCGGCGAACTCGATTGCGATGTGGCGTGCGCAGTGGTTTCGATCGATGCGTTGTTGCAGTGCGAGGCGCGCGCCGGTGGTTATGCGCCGATTGCGAAGTTCCCGGCCGTGAAGGTCGACGTCGCCATCGCCACAGCGAGCGCCACGAATTCAGGAACGCTCGTCGCCGCGATCGAGAAGAGCGGCAAAGGCCTCGTGCAGGGCGTCGAGCTCTTCGACCTCTACACCGGCGACAAATTGGGAGCGAACAAGAAGTCGCTCGCCTACCACGTGCACCTGGCCTCCGATCAGAAAACCCTCTCCGAGACCGAAGTGCAGAAGTTCCTCGAACGTCTCGAGCGCGAACTTACCGCCCTGGGCTCCGAACTGCGCAAGGTGTGATGCGCAGGGTCGCCGAAAGACCTGTCGCGGGCAGCGGCCTCAGCGCCGGTCTTCGCCCTCATTGGAAGCGACGGCGCGCGCCCGGGATCCTGGCGCTGCTCGTCGCGTGCGGAATCGGGAGCTGTCACGTCGTGGTGCTTTCGAAATGAGCCGTCCGTCGAGCGCAGGCCGACTCCTCTCGCTGGTGCTGCTCACCTTGGGCGCCTGTCGTACGACACAGGGACCTCTGGCACGCGCTCCGATCGCGTGCGACGTCTTGATCGTCGGCGGATCGCTCGGCGGTGTGGCGGCAGCGATCGGCGCGAGCGGACTCGACGTGTGGATCGTCGAGGACTCCGACTGGATCGGCGGACAAGTCACCTCGCAAGGCGTGTCCGCTCTCGACGAACACCAATACGTCGAAAGCGCCGGTCGAACGCGTGAATACGCCGCGTTTCGTGAGGGCGTGCGCGCACGCTGCGGCGGTGTGAAAAACCCCGGCGGCGGCTGGGTCAGTCGCCTGTGCTTCGAGCCGCGCGTGGGATTGCTCGAACTCGAAGCGCGCGCGAACGCGGCGGGAGCGCACATCTTGCACCGCACGCGCGCCGTAGAAGCGTCTGTCGAAGGCGAGCGCGTCATCACAGTCACGTGTCGCGACGACGCTGGTCGCGAGTACGAGTTCGCGCCGCGCTTCGTCCTCGACGCGAGCGACACCGGCGAATTCCTCGAACTCGCCGGCGTCCCGTTTCGCTTGGGATCGGACGCCCAGAGCGCAACGGGTGAACCGCACGCGAGCGCCGTCGCCGACGCACGCTGCCAACAGAGCTTCACCTACACCTTCGCCGTCGAGTTTCGCGCAGGTGAAGCGCACGTCGAGCCTGCGCCCGAGGACTACGCACGACTGCGCGACTCACAGCCCTATTCGCTCACGCTGAACGCGGCGAGCGGCCGACCGATGCGCTTCGGTTTCTTCGAGAAGTTCCCCGGATCGAGCGGTCCGTTCTGGACGTACCGTCGCATTGCGCCGAACGTCGCGATGATCAACTGGCCCGGCAACGACTACCGTGCGCTGCCGCTGATCGGGCCGGAGCGCGAGCGCGCCGAGAGCGAAGCCCGCGCCCTCGCGCTCGGATTCCTGCACTGGTTGCAGACCGAATGTCCACGCGACGACGGCGGAAGCGGTTACCCCGAACTGATGTTGCGTCGCGACATCATGGGCACGGACGACGGTCTCTCGATGCGGCCCTACGTGCGCGAAAGTCGGCGTCTCGTCGCGCGCGAAAGCGTGCGCGAGGCCGACATCGCGGTCGCCGAGCTCGATGTCATCGATCACGCGGCGCGCGCCAGACTCCGGGCGGACTCGATCGGGCTCGGCTGGTATCCGATCGACGTGCACGCGACGGCGTGCGACACACAGGACGGCGGGGGACTCGGACTCGCGACGCGGCCGTTTCAGATCCCGCTCGGCGCGCTGATTCCGCAGACGATGCAGAACGTGCTCGCCGCCGGAAAATGTCTGGGCGTCTCGCACGTCGCGAACGGCGCGTTTCGACTGCACCCGGTCGAGTGGGCCAGTGGCGAAGCGGCCGGTCGCTTGGCCGCGTTCTGCCTCGCACGCGGCGTCGAACCGGCGCAGGTGCTCCTCGATCCGGCGCTCACGCGGGCTTTTCAGTTGGAATTGTTGCGGGCGGGTGTGCCGATTTTCTGGTTCACCGACCTGGACGAGAAGGGCGAGGCGTGGATCGCCGCACAAGCGCTGGCCGCCTTTGGAGAGCTCGATTTCCCGGCCGAAAAGCTGGAATGGGGAGCTTCCGCGGCGGAGCGACGCGAGGCCGTCTTGCGGCTGCACGCCCTGGAAAACAGTACCGCAGGCGGTTCGGCGCGCCCCGTTCCGGGCATAGGGACTACGCGGCGCTGAGAGACCCACGCGGCGCGGGATAGACTGAAAACGCGCCCCGGCCCGCGTCATGAAGATCGTCCTCGTCAACCCGCCCAG
>JAWXBU010000122.1:0-2972 GCA_034440255.1 Planctomycetota bacterium | reverse complement strand
GTGGCGCCAACCACATCAGCAGCGGCGTCGCGATCGCGTACTCGAGAGCCAGCACGATCCATGTCGCGATGCTCTCGGGTCTGGGAGCGATCGCTCCCATGCCCACGCCGCCGAGGAACGAGAGCGGTCCGCCGATCGCGCCGAGTCCTGCCGCGAGCAGCGGACGATCCGACAACCACGCCAGCGAAAGGCGCGGCAGTGTCGCGAAGCCGACCCACAGTGCGATGACCCAAGGCGGCACGATCCACGACGACCACGCTGCGATCGATGTCGGATACGACATGACGCCGGCGTTCGACAACACTGTGTCGACGACGGTTCCGAACAACCCGACGACGACCAAGTAGCGCAACTCGCGCGCTCGATCGCCGATCAGCGCGAGGTGCACGAGCACGACCACCGCGATAGCGATCGCTCCGAGCCAGACATTGCCGTTCGCAGCGGCCTTCACCGCGACGAACCAAGCGCTCTGGAACAGCGCGAAGTTGAGTAGCTTCCTCATCCAACGAGGAAGCGCGATGCAGGACGCTCGAGCAGCATGTGTACCGTTCCGATGCGGCGTTCGGCGAATCCACCGGCGCAGTAGCAGAAGTAGAAATCCCACAAACGCAGGAATTCGTCGGTGAAACCGAGCTTGCGAGCATCGTCGGCGCGCAGGATCAAGTTGTCGCGCCACTTCATCAGCGTCTCGACGTAGTGCGTGCCGATGTCGTCGAGACCGACGAGGCGTAGCTCGCTCGCCTTCGTCATCGATGTGCACAGCGCAGTGACCGACGGAATGCACGAGCCGGGGAAAATGTAGCGCTGGATGAAATCGACCGAACGCTTCGCATTCTCGTAGAGCTGATCCGCGATCGTGATCGCTTGAATGCACATGCGACCACCGGGCTTCAACAGCTTCGAACAGCGTGCGAAGTAATCGTCGTAGTACCGATGGCCGACGGCCTCGATCATCTCGATGGACACGAGCTTGTCGTACGTGCCGCTCAGTCGGCGGTAGTCCTCGAACAGAAGAGTGATGCGCCCCTCGAGGCCCGCATCACGAATGCGTTGCGCGGCGAGATCGTGTTGAGCACGCGAGATCGTGGTCGTCGTGACGCGACATCCGTACGTGCGTGCAGCATGGATCGCGAAGCCGCCCCAACCTGTCCCGATCTCGAGCAAGTGGTCGCCAGCCTTCAGTTCGAGCTTCTTGCAAATGCGGTCGATCTTCGCAACCGACGCCTCGCGCAACGTGGCTCCAGGACGCTCGAAAACGCCGCACGAGTACATCATCGTGTCGTCGAGGAAGAGCTCGAAGAACTCGTTCGAGAGGTCGTAGTGCGCTGCGATGTTCGCGCGACTCCCCTTCTCGGTGTTGCGACGAAACGCGTGGAAAATGGCCAAAATGGGCCGCGAAAGTCGCGCCATGCCGGTCTCGACACCGCTCAAGGCTGCCTCGTTGCGAGCAATCGCCCGCACGACAGCCGTCAAGTCGTCGGTCGTCCACCAGCCGAGTGCGTACGACTCGCCGGCGCCGACGGTGCCGCGGTGCGCGATGCTGCCGAAGAATCGTTCGTCGCGCACTTCGACGAGCGCCGGCGGGAACGCAGGGTCGCCATTGCCGTAGACGTGTCTGCGGCCGCCTTCGACGATCGTGAACGAACCGGTCTCGATGCGAGCGAGCCGATCGAGCACGAGTCGCGCCGTGAACGACGGGGCGGCAGCCGCAGTACTGAGCTTGGTCGAGAGTTCGATGGTCGAGCTTTCAGTCGTCATGTCGTGTGCGTGTTCGGCTCCGTCGAGCGCTTCGTGGGATGTGTGTGAAACGGCGCGCGCTTCAGCCACAGACGTACCGCCTGCCAATAGATCGCAGCGTGAACGACCGCAGTCAGGAACGGATAGCGGATCAACGCGCCGGCGAGGCTCGCGCTCGTGATCGGTTGTTTCTTGCACGAGAGGCCGGCGTGGAAGATCGGTCGACCCGCCTCCAAGTTCGTCATCGCGACCCCCAATCGATCGCCGGGTGCGTCGAATCTCCAGTCGTGATCGACCTCCATCGCCTGGAATGGAGAGATGTGGAACTCCTTCGGAAAACGGCTGGAAATGCGCTGTTTTTCGGAAGCCTCGTGTGCGGCGAGAACATAGGTGTGGCGCTCGCCCCACGGCGTGTTCGTGATCTCCGACGCGACGGCGACGAGCTTTTCGTCGGCGTCGAAGCAGTAGTAGAACGTCACTGGATTAAAGACGTACCCGAACGTGCGCAGGTGAGTGAGCATGCGCACGGCGCCGGTTGGACGACGACCGATGTGTGCTTGGACACGATCGAGCACTGCCTTTTTCAGCGGCACGTCGGTGGGGCCCAAGTAGTCGGCACGCTTGAACGAGCACACGTTCCAACGCTCGATCGACCACAACCATCGTCCGCGAAACACGGTCGCGAGTTCGTCGAGGTCGAGGTAGAGCATGAACAACCGATAGCGAAACGCGTGCGGCCGCGGCTCAGTGCGGTTGTGGAAAACGTGTCCGGTGTAGATCGCGCTGTGAGTCACACGAGGACCTCCGCGGGAATGTGCGACAGCACAGCGAGCGCGCTTTTCACGCCGTCCTCGTGGAAGCCGTAGCCCCAGTAGGCTCCACAGAAATGCACGCCCGCCACTCCGTCGATCTCGGCGTGACGACGTTGCGCGGCGACCGACGCAGTCGAATAGATCGGATGGTGGTAGACGAAGCGCTTGACGACGGTCGCCGGATCGATCGCGTCGTTACGATTGAGCGTCACCAAGTAGTCGCGCTGTGTCGTGAGCGACTGCAAGCGATTCATCCAGTACGTCACGGTCGGCAGGTCGCTGGGCGAACCGGTGACGTGATAGTTCCAACTGGCCCACGCGCGCCGCTTCTTCGGCATGATCGACGTGTCGGTGTGCAGCGCGGCGTCGTTGCGCTGGAAGCCGAAAGCACCGAGGATTTCGCGCTCTTTCGCGCTCGCGTCG
>JAWXBU010000121.1:0-67215 GCA_034440255.1 Planctomycetota bacterium | reverse complement strand
CGTTGGTAGCAGCGCATCGGGGAAAAATTGCTCTGGCTCGGTACACACACGATCAGCGGCCAGCGCGAAGCGTCGTGGTTGTCCCTGGCACCGTACGATCAGCCGCACGTGTCGAGATCGTCGCCGTCGTCCGATGCGCGTTTGCCGGCGCTCACACGCACCAAGTGGCGGAATCGATCGAGCAGATCCGTGCGCTTGCCGCGCGTCAGTGCCTCTTCGACGAGCATCCGGCTCTCGGGTGCTTTCCACCGCACGAGCGCTTTCTGCATGCGCCTTTCGTGCTCGCCGCGCGGCACGTGCAACTCGGCGAGCGTCAGCGGATCCTTGCCCGTCACGTATTGAACGCAAGCGCGCGTCATCGGCAGCGGAATGAACTCCTGCACTTGCTCCGGCGAATAATTGCGTGCGAGCAATTTTTCGAACAGCTCGATCGCGGCAGCGAGCGTCGTCCCCGGATGTCCGACGATGAAGTAATTGACGAGATGTTGATCGCGTCCCGTCGACTTGCACTCGTCTTTGTAGTCCTTCTCGTAGTCCTCGTAGACTTCGAAGCGCGGCTTGTTCATCGCTTCGAGCACCGCATTCGATGCATGTTCCGGCGCGAGCTTCATGCGACCCGGCACGTGGTGCGCGACGAGATCGTGGTGCAGCGGCAACAGCTGGCCCTTCTTGTCGCGCAACATGTCGTAGCGAATGCCGGACGACACGAACGCGTGCTTGACGCCCTTCGACGTGCGCACCAACCCGAGCAGTCGTCGATAACCTTCCGTCGTCTTGTCGAGGCGCAGCGCCGGACACGGATCGGGCGTCAAACAGTCGCGATTCAGGCACGCTTCGCCCTTTTCGAGCAGCTTGCAGCCGAGGCCCCACATGTTCGCGGTCGGACCGCCGACGTCGGTGATCGTGCCGCGGAAGTCGTGGTTCTCCGAGAGCGCCGCGACCTCTTTCAAGATCGATTCTTCGCTGCGCGATTGGATCGAACGGCCTTGATGGAACGTGATCGAGCAGAACGAACAATCGGCCATGCAACCGCGGTGCGTGTTCACCGACCAACGTACGGGTTCGAGCGCAGCGATCCCGCCAGCAGCCGTGTGATCGGGATGCCATTCGCGCCGGAACGGCAGGTCGTAGAACGAATCGACTTCCTTCTGCGACGCCGGTGAATCGGGCGGATGTTGCACGACGACGCGCGCGCCATGAACTTGAGCGAGCGGACGCGAACTCGGACTGTTCTCTTCGCGCACGGCGTGGAAGAGCTCGATCAAGCGCTCGCGATTCGCTTCGATCTCTTCGAACGACGGGACGACGCGCGCGTTCGTCGGAACGTCGGCCGGCTTGCTCCACTCGCACGTGCCGGGAATGTTCGTGAGCGCTTCACCGCGGTCGATGCGACGCGCGATTTCGAGCGTCTGACGCTCGCCCATTCCCCACACGAGCAGATCAGCTTTGGAGTCGACCAGGATCGAGCGCCGGATTTTCTCGTCCCAGTAATCGAAGTACGCGAGACGCCGCGGCCCCGCTTCGAGTCCGCCGATGATCACGGGGAGGCCGGGGAAATGGTGCCGCGCGAGTGCTGTGTACGCGATCGTCGCGCGATTCGGGCGACCGGGCAGTCCGCCGGGACGGTAGACGTCGATGCGCCGCTTTTTTTTCGACGCGGTGTAGTTCGTCACCATCGAATCGATGGTGCCTGCGGTCACGCCGACGAAGAGTCGCGGAGACGGGAGGCGTTTCCAACCGGAGCCATCGGGTTCGAGATCGGGTGCGTCGAGAATGCCGACCTTGTACCCGTGCGCCTCGAGAACGCGTCCGATCACCGCAGCGCCGAACGAGGGATGGTCGACGTAGCCGTCGCCGGTGACGAGCACGATGTCGAGCGACTCCCAGCCCCGCGCATGCATTTCAGCGCGCGTTCGAGGCAGAAAAGGAGTGGCGGCCGAGGGCGACATGGGGAGAGAAAAGAGTAGGAGAAGGGCACCCAGGGCAAGTGATCCCGGCGTGGGAGTGTCGCCGCTGCGCTCGCGACGGCTGGATTGTCGCGGTTTCGCTAGCGAGGGCGGGCTGCACCAGGACAACCGCCGCCAACGCGAGCGCAGGGAAGTCTAGGCGATCAGAACGAACCGTGGCGCTTGCGTTGGCGGCGGTTGGTCTTGCGCCCGCCCTTCGTCTGTTGACGAGTGCGGTAACCGGTCTTCTTTTTGTGCTTGGCGCTGCTCTTGCGAATCTTGACGTGCATAAAGGCTCGTTCCGTGACTTGGAGGGCGAAGAGTGTAGCGGACAAATTCGCGGACGCCAGCCTGATGGAGGCGCCCCACCCGGATGTCGTCCCGAACCGCTACTCTGACCTCCCGTATGACCGAACGAGAGGCCCCGCAGTCGGACTCCAAAGCAGCGCTCGAAGCGCTCGTTTTCGAGTGCCTCGAGCGCACCGAAACCGAGGGCGACGCCGCCCTCGAGTCCCTCTGCGCCGCGCATCCGGCCCTGGCGCCGAAACTCCGCGAACGACTGGCCGTGCTGCGGCGCGCCGGCCTCGTCGGCGCGGCCCCATCCGAGCCTTTTCCCGAGACGCTGGGCGAATTTCGCCTGCTCGAACGCCTCGGCGCCGGCGGAATGGGCGTCGTCTATTTGGCCGAGCAGACCTCGCTCGCGCGGCGCGTGGCGCTCAAACTGATCCGCCCCGAAAACCTGTACTTCCCGGGCGCGCGCGAACGCTTTCGGCGCGAGGTCGAAGCGGTGGCGCGCTTGCAACACCGCTCGATCGCGTCGGTGTACACGGTCGGCGACGAGCGCGGGATTCCGTACTTCGCAATGGAGTACGTCGATGGTCTCTCCCTCGCCGAAATCGTCGCGCGACTCCACGAACGTGAGCCCGCAGAGCTATTTGGACTGGACCTCGCTCGGCTCTTCGACGAACGACAGCCGAGCGGCAGCGAGTCGGATGAGCGCGCCACTTGGTTCGATGGAACGTGGGCCAACGTCGTCTCGCGCCTCGTCCTCGAAATCGCATCCGCTGTCGACCACGCGCATCAACGCGGCGTACTCCACCGCGACATCAAACCGTCGAACGTGATGCTCACAGCGAGCGGTCGCGTCGCGCTGCTCGACTTCGGTCTCGCGTCGCACACCGGCGCCGAAAAATTGACGCGCACGGGAGCGCAGCTCGGTTCGCTCCTCTACATGGCGCCCGAGCAAGTCAACGGCGAGGCCGCTGCGATCGACGCGAAAACGGACGTCTACGCGATGGGCGTCTTGATGTACGAGCTCTTGGTACTGCGCGCCGCGTACTTCGATCCGACTTCGTCCGAGCGCACGAGGCGCTTGGTGTTGGGCGGAAACGCGCCGAGCCTGCGCTCGCGCTACCGCGGCTTGTCGCGCGACGTCGAAACAGTGTGCCTCGCCGCGATGACGAGCGAACGCACGGGACGCTACGCGAGCGCCGCAGCGTTCGCGCGCGATCTCGAGAACGTGATCGCGCGTCGCCCGATCGAAGCGCGGCGTTCGAGCGCGTTCGTGAAAGTGTGGAAATGGACGCAGCGTCATCCAGCCGCGGCAGCCGCGCTGATCCTCGCCGTCGCGGCTCCGCTCGGCATCGCGCTCCAACAAAACACCGCGAACCGCCGGCTTTTCGCGGCCAATACGACTGTTTCGAACTTGAATCGCGAGCTCGAGGGCGCGCTCTCGGCGAGTCGATCGGAATCCCAGGCGAAGGAAGAGCAACGCGCGCTGGCGGTCTTGAATTTGGCGAGCGCGGTCGACGCCGTCGACACGATGCTCGAACGCGTGGGCAGCGATCGTTTGCGCTTCACGCCGCAGATGGAATCCGTGCGCCGTGAGCTGCTCGAGGACGCGGTGCGTTTCTATCGCGAGCTCGCTGTGCGCACCGGGCCCGACGATCGCTTGCTCGACAAAATTCTCGCTGCGCGCACCAAGCTCGGTGACGTGCTCTTGCGGCTCGGCTTCGCCCTCGAGGCCGACCGCGAACTGTCCTCCGTCGTCGACGAGCTCGCAGCACTCCCGACCTTGGGGCAAAACGGGCGTCACCAAGCCGCCATTGCGCAGGGCTTTCTAGCCGAAGCACGGCGTGTTCGATCGGAGCACGATCAAGCGTTGGAATTGGCGCGAGACAGTGTGAAGCGACTGGAAGAATTGATGGGCGAGCCCGTGGTCGACGCGAGCCGAGTCGGCGCTCTGAAGAGCAACCTCGCGATCGCATTGTCGCGACAAGGCGAGTTCGAATTCGCAGCGGGCAACGCGGCGAACGGAGAACGATGCACCGAGAAGGCGCTCTCGCTTATGCGAGTCTCGCTCGCAGAAGCCGACAACCCGCGAATGGCCTACACGTGCGCGAAGTCGCTCGGATTCCTCGCGTCGGTGCGCTCCGAGCGCGAGGAGTTCGAACCGGCGATCGCGGCAGCCGAGGAATCGATCGCGATCCTCGAGAAGCTGCACGCGGCCGAACCGGACGACACGGGGATCACGCAACAACTCTTCTCGGGGCTCGGAAATCTCGGCGACATCTACGGCGAAATCGGACAGCCGGAGAGAAGTCGGCCGCTCGTCGAACGCGCGCTCGGCTTGGCGGAAGCACTCGCATCGCAATTTCCGAACACACCGCGCTTTCGACAAAACCTGGCGATCGTGTGCGTGCAGGCCTTCTTCGTCGAGATGGGTGAACAACACGTCGACGCCGGGCGAAAGTTCTTGGAGCGAGCGCTCGAACTGCAGCGCCGACTCGTCGCGGACGAGCCGACGAACAGCGAGTACATCGCCGCGATGTGCACGACGATCGGCAACTTGGGTGCGCTCGCGATGCAAGCCGATGACGTCGCCCTCGCGCTCGCTTTGTTCGAAGAAGCGGACGTCGCGATCCTGCGCGCGCTCGATTCCAACCCGAAGAATCCCGAGTGGATTCGCTGGCACGTCGTCGGAGTCCGCAATCGCGCGGGTGTGCTGATGGACCTAGGACGCTACGAGGCGGCTCGGATCGCGATCGCAGAACTCGATCGCTACGACTCGACGTCCAGCGCCGTGCTCTCCGCACAACTTTCGACGCGCGCGGCAGGAGTGGCGCGCGACGGCGCACACAAAGCACCCGACGAGGTCGCCGGATTCGTCGAGCGCGCGCTGGCGGCGCTCGACCTCGCCATCCAGCGCGGCCTCGACGATCCGCGGGCTTTCGAACCTGACGATCGTTGGGGCCCTCATCTCGAAGCGCCTGCTTTTCTAGAGCGAATTGCGCTCGTGCGCGCCAAGGCGGCCGCGAAGTCGCGCTGAAACATCGAGGTCGCGTAGCGCTCGAACGCGCAGTGTCCAATCCGCTCGGTGCGCAATGGACCGCGGCGGGGTTCACGGAGACGAGCTCGATCAGCCGAACGGACTCGGTCGTGCTGCACGGTTCGGGCATGCCTGCGACGTTGCCGGTGCTCTCGCTGCAGATGAGTGCTGCGGGTTCGGGCGTTCCCTTCGGCGACGGCATCCTGTGTGTCGGTGGATCGCTGATTCGCTTGCGCACCAAGATCAACGTCGGCGCCGCGGCGCAGTTCCCCGAGCCGGGTGATACGAGTCTCTCGCGTGTCAGCGGGGCCGCGTCGGGCAGCGGCACGCTGTACTCGTACCAGGCTTACTATCGCGACACGGAGAGCTTCTGCTCGAGCGCGACTTTCAACCTCACGAACGCCGTGCGGAGCGTGTGGTAGCCGCACCGCCGTCGCGGCGAAAGACAAGCGACCGGTCCGTGACGGCGGATGCGCCGAAACGGACCGGTCGCTTGTCTTTCGCCGCGACGACTAGCCCCCCCCGCCGCCCGTTCGTCCTTTGACCGGCGCGACCATCTGCTCGGGCCGCACCGCTTTGTCGAATGCGTCGGCGCTCATCAACTTCAGCTCGACGACGCTCTCACGCAGCGTGATGCCCGTCTTGTGCGCGTGTTTCGCGACCTTCGCGGCGTTGTCGTAGCCGATGTGACGGTTCAACGCGGTGACGAGCATCAACGACTGCTTCATCAGGGTGTCGACGCGCGCCATATCGAGTTCCAGCCCGTCGATGCAATTTTTGCGGAACGAATCGCACGCGTCCGACAAGAGCGCGATCGACTGCAACACGTTGTGCACGATCACGGGCTTGTAGACGTTCAACTCGAAGTTGCCCTGCGAGCCTGCGATCGTGACGGCCGTGTCGTTGCCCATCACTTGCACGCACACCATCGTCAACGCTTCGCACTGCGTCGGATTCACTTTGCCGGGCATGATCGAACTACCCGGCTCGTTCTCCGGCAATTTCAATTCACCGAGCCCGCAACGCGGTCCCGATCCGAGCCAACGGATGTCGTTCGCGATCTTCATCAGCGCGACAGCCGTGACTTTGAGCGCGCCCGACAAGAACACGAGCGCATCGTGCCCCGCCAGCGCCGAGAACTTGTTCGGCGCGGTCTTGAACGCGAGGCCTGTTTCCTCGGCGATCTTCTTCGCGACGAGCTTCGCGAAATCCGGATGCGTGTTGAGCCCTGTGCCGACTGCGGTGCCGCCTTGCGCGAGCTCGAAGATTCCCGGCAGCGTCGCATTCAATGCTCGCCGCGCATCCTTCAACTGCTGCACGTAGCCCGAAAATTCTTGCCCGACGGTCAACGGCGTCGCGTCTTGGAGATGCGTGCGACCGATCTTCACGACCTTGGCCCACGCCTTTTGTTTCGCGGCGAGCGCTGCCTCGAGTGCGTCGATCGCCGGCAACAGGCGCTTGACCGTTTCTTCCGCCGCCGCAATGTGCATCGCCGTAGGAAACGAGTCGTTCGACGATTGAGCGCGGTTCACGTGATCGTTCGGGTGGATCGGCTTCTTCGAACCGAGCTGACCTCCGAGCAACTGGATCGCGCGGTTGCTGATGACCTCGTTCGCGTTCATGTTCGACTGCGTGCCCGAACCGGTCTGCCACACGACGAGCGGGAAGTGATCATCGAGCTTGCCCGCGATCACTTCGTCGGCCGCTTTCAACAGCGCGCTTTTCTGTCTCGCATCGAGCATGTCCAGCTCACCGAGTTCGCTGTTCGCCTGCGCCGCACACTTCTTCACGACGCCGAGCGCTCGGATCATCGGCCGCGTGAACGTCTGTCCGCCGATCAAGAAGTTCTGTTTCGAGCGCTGCGTCTGTGCGCCCCACAGGCGGTCGTGCGCGACTTCGAGGGGTCCGAAAGAGTCGGTTTCGGTGCGTGTCTTGGGCATGGCGTGGATTCCGGTGCGCGTGGGATAATCGCGCGCATCGTAGCGCGCCACACATCGAAAGTTCGGTTTTCGCCGCAACTCCAGCCCGCATCCGAGGCAAGGCTCGCAGACTCTCGCGTGCGATCTCTCTCCCCCGCTCTCCTCCCCCCCCGGAATCTCGATGCCCAACCTCACTCACTGCGCGTCTCGTCGCACTTGGTTGTGCGTCCCGATCCTCACGGCACTCGTCGCATTCGCGGGCCGCGCGCACGCGAGCGGCGGCAGCGATTCCTGCGCGACGCCCGAGCCGATCGCCGATTCGGTCCATTCAACTTCCTCCAGACCGGCGCGACCGACAGCCCCGAGCCCGCTTCGGAGCCGCCGTGCGGCGGGAGCGCGCGCGATGTGTGGTTCGAGTGGACGTGTCCGTCGCCGGATTTCGTGCGCGTGAACGACAGCTCGACGCTGGCCATCCGCGTCTACGCCGGCTCGGGCTGCCCTACCGCCGGGTCGTTGATCAACTGCAGCAACATGCAGCCGTTCATGGGGAACGCGGGCGCGACGTAACTCATTCGTCTGGGCGCCCTGCCCGGCGGGCCGCCGGTCGGAAGCGGAGGCCAATTCGTGATCCAGAACGTCACCGCGGCTGGCGACTCGTGCTCGAGTCCGGTCGTGATGAGCGGTCCGGGTTTCCCGGCCGAAACCGAGCACCACTTCACCAACGCCGAGGGACAGACCGACCCCGCGTGCGCCGGTGCGGGCGGCAGCGGCATCCTCGACGACGGCTGGTACGTGTGGACGTCGAACATCACCGGAAACGTGCGCTTCACCTGCTGCTTCAGCTCGATCCCCACGGGTGATTGGAAGGCAGCCGTTTACTTGGGCGGCTCGTGTCCGAGCGGAGCGCCGATCGCGTGCGACGACAACTCGTGCGGATCCGCGGGACTGCAACCGGTGATCGATTTGAGCATGGTCGCGGGACAACAGTATCTGTTCCAAGCCGGTCGCTCGCCGGGGAGCGCGTCGAGCGCACCGATGACGGCCACGTTCGTCATCGCGCCGACCGATGCACCGACGAACGACGAGTGCGCCACTGCGCAACTCATTCAGGGCAGCGGTCCCTTCGCGTACACGCTGGGCACGACGAGCACGATCACGCCGCCCATGTGCGGTCCGAGCGTCGGCGACGACTGGTTCCGCTGGATCGCGCCCGCGACAGGTACGACCACGTTCAACGGGTGCGATGCGAACTTCGACCAGGCCGTTGCGGTGTATTCGGGCCTCTCATGCCCAACCGCTTCCCTGATCGTTTGCGGAGACGAAGGATGTATCCTCTTCCTCGGCGGACCGTCGCGGTTCGACTTTCCGGTCGTGTGCGGAGCGCCGTACCTCGTGCGCGTCAGCCTGTACTCGATCAGCAATCCTCCGTCCTGGGCCAGCTATCCTTCGCTCGGCGGCAATTTCTCGATCACCGTCGCTGCCCCGCTCTGGTCGACGTTCACGCCGTTCTGCGCGGGCGACGTGGCGGCCAACTGTCCGTGCTCCAATCCCGGCGGTGTCGGCCGCGGCTGCGCGAGCTCGTTCTCGAATGCAGGCGGCGTGATCTACGGCACGGGCGCGGCTTCGCTGTCGAACGATTCGGTGACCCTGCGCGTCGAAGGCGTGTCGCCTTCGTTCACGACGTTGCTCCAGGGCACCGCGCAGCAAGGCAGCGGCGCGGGCATCGCGTTCGGTGACGGACTCCTGTGTGCCGGGGGAACGCTCACGCGACTCGTGTTGCGTATCGCCAATGGCGGACAGCTCGACTATCCGTTGCCCGGCGACGTCTCGCTCTCCGTGCTCGGGCAAGTTCCGACTGCAACGACGCGTGTGTACCAGGCTTGGTATCGCGATTCGTCGCTCGGTTATTGCATGCCGGACACGTTCAATCTGACGAACGGGCTCGAAGTGTCCTGGACTCCTTGACGAGACGCGGCGCATGTGTCGCCGCCCCGAGGAATCTCCCGCCTGTCTGGTGATTCTCCTCGGAGTGCCCCGCGAGTCGACCTCGCGGGGCGCTCGAATTTCGGCGTCCTGCGTCTAGGATCCGCGCTCGTTTGAAAGGGACGAACACGATGAACACGAAGAGAGCCGCAGGGGTCCTCCCCACTCCGCCCATGCATTGGGTCGGCGACGGTTTCCCAGTGCGGTCCATCTTGAATCCGCGCACTCCCGACGGCGGCATGAGCCCATTCGTGTTGTTCGACTACGCCGGTCCCGCGAACTTCGAGCCCGCGAGTGAACCGCGCGGCGTCGATTTCCATCCCCACCGCGGCTTCGAGACGGTGACGATCGTCTACCAAGGCGAGATCGAGCATCAGGACAGCGCGGGCAACAGCGGCAAGGTCGGTCCTGGCGACGTGCAGTGGATGACGGCCGCACGCGGCGTTTTCCACGAGGAAAAGCACAGCCGCGCGTTCAGCGAAGCAGGCGGCGCGATGGAGATGGCGCAGATCTGGGTCAACTTGCGCGCGCAGGACAAGCTGGGTCCGCCGCGCTATCAAGACATCCGAGCGGCGCGCATTCCGCTCGTCGATCTGCCCGATGGCGCGGGCAGCGTGCGCTTGATCGCCGGCAGTTTCGGCGATGTGCGCGGTGCAGCCGAGACGTTCACGCCCGTGATCTTGTGGGACGTGAACTTGAACGCCGGTGCAAACGTGACGTTGCCGATCCCGGACGGATTCAACGCGGCAGTGTGCTCGCGCTCGGGCGCCATCGAAGTCGCAGGCAAATACCAAGTCGGTCCGCGCCAACTCGTCGTGATGGAACGCGAAGGTGCAGGCGTCGTCGTGCGCGCGAACGAAGCCGCGCAGATCCTCGTGATCGCAGGCGAACCGATCGACGAACCGATGGTCGCGCAGGGACCGTTCGTGATGAACACCTACCAAGAGATCGCGCAAGCGGTGCTTGACGCGCAAGCCGGCCGCCTGGGTCGCTGAATGTCCGCCGAATCAAGTTGGACGTGACCCGGCGCTGAGGCGGGATGCGCGTCGAAGTGCCGGTGCTCGCCGAAGACGATTCAGTGCCGAAGCTCGATGCGACTGCTCGCAGGGAGTTTCAGTGCTCAGCGCGCTGCGGTCGCCGACTGAACGCCCTCTCGGCGCGCAGCGCCCAGGTTTGCGACACTAGGGAGGCCGTGAACGAGTACAATCGTGTGCTTCGAGTTCGCGCTTTCGACTCAAAGTTCACCCCACATGCCGAAGACCCAATCCACTCCCGCCGAAGCTCCGACGTTTGCTGAACTCGGGCTCCCTGCGCCGCTCGTCCAAGCGTTGAACGACGTCGGTTACGAGTCGCCCTCGCCCATCCAAGCCCAAACGATTCCGCCGTTGCTCGCGGGTCGCGACGTGCTGGGACAAGCGCAGACGGGCACGGGCAAGACGGCTGCGTTCGCGCTCCCGATCTTGGCGCGACTCGATCTGTCGAAGATGGCACCGCAAGCGCTGGTGTTGGCGCCGACGCGTGAACTCGCGATCCAAGTCGCCGAAGCGTTCCAGAAATATGCTGCACATCTGAAGGGTTTCCACGTCCTGCCCGTGTACGGCGGACAGCATTTCGGCCCGCAGTTGCACGCTTTGCGCCGCGGTTGTCACGTGATCGTCGGTACGCCGGGTCGAGTCATCGATCACATGGATCGCGGGACGTTGAAGCTCGATGGATTGACGTGCCTCGTGCTCGACGAAGCCGACGAGATGCTGCGCATGGGCTTCATCGAAGACGTCGAGAAGGTGCTCTCGAACACGCCGCCGACGCGCCAAGTCGCGCTCTTCAGCGCCACGATGCCGCCGCGCATCGGTCGGATCGCCGAGACGTACTTGAAGAATCCCGCGCACATCAAGATCCAGAGCAAGACGTCGACGGTCGCGAACACGCGCCAACGTTTTTGGATGGCTGGCGGCGGAGTGAACAAGCTCGACGCGCTGACGCGCATCCTCGAGGCCGAGCCGTTCGACGCGATGCTCGTGTTCGTGCGCACGCGGCAAGAAACGATGGAGCTCGCGAGTCGCCTCGAAGCCCGCGGTTTCGGTGCAGCGCCGCTGTCGGGCGACATCGAACAGAGCATGCGCGAGCGCACGGTCAATCGCTTGAAGAGCGGCGAGCTCGACATCATCGTCGCGACCGACGTGGCCGCGCGCGGTCTCGACGTGGAGCGCATCAGTCACGTCGTGAATTTCGACGTACCGACGGACACCGAGTCGTACGTGCACCGCATCGGTCGCACGGGTCGCGCGGGTCGCAAAGGCGAAGCGATCCTGTTCGTGACGCCGCGCGAAAGACACATGCTGCGCATCATCGAGCGTGCGACGCGCCAAGTGATCGAGCCGATGGATTTGCCGAGCGTCGAAGCGGTGAACCTGCAGCGCTTGTCGAAGCTCGAAGTGCGCGTCACCGAAATCCTCGCCAACGCCGAGATCGCGATGGCGCTCGGCCCGTTCAAGGAAATGATCGAGCGCTATCAACGCGCGAATCAAGCGACGCAAGTCGACGTCGCGGCTGCACTCGCGTACATGGCGCAAGGTGAGACGCCGCTGATGAGCGAGGACTCGATCGCGAAATCGCGCTCGAACGAACGCACCAGTGATCGCGGTGCCGATCGAGGCTCAGAGCGCAGTTTCGATCGCCGGCCCGATCGGGGCGACGATCGCGGCTCCTTCCGAGGACCTGAACCGCGCTTCGCGAAGCGCGAATTCGCCCCGCGTCCGAGCGGAGCGCCCGAAGCCGGGATGCAGACTTTCCGCATCGAAGTCGGCCACCAACACGGCGTGAAACCCGCGAACATCGTCGGCGCGATCGCGAACGAGGCCGACTTGGGCGGCAAGTTGATCGGTCGGATCGAGATCTTCGACGATCACAGTCTCGTCGATCTCCCGACCGGAATGCCGCCGCAGACGTTCCAGAAACTGCAGCTCGCGCGCGTCGCCGGTCAGATGCTGCGCATCAGTCCCGCCGGCAGCGGCGGTGCGCCCGCACCGACGTCCGCAGATCGCCCGCTGCGCATCGGCAAGCCCACTAAGAAACCGTTCGCCAAGCGCCCGCGTCCGAACTGATCGTACGGTGCCAGACCGGATCAAGCGACGGTGCGCTCACGACAGCTTCATCACAGCAACTTCATGTCTCGCATCATCTGCACGTCCTGCAGGATCGCCCCCGCCGTCTTCTGCATCTGAGCGCGTGAGTCGAGATCCAGCGGAACCTCGATGATCTTCTCGACTCCGTTTTTGCCGAGGATCGCGGGCACGCCCATGTACAGGCCCTCGAACCCGTACTGACCATTCAGGAAGCACGCGCACGGCAGCAAGCGCTTCTCGTCGTTCAGGATCGACTTCGCCATCGCCACGCTAGCGCTCGCCGGCGCGTACCAAGCGCTACCGGTCTTCAACAAGTTCACGATCTCCGCGCCACCATTGCGCGTGCGCTTCTCCATCTCCGCGATCTTCGGCTTGTCGAGCAGATCCTTGATGCCGACACCGTTGACGACGCAGTACGCCGGCAGCGGCACCATCGAATCGCCGTGCGCGCCCAGCACCATCGCCTTGACGTCCTGCACGCCGCTCTTCGTCGCCTCCGCGATGAACCAACTGAAGCGCGCGCTGTCGAGCACGCCGGCCATTCCGGTCACGCGTGCCCCAGGAAAACCCGAGCGCGCGCGGAACAAGTGCACCATCGAATCGAGCGGATTGGTCACCACGATCACGTGTGCATCCGGCGATCCGACGCGCACGTAATCGGCGACGGCCAAGATGATCTTCGCGTTCGTCGACAACAGGTCGCTGCGGCTCATCCCCGGCTTGCGCGGAATTCCGGCCGTGACGATCACGACATCCGACCCGTACGTGTCTTTCGGATCGTTCGTCCCGACGACAGTCGCGCCGAACCCCTCGACCGCGCCGCTCTGATTCATGTCGAGCGCGATCCCTTGCGGGCGCCCTTCGAGCACGTCGATCAGGACGATCTCGCTGGCCAAATTCTTCATCGCGCACAGGTGTGCGCATGTCGAGCCGACGTAGCCGGCTCCGACGACCGTGATCTTGCGCTTTTGAATCGTGCTCATGGCGCGAGAACGTTACTCGCGCGCCCACGGGATCGGCAAGGCGGAGGCGCTCAGATGTCGAGGAAGGGATTCTCGATCACGAGCTGGCCGTAGCGCCGACCGTGCTGCATATCCTCGGTCAGGAGCCGGGTGCGGCCCGACTCGAGCGCGGACTGCACGATGAGGTCGTCCCACAGCGGTTGACACCATTTTCTGTTCGACTCCATCGTCTTGAGGATCGTGCTCACGCCGACCGTGTGAACGTTCTCATCAATGAATAGGCGCACGGCCCGTTCTGCGCCGACTTGGTCGAACCGCGGCTGCCTACTCCGCGTCAGGGACACATAGAACTCCTGAAGGACCTGCGTGCTGATGACGAAGGGATTGCCGGAACTTCCGTTGATGCACGCGCGAGCCCGCGCCCGATGCGCCGGCCTGCTAGGGTCCACGGCGTAGACCAGAACACTGGTGTCGAGAAACACGCGCTCAGGGGTCGTTGTACAGGTCCTTGCGCTTCCAAGTGCGGCCTCCAGGCCCGCTACCGGCGGGCCAGTCTTTCGTGAGTTCGAGGAACTTCTGCCAGGTCGCCACAGAGATCCCGGGTCTGGAGTAGGTCGTGATGTACTTTTCCAGGATTGCATCGAGCGAGGTCCCCTCTTCTGCCGCGCGTTCGCGGGCCAGTTCGAGGACTCGGTCGTCGATCGTGATCGTGTAGGTCGCCATGGGTTCACTCCGATTGGGTTCCATGGACGCTACCTTCCTCTCCGAAACTCCGCCAATTGCCTCTACCCCTACCGATGATCGGCGCGGAAATCGGTTGCGGTTGCAACGCGATTTTTCTGCGTCGGAGGCCGGGTCGCACGCTTTTGCGAGCAGCTCTCGCGAAGATCGTCGCGGTGTCACGCTGCTCAGTAACGGGGCTACGTCTCGACGCGCGCAGCAAGCGCTTTCAAATACTCTTCCATCGTCGCCGTGGTCGAGAACACCGTCTTCTACAGGAAGCGAAAGATCACGTTCTTCACGAAGCCACGTTCGGTGATCGTCACCTCGGTGCCGCCCTCGACGGCCTTCAATTCGATCGTCCACGAGCCGCCGTACGGCAGCGTGTCGTCAGCGATGCGCGTCACGAACTTCGCCGGCGCTTCCTCGACGTCGATCGCGTAAAGCACTGCGCCGTGCGAACCGAATTCGCGATAGCCGCTCCTGTCGCCGACGTCGCTGAAGAGTTCGACGCGCTTCACGTCGTCGCGCCACTCGTGATGGCGCGCGAGATCGCGAATCGCGGCCTTCACTGCCTCGCGCGGCGCGAGGATTCGACGCGTGCGCGAAGCCTCGTGGTCAGCCGGCAGGAAGGCGCCGATCACGGCCATCACGCCGACAAGCGCGACGAGCCCGATCCCGATGTAGAGCGCGATTTTCAGGGGAGTCAGGCCGTGCGCGGCGAATTCGCCGTGACGAGCAGCACAGGTCCTGACCCTTCCCCCCCCTGCCCAGCGCGACCAGCAGTCGCGGTCTCGCCCTCGCCCTCTCCACGCTCCGATCCTCATCACGCGCCCTTCTTGATTGGGCGGACGTGCGCTTCCCTCAGCCCATCGCCTGGATGATCGCGTTCCCCATCTCGCGCGTGCCGACCGCAGTCGGATCGTTGCGATCGGGCTTCATGTCGTACGTGACGAACTTCCCTTCGCGGATGACTTTGGAAACAGCTTTTTCCAGCCGCTGAGCCGCACTCTTCTCGCCGAGGTGCTCGAGCATCAACACGCCCGACAACAACATCGCGGTCGGATTGACCTTGTTCAGGCCCTTGTACTTCGGCGCCGAACCGTGCGTCGCTTCGAAGATCGCGATCCCGCCGTCCCCCTTGTTCTCACCCGGCGCGATGCCGAGTCCGCCGATCAGTCCGGCGCACAAGTCCGACACGACGTCGCCGTACAGATTCGGCAACAGGAGCACGTCGTAGTCCTCAGGCTTCTGCACGAGCTGCATGCACATGTTGTCGACGATGCGATCCTCGAACGCGATGTCGGGGTAGCTCTCCGAGACTTTCTTCGCCGTCGCGAGGAACAGCCCGTCGGTGAACTTCATGATGTTGCTCTTGTGCACGCACGTGACCTTCTTGCGGCCGTGCTTCCGCGCGTATTCGAATGCGGCACGCGTGATCCGTTCGCTGCCGAAGATCGAAATGGGCTTGATCGAAATTCCGGAGTCAGGGCGAATCTTGGCCCCCGTCAACTCCGTGATGACGCTCATGAGTTGCTTGGTGCTGGAGTCGCCTTCCTTGAACTCGATCCCCGCGTACAAGTCCTCGGTGTTCTCGCGGAAGATGACGATGTCGATCCCCTCGTAGCGCGAGCGCACACCGGGGTAGCTCTTGCACGGGCGGATGCACGCGTACAGATCGAACTCTTTGCGCAAGGCCACGTTGACCGAGCGAAAGCCCGTCCCGACCGGCGTCGTGATCGGCGCTTTGATGCACGTCTTCGTTTTCCGAATCGACGTGAGCACGTTCTCCGGCAGCGGCGTGCCCGCCGACACCATGATGTCGACGCCGGCTTCGACTTCGACCCAGTCGAACTTCACGCCGGTCGCGTCGAGAACGTGCTTCGTGACGGCGGCCAATTCAGGACCAGTGCCGTCGCCGCGGATGAGAGTAACGGGATGCGACATCGCAGGGTACTCCGCGCGAAGGGCGAAGCGTTCAGGGGGCTATTCGAATCCCCTCCGCACCGAATGCCGCGCACTCATGCGAGAAGGGCTCGGAAGTCTAGATTCCGAGCCCTTTCGCTGCAATCGAGCGCGCGAGCGGATCGCGCCTCGTGATCACGTTCCCGAAGGCGTCTCCGACTCTTTCTTCCACCACTCGCGCCACGCCTTCACTTTCTTGGCGCGCTCGGCATCGATCGCCTGCGCGTCGAATTTCAGATCCTTGCCCGTGATCGTGCGCAGGGCGATGAAAGCTGCTTCGCGCACCGCGGTTTCGGCATCTTCGAGCGTGTCGATCAACGCCGGTACCGCGGGTTTCGCTTGCATCTCTCCGAGCACGCGCGCCGTCGCCATGCGCACGAACACATCGAGGTCTTTGAGCATCGGCACGAGGTGCGGCACCACCGCCGGATCCTTCGTCGCGCCCAATCCGGTCACGGATTCCCAACGCGTGCTGTTCAAGTCGTTCATCAGCCCGTCGAGGAGCGGCATCCAACTCGCCGTCGTCGCTTCGAGCGTCGGCGCGGTTTCGACTATCACAGGAGCAGCCGGCGGCGGCGCGGTTTCGACCGACAGGACGCGCGCCGTCACTGCGCGCAGATCGTCCTCGTTCTTCGCAATGCGAGCCGACACTTCGTCGATGCGCTTCTCGATTTCGATGTCGCCGCTGCCGGCTTTGGCTTCGTGTTTGTTCACGAGCACGGTCAAGGTCGCCATGCGCGCACCCATTTCGGCATTGTCGCGCAAGATCGCGTTGACCTGCTCGACGAGCCGCTCGTTCTTGACCTTGACGGCGTCGAATCGCGAGTCGTTCGTGCGCTCGTACTGACGTTGCGAGTCACTCGCGAGCGCCGCGCCGCGCTGCAGCATGCCCAAGTCGCCCTCGCGCGCCGTGACGCGCTTTTCGAGCGCTCCGGCGTCGCGTTGAATCGTCTGGATGCGGTTGTCGAGCACGAACATCACGCCCGCCGTGAAAACGAGCCCGAGGAGCGCGACCCACAGCCCGCCCGAACCCGCCGAGCGCACGACGATCGGTTGCAAGTGCGAGACGTGGCTGTGCCCTTCGCCACCGTGCATCGGCAGCGCCGGTGCGACGTCGCTCTGTCCGCCGACGACCGCCGTGACCGTGTTCGGCAGCGCACCCGGCATGCCCACGGTCTGCCGCATCGCCGTCGCTGTCGAGGGCGCATTGGGATGGGACATCGCGCCCTCGCAACTCGCGCAGATGACGCGATCCTTGCGGATGAACGCGCGACCTTGGTCGAGATCGGCTTGCGGAACGGACTCGTTGCACAGATCGCAAAAGTGGATCTTCATCACGTGTACCTGTGGTCTCGACGCATGGTTTGGGCTCGTGAGCGGGCTCTCTGCAGGTCACCGAACGCGCGCTGCGGCGCAAGCATCGCTCCGCCGTCTTTGGACTGGGCTCTGGAGTGTGCCGCCTGAAGCGGCCGCATTCTGTAGGCTCTTCGCGTCGTGGGCCAAGAAGAACTCCTCGTTCCGAAACCGCTCTCCGCCGAATTGGACCGGTTGGGCCTGGAATTCTTGGTCGAAATCCTGGGCGTCGAGCTCGTGCGTCGGCCCGCAAACGACGACGCGCGCAGCGATCTCGGCCACCTCTTGACGCGGCTCGGACGTCATGCGGAAGCGCTCCTCGTCGACCGCGAACTCGTGCGCCGCGCCCCGGAGTGCGAGACCGCTCGCTACAACCTCGCGTGTTCGCTCAGCCTGACGGGCGCGATCGACGAAGCGTTCGCGGTCCTCGAGCAGGCTATTCTGCTCGGTTACGTCGACGCGGATCAAATCGCCGCCGACGACGACTTGGCGGCGCTGCGCCCCGATCCGCGCTTCACGGCGCTGTTGGTTCGACTGCGCAGTGCGAGCATGTCCTGAGCGCGAACGGGCCGCGCTGCACTCCGCTCGGCCGCGGCGCGCCGACATGAACCCGCAACGATCAATCATTCGTGCGCGACGTCGTCGGCGTGGGCGCTGCGGCGCCGGGTTTGGTATCCGAGAGCAACGGGTCGTGCTCGCGCTCTTGCCACCACGCCTTCCAGGCTTGGATGGAGGTCTCGCGCTCTTCCCCTTCGGCGCGCGGGTCGTAACCGAAGCGTTCGTGCGTCGATTCCCACAGCGCCTGTGCGCAGAGCGCGCGCGTGATCAAGCGTTCGTCCGAGAGACCGCCGATCAACTGCGGCACCGCTTGCCAATCGCCGAGGCGCAGCAGCGTGCGCGCGCGCTCGAGCACGAGGTCGGTCTTGTCCGCGCCGGAAGGCAGCGGCAGCGCGTGCAGTGAATCGACGAGGCGACTGTCGCGCGTCGCGCCGAGTGCGGCGAGTGCAGCGCCGGCCACGTCGTGCCGCGGATCCTGGACCATCGCGAGCAAAGTCGGATAGGCCGGTTCACCGACGCGCGCGAACCACGAGATGGCGTCGATGCGCTCCATGCCGTGCGTCCAAGGCAGGCGTTTCGCGGTGTCCTCGATCTGCGCGCGCAGGGTCGGCGAGGGCTTGAGCCACTGCTCGTTGCCGGCCGCTTCCTCGAGCGACGACGTGGTCGTCGTGCACGAACCCAGCGACAAGAGGACCAGCGGGAGGGTGAGGGCGAAGAGTTTCTTTTGGAGCGTCATGACGTTCCCTTTTCGGCCCACACCCGGAAAAGCTTGACCAGCGACGCGCTCCGGCGCCGCTCCGTCGCGCGCGCGGGAAAAGCTCGGCCCTGTGGCCTGGCTTCAGCGATTTCGGCCAGAAAATGCGCCCAGAAGCGCCGCCGTGGTCAGGGCCAAGACACCGAGGGCGAGGCTCCACGGCGCGAGCGTATGCGTGCTCTCGGCGCGGGGCACGCGCTCGACCGGCGCGCTCGGCCTGGGTGCGACGAAGCGGCGCTTCTCGAACGCGAACTCCGCTGCCCGCGGAATCTCGAGCGACAGATCCAAGTCGCCGGCAGCGCCGCCATCGATGTGCACGGACGCGAAACCGGAGTGCGCGTCGAATGCGTCGGGAATCGGACTCGAGCGCGCCGTCAGCGCATCGAATCCGCGCGCCTCGACGACCATCTCGAAATCGAACACGTCGCCTTCGTCGACTTCCGCGCGCGCGTGCGCGACCGCTGGAAAATTCGCGGCGACGTTTTCGAGCACGATACGGTTCTCTTCGAGCCGCAAGTGCGGTTGCTCGGGTCGCTCGTGTCGCGCGAGTGCGCGCACGATCGGTGCCAACGCGCTCGCACGACGCCCATTTCGCGTTCCGCCGAACCGCGGTGAGAAACCGATCGTCACGACGAGCCCGGCTCCACGTCGCGCGACCGCAGCCAGCGGTGTGCCACGATCATCCGTCCACAAGAGTTGCGCACCGGGAGCGACGCCGGCGCGCACGGCCTCGTCGATCGACGGCAAGTTCTGCGTCGCCGCCGCGAGAGACGCTGCGGGTTCGGGGCCTCCGCTGACCGGCAGCACGGGCATGTTCTCGCGTCGCACGAGTTCCTGCTCGAGGATCTCCCCGCGAAAAATGTGCGGCCACTGCGTCGGATCGGCCAGATCCTCGAACGAGTCGGCCAAGCTCACGAGAAATTCGCGATCGACGTCGGCGACCGGAGCGACGGCGACGACGCGCATGCGAGCCGGACCGCGCGCCAGCTTCAACGCCGTGAGGCGTGACTCGCGATCAGAAGTTTCGGGATCGCGTCCATCGGAGAGCAACAGGACGAGCGCATCTCGATTCACGCCAGATCGTTCGCGCGCGAGTGTCTCGAGTGCAGACAGAATGCGCGTCGGTCCGGTGGGTGAGCGCGCCGTGCGCACGGCGTCGTCGAGGGCAGTCCGCCGCTCTGGATCGCCGCGTTCTGCTGCCATGCCGAAACGGATCGCCGGGTACAGATCCCCCGCGAAAAAGCGCACGGAAACGTCGTCGTTGGGAAGCGCGCTGTCGACGAGACCACCGATCTGCGCGCGAACGGCGTCGAACGCAGGCCCCGCCATGCTGCCCGATGCATCGATCAAGAAGATCACGTCGCGCTCGCGCTTCACCTGATCGGGTACGAGGGCGGCGAGTTCGCGCAGCGGTGCTGCAGGATCACTGCGAGCCCTGATCCATTCCCCATCGGCGAGATCGAGCCAACCGCCGCCGTGCTCGACGAAATTCCGGATCGAACGCTGCTCCGTGAGAGTCGCGCGCGCTGAGAAGCTGATCAGCGCGTCCAAGTGCACGAGCTCACGCGCGAGCTCATCGCGCCCGATTCGAATGAGATCGACGCCATCGACGGTCAACTCCGGCGCACTGCTGTCGATGGGCGCGTCGAGCATTCCGACGACGAGCGAACCGCCGCAACGCAGCACGGCCGCTCGGGAATCGTCCTCGCGGATAGCGTCGGGCGGCGAGACCCTTGCTCCGATGTACACAAGGCCCGCGCGCGCGGGACCGAAGTCGACGTGCAGGGGCACGAGTTCGCTCGTCCCGGCCTCGATGTCCACCCGTTTCTCGCGCCTAAGCCCGTCGAACAGTTCGAAGTCGACGTGCACGTTCTCGCGCGCGAGGGTTCCGCGATCGATGCGCAAGAGCGCCGACACGACGATCGGTGCGCCGACTTCGAGTTCGCGCGGCACTTCCAACGGCGACAGCGCGAAGTTCCAGGCACGCGGCGGCTCGGTCTGGACCTGAATTGCGCATCCGGTGGATGCAAGTTCGTGCGCGACGGGCAGCGGATCGGCGCCCGTGAACGTGCCGTCGCCGAAGATCGTGATCGAACTCGAGGGCCGATCGCGAGCGAGCGTGCGCGCCAAATTCAAAGCGGCTGCGAGCCGCGTTTCGAGCGCTCCGCGCAGAGCGTTTTTTTCGAGCAGTTCACGACTCGGCTCGAACTGTCCCGATTCCAGCGCTTCGACCAAGACGCGTGCCGATCGAGGCGACAGCACAGCGCGCACGTCGCGGCCGAAGGCGAGGACGCTGACATCGTGCCCACTCGCCTCGGCGCGCCTGGCCCAAGCGCGCAACGCTGCGCTCGTCGATCGCTCCCATTCGCCCACAGACCGCGCGACGACGCTCTTCGACACGTCGACGAGAGCGACAGCGAGCGCGGCGCGTTTCGAGGCCGCATTCGCGCGCGGAATCGAAAGGACTAGGCCGAGCGCGAGCGCGATCACGCCCACGATCGCGAGAGCGCGCGCCACGTTGGATTTCGCCGCCGCGGCCATCGCGCTCAACGCCGCGTCGCGTCGATCCACGCGCCGCCGAGCAAGCGTTCGCCTCGGTAGAAGGCGGCACCTTGGCCTGGCGTCACGCTGAGTTCGGGCTCGAAAAAGCGCGCAGTGAGCGACTTGCCCGTGACGCGCACCGTGACGGGTTTCGGTTCGCAGTGGTAGCGATGCTGCACGAGCGCTTCGAACTCACCCGAAGCGGGCACGTCGAATCCGATCCAATTCGCATCGGACGCGTCGAACTCCATCACGCCGCATTCTTCGCGCGTGCCCAGCACGACGCGACCTGTTTCCGGCTCGAGTGCGACCACGTACAACGGTTCCGTCGCCGCGATCTTGTGACCTTTGCGCTGACCGATCGTGAAGTGCTCCGTGCCTGCGTGCTCGCCCAGTCGATTGCCCGCTGTGTCGACGAGTTCGCCCGGATGCAGCTCGGCCTGCGCCTCCGCGAGCAACTTGCGGTAGTCGTTCGACGGCACGAAACAGATCTCTTGGCTGTCCTTCTTCTTCGACGTGCGCAGCCCGGCTTTTTCGGCGAGCGCGCGCACGGCGGTCTTCTGCAAGCCACCGAGCGGCAATTTCGTGCGCGCCAAGTTCTCTTCCGCGACCGAGAACAGTTGGTAGCTCTGATCCTTCGTGTGATCGACGCCGCGCAGGAGGTGCACTCGTCCGTCGACGACGTCCAGCTGCGCGTAGTGTCCCGTCGCAACGCCCTCCGCGCCGAGCTCGCGCGCGAAGGTTATCAAGCGATTGAACTTCAGATCGCGGTTGCAGATCGCGCACGGATTGGGCGTGCGACCGCGACCGTACTCACGAATGAAGTAGCGGATGATCGCACCGAACTCCTCCTTCAAGTCGACGGCTTGAAACGGAATTCCGAGGTGAGCCGCAACCATCCGCGCATCCCGAGCGTCACCAATGGAGCAGCACGACTTCTTCGAGGACTCGCTCTCGTCGACGTGCACGCCGTTGCGCATGAAGAGCCCGACCAACGACAGCCCTTGTTCGCGCAACATCCACGCGCCGACCGACGAATCGACGCCGCCGCTCATGGCGACGACGAAGCGTGAATCGTTGTTGGACGTGGATTCGGGCATGGTGACGATCCGGGCGCACCCGGCTTCAAACAGGGCAGCGATTCTAGTACCTTCTTCGCCCCATCTCGCGTGCTTCGGGCTCCTTTGCTCTTGGCCCGGCGAGAGGTCGATCGAAGGAAACGCCCATGACTCCCCTCTTTTTCGCCCTGATCCAAGACGCCAGTGCGCCTGCCCAACAGCAAGGCGGCATGAACTCGGTGTTCCAGAGCCTGTTCCCGCTGTTGCTCTGCGTCCCCGTGTTCTGGTTCATCGTCATACGCCCCGAGCAGAAGGCGCGCAAGGCCCGCAAGGCGATGCTCGCAGCGATCAAGAAGGGCGACAAGGTCATGACCACCGGCGGTCTGTACGGTCAAGTCGTGCAAGTGCAAGACGACGTGATGACGCTGCAAGTCGCCGACGGTGTGCGCATGCGTTTCGCGCGTTCGGCGATTCAAACCGTCGAAGCCGACGCGAGCGACAAGGCCGTCGAAGCGAAGACGAACAACGCCTGAGAGGTGGCTAGCGTGCGCGCGCCGCGATGGCTGCGCGCACTCGTGCTGCGCTTCTACCCGCGTCTCTTCGCGCGGATTTTCACGCCGGATGCGCGTGAGCTCGGCCTCGTCGGTGAGGAGTTCGCCGTGCACGAGCTGCTCGCGCGTGGTTTCGTGATCGTCGCTCGTCGCGTGCAGACCGCGCACGCCGAAGTCGACGTCCTCGCACGCGAGGGTCGCGATCTCGTGTGCGTCGAGGTCAAGACGACACGCTACGAGCCGTTGCCGATTCCGCGCGGCTCGGGTCTGGACATCAGGCCGGCGCGCTTTCGCGAGAGCGGTCGATTGGGCGCCGTGCAGACGGCACGTCTCGTTCGCGCAGCTCGGGCGCTCCGTCGCGGCTCGGACGCGGTGCCGCGGGTCG
The DNA here is from genome assembly GCA_034440255.1 of Planctomycetota bacterium. Classification (GTDB taxonomy): domain Bacteria; phylum Planctomycetota; class UBA1135; order UBA1135; genus JAEUIA01. Next base: position 44,067 of record JAWXBU010000121.1, on the reverse strand, counting down.
ACTTGGTCGAGGTCTTCCTCAACGCGCGTTCAGGTGCCGTGAAGATCGAACACAGACGCAATCTGACGCGGAAGGTGGAAGGACCTTCCCGATTGGGCGGTCGCGACCTGCGTGAATCGCTCTAGAATGCGCTGCGGGCGGAACCGGGGCCGCGCCGCTTCACGTCCAGTCCGAAACTGTCCGATCTACAGGCAGAATCGCGTTCCTCCTACCTCATCCCTACTGATCTATCGGCGACTGCCGGCGTCCCCACTGCCGGCGATCGATGCTGCGCGTCCTCCGTCACTACCTACCGATCCGCAAGGCCTTGCTCATCCTGAGCGAGACCTTGCTCTTGACACTCGTCATCGCTCTGTGGACGAGTGCGCACTTGTGGGATCCGTCGGAGCGCACGCGCGAGTTGCTCAACAACGCGATCCCGGCGTTGAGCGTCGACGATGCGCTCTTCCGCTGCATCACGAGCGCCTTCCTCTTGGCCGTGTTGTCGCAGATCGCGATCGCGTTCAACGAGCTGTACGACGTGCGCATTTCAGGCTCACGCTACGACCGCGCCAGCAAGTTCGTCGAGTCGACGGCTTCGGCGTTGGCGTTGACGCTCGTCGTGGTCGGGTTGACGTGGTTTTGGGGCCTCAAACAAGTCCTCGATTTCCCGCCGCTTTCGCTCGGTCAGCGCGTGCAGACGCTGGTCTTCGCGATGCTGTCGTCATTCGCGGTCTTGTACTATTGGCGCACGCTCTTCCACTGGTTGTTGCGCCGCGTCGAATTCGGCGAGCGCGTGTTGATCCTCGGCGGCGGCAAGACGGCGAAGGATCTGGGTCGCGAGATTCTCGAGCGACCGGATGCCGGTTTCGTGTTGGTCGGTATCTTGCCCGAGTCGAACACTCGCGGTGTGACGCGCGATGCCGCACAGCGTGTACGACACGCGTGGTCCGAGGCCGGAGAACGAGCGAAGCGCGGCACGGAGTGGCGCGATGGTGGGCTGGCGCCAGCGATGATGAGCAATGCGACGGCGATCGCGGCGCAGTCGTCCATGGCGCAGACGGCCGACAAGTTGTCGCCCACCGCGCAGAGCGAGATCGAATTGCGCATGCAGCTCTTGTCGCTCGAACCGTTCGCCGACGAGACGGACACGAATGAGGACGGCGAGGTCAAACCTCGGTCGATGCTAGAGCTCGTCGAAGCGAGAGATGTCGGCCTCGTCGTGGTCGCGATGGAGAATCGCCGCAACAACGTGCCGGTCGACGACTTGCTCGAATGCCGTTTGGCCGGCGTGACCGTGCGTGAGTACGAGTCGGTGTACGAACAGATCACGGGCAAGATCGCCGTCGAAGCGCTGCGTCCGTCGTACTTGATCTTCAACGAGGGCTTTTCGCGCCATCCGTGGGCCGAATTGTCGAAGCGCGCCGTCGATTTCGTGCTCGCGCTGTTCATGTTGGCGATCTCGTGGCCGTTGATGATCGCGACAGCGCTGTTCGTGCGCTTCGATTCACCGGGTCCGATCTTGTTCACGCAAGAGCGCGTCGGTCGCGACGGCAAACCGTTCACGCTCTTCAAATTCCGCAGCATGCGCGCCGATGCCGAGAAGTTGTCAGGGCCGGTGTGGGCGACGCAGGACGATCCGCGCATCACCAAGTCGGGCAAGTTCATTCGCAAGACGCGGCTCGACGAATTGCCGCAGCTCTTCAATGTGCTCGCGGGACACATGTCGCTCGTGGGTCCGCGACCTGAGCGTGAACACTTCGTCGAGGACTTGGCGAAGAAGATCCCCTACTTCCGTCAGCGCCACATCGTGAAGCCCGGTTTGACCGGTTGGGCGCAGATCAATTATCGCTACGGCAGCACGTTCGAAGACGCGGTGCAGAAGCTGCAGTTCGATCTCTTCTACATCAAGAATCAGTCGCTGCTGTTCGACCTGTCGATCCTCTTCAACACGGTGAAGATCGTGATCCTGCGCAAGGGCACCTAGGGCGCGGTAGGGCCGCGTCCCGTAGCGGAGGGGCAGCCCCCACACTTCGCGACGCCTCCTCATTCCTCTCGACTCTCCGCCCCGCTCGCGAATGACTAGACTCCCCGCGTGACGCACGCTCCGTCCCGCACCGCTTCGCCCACCGATCTCCCCCTCGACATTCAGGCGAGCCCGCTCTTCAACGCCGACCTCGCGCCGGTTCCGACGGCGGAACGCACCTGGACCACCTACGACTTCGCCGCGCTGTGGATCTCCATGGCGCACTGCATGCCTACCTACATGATGGCGGGCGGCCTCATCGCATTCTCCGGCATGTCGAGCACGAGCTGCACGGTGCCGAGCACGACGTGTTCGTCCTCGGCGACCAGCAGCATGCGATCAACGGGTTCGACAGCGCGCGAGATTCGTGTCCAAAACGGCTGGGCGCGCTTCGGCGTCAACGGATGCATGAAGCTGACGGAGGCGCCCCCTTCTACACAGACGACGAGTACGCCCACGAGGCGCATCGAGTGTGCGCGTGTCGACGCACTCGGCGCGACGAATCTTCGGCGTGGATGCCGTCATCTCTCACACACCGATGTCTTCGTTCCACAGCTCGGGACGCGCGCGAATGAAGTCATCCATCAGCGCGATGCACTCTGCATCGTTCGCGATCACGAGCTCGACTCCGCGTGAGCGGACGTAACTCTCAGGGCCTTGAAACGTGGTGTTTTCGCCGATGACGATGCGTGGAATCTTGTAGAGGAGCGCTGTGCCGCTGCACATGTCGCACGGCGACAAGGTCGAGTAGAGCGTCGCGCGTGCATAGTCGCGGGCCTTCAAGCGCCCGGCGTTCTCGAGACAATCCATCTCGGCGTGCAGCGTCGCACTCTGCTTCTGCTCGCGTTGATTGTGACCGCGACCGACGATCTTGCCGTCGATCACGAGCACCGAACCGATCGGAATGCCGCCGGTCGCGAGACCCTTACGCGCTTCTTCGATTGCGGCAGTCAGGAACGGATCGCGTGCACTCATGGTCGAAGTCCAGTCGTCGGTGTCGATCGCAACAGCGAGTGTCGTCGCAATGTCATTCGTTCCTGCTCAGCGTGGCGTGCTCGAGAGCCCGCCCTCGATGTGATCGCGGCCAGTGCGCACACGATCGTTCCACGTATCCACATTCGGCGCACGCCTGCGCTCGACCATCGTGATGCAGTTCTCGACCGGGCACACGAGCGCGCACAAGTTGCAACCGACGCACTCGGTCTCGTCGACCCACGGCACTCGGTACGGCGCATCGACGGGCGCGAACTTGGCTTTTTCCGCCGCGATGTGCGCCATCGGAGCGACGTGACCAGCGTGCGCAGGCGTCCCGGGCGAGTGAATGCACTGGTGCGCGCCGTCGTGACACGCGACGTGACACAGCTGGCAACCGATGCACTTCGAAGAGTCGATCTCGGCCACGACGTGGTAGTTGAGGTCGAGATCTCCCCACTCGCGGAAACCGGGCAGGGCGGCACCTATGAGCTCGCTCACCGAGCGCATGTTCTTCTCCGCGAGATAGTTCTCGAGCCCTTCGATCATGTCCTCGACGACGCGGTAGCCGTAGTGCATCACCGCCGTGCACACCTGCACGTTCGTGGCACCGAGCGCCAAGAATTCGGCCGCATCGCGCCAATTCGAAATTCCGCCGATGCCGCTGATCGGCACGGTGACACGCGGGTCGCGAGCGAGCACGCCGACCATCCTCAGCGCGATCGGCTTCACCGCCGGACCACAATAACCGCCGTGGCTCGACGCGTCCGACACGCGCGGCAGCGGCACCAAGCGATCGAGGTCGACGCCGATCACGCTCTGGATCGTGTTGATGAGCGACACCGCGTTCGCTCCCCCGCGCACCGCGGCGACAGCGGGATCCTCGATGTGGCCGATGTTCGGGGTCAGCTTCGCGATCACGGGAATGTGCGCGTACTCCATCACCCAGCGCACGAGTTCCTCGAGCACCTGCGGTTCTTGGCCGACGGCGGAGCCCATGCCGCGCTCGCACATGCCGTGCGGGCAACCGAAATTGAGCTCGAGCCCGTCGCAACCGGTGTCCTCCGAGCGTGCGATGATCTCGCGCCACTCCGCGCGCGTCTCGACCATCAACGAGACGATCACGGCGTGCTTCGGATAGCGCTTCTTGACCTCGCGGATCTCCTTCAAGTTCACCGCGAGCGGTCGATCGGTGATCAGCTCGATGTTGTTCAAACCGATCATGCGCCGATCGCCGTAGTCGAGCCCGCCCAAGCGACTCGAAACGTTTCGAATCGGATTGCCGAGCGTCTTCCATACCGCTCCGCCCCAACCTGCGTCGAAGGCGCGCATGACTTGGTCGCCGCTGTTCGTGGGCGGAGCGCTCGCGAGCCAGAACGGATTCGGACTCTGGATGCCAGCTAAATTCGAGGAGAGATCGGGCATGCCGCTGAAACCTACCAAGCTCGAGGGCACCTGACGAGTCGGAGCTGTTGCCCGAAGAAACGTATCGCCCACCGGCATCCCCTTCCGGCGAGCGACACTTCCACCACTCTCTCACTCGATCGAGTGCGAGTAGGTCTGTGCGTGCCCGCCCTGCACGAACTCCACGAACAGCACCGGATGATCGAAGTCGCGACCGGCCCCCGCACGGAAGGAAGTTGGATCGAGGCCGAGACCACCCTCGACGGACCGCACGAGCAAGGCCGTACGCGGCTCCACCGCGCCTGGTAGCCCGTCGCGATCGACGTCGTCGAAGATCGACACGCGCGGCGCGAGGTCGTGCGGTCCTTCGATGCGCCAAGCCGGCAAACCCAGCATCAGATCAGCACGCTTCAGTTCGCCGGTCGTCCGGAAACGAACATCCGGAGGACCGCGGAACGTGGCTACTTGACCCGTTTCCGACTGCGAGCGCGGTCCGCCGCAACAGGTGCACAACACGATCGAAGCGGCCGCCCCCAACTTGCGCACGAGTCTTTCCATCACGGCGCCAGCGTCAGGACCGTGTCCGATTCGAAGAGACTGCGCACGCCGGACAGCGCCTCCGTCTTGAACTGCAGCGGTTGGTGGAACCAGCCCCCCACGGGTGCAGGCATGCGTGCTTCGAGAGCACTCGAGTCGTCGCCTGCTCTGGTGGCACGGAACCATTGCCCCGGAAGCGAATCGCTCGTTCGGTCGACGAACACGCGCGCATCGGTCAACGGCGGTTGTGAATAGTCGAGGTTCGCGTAGGTCGCCTGGAGCGCCGTGACTGTGCTCTTCGGGATGGGCTCGAACCGCACGAGCAGGTCCGCCGCATGAATCGGCTGTGAACCGCGCGGCGCGTAGGCGTAACGCATCTGCAATCCGTACGGCACGACGAGCGAGGGTCGGCTCCACGCGACGAGCTGCGCCGAGCTACTGGTGTGGGACGGTTGTTGGAGGCTGTATGCGAGCGAGAGACCACCGGCGGACAGCAATCCGGTGACGCACAGAATGGACGAGAACTTCATGACTGGACCTTTCGATGTTCGGGTTCGTGACTCTTGTTTCGTGTTTCGTGTTTCGTGTTTCGTGTTGTTTGGGTGCGGGGCGCGCCGTTCGGCGTTCTCCCCATGGATATCGATTCAGATGGGCGCAGTCCAGACGGACACCTTGCCGTTCGTCTGCGTGACTTCGACGCTGCATGAGATCCGATCGGCGTTCCAATTCGCCACCTCGCCGGCCGTCACCCCTGCGTTGGAGAAGCTGAGGCCGTTCCCGCTCGTGGTCGACTGAAACGACTTCGAGTTTTCCCCACTGTCGTAGGCGCCGTTGCCATTGGCATCGTCGTAAATGCGCATCGTCGCGCTCGCCAATTGAACGCCGGGTTCGGGCGTCACGTCGACGCTCGACACGCTGCCCGAGAGCAGCCACCAGTTCACATTGGCGCTGCCGACCGTGATTTTGAACACGCCTTTGAAGACGAAGACCTGATGCTCGAGGCTGCCCACGCGATTCGCGGCACAGCCGACGAGCGGAGCGAGAGCCAGCATCCAGACAACGCGTTGCCTGATCCCTGCGCTGGTGAGTCGATTACGAAACATGACGGCCCCTCCTCGGATCTCGATGATCCAACACGAACGGACACAGGACCTCGTGCGGCGTGGCCGCGTGTGCAGATCGCCTCGAGACCCATCCCTACCTGCGGCGAGCGACCTGCACAGAACCCATTTCCTGCGGGCGAGCGCTCGTCGCGTTCACGTGTGGAGCGCGATGCGAGTGCTGCCATGGACTCGACTCATGGGCTCGCGCTTCGGTTGCAGTTGTGATCGGATTTTTCTCATCTGACCCGCGCGCGCTGGAATCGAGCGGCATACTGCGCTGGCGATGCAGGCCTCGACTCGAAAACGCGCCGCGATCTACACGCTCGACATGTTCCAGACGGCGTCGGCGAAAACAGCGCACGGGCTCGTGCGCGGGCCGAGTCGCTTCGAAATCGTCGGCCTGGTGGACTCCAAGTGCGTCGGACGAGACGCGGGTGACGTGCTCGACGGACGAGCGCGCGGCATTCCGACGTTCGCGGACTTCGACGCGTTGTTCGCGCATGTTCGTCCGCTGCCCGACTTCGTTGTCGTCGGCGTCGCGACTTCGGGCGGCGTGATCCCACCGGCGCTCAAGCTTGCTTTGCTGGCCGTCGTCGAGCACGGCGTCGGCATCGTCAGCGGCCTGCACGAGTTCGTGTCGGACGATCCGCGCCTCGTCGCGGCCGCGCGCGCGCACCAGGTCGAGCTGATCGACGTGCGCAAACCGAAGGCGCGTTCCGATCTGCATTTCTGGTCCGGCGACATCCGCTCGGTGCGCGCGCCGCGCATTCCAGTGCTGGGCACCGATTGCGCGCTCGGCAAGCGCACGACGTGCCACTTTTTGTCCGACGCCTGTAGCAAGAGCGGCTTGAAACCAGCGCTCGTCGCGACCGGCCAAACGGGCTGGTTGCAAGGTATTCGACACGGTTTCGTGCTCGACACGACACCCAATGATTTCGTCAGCGGCGAGTTGGAGCACGCCGTCGTGCAGTGCGATCGCGATCTCGCGCCCGATGTCATTTTCATCGAGGGCCAGTCGTCGCTGCTCAACCCGAGCGGCCCGTGCGGTGCGGAATTGATCCTGTCGGCCGAATCGAGCGCGGTGATCTTGCAACACGCGCCCGGCCGCCGATTTCACGACGATCAGGAGTACTTGGAGAACGAGATCGCGCCGCTCGCGAAGCAGATCGCGCTGATCGAGATGTACGGTGCGCGCGTGCTCGGCATCGCGCTCAACGACGAAAGCACGCCGGCGGCCGAGCGCGAGAACGTGCGCTCGCGCATCGAACGTGAGAGCGGCCTGCCGACGGTTTGGCCACTTCACGAAGGCTGCGATCGCTTGGTTCCGCCACTGCGCGCGCACATCGCCTCGCACACAGGTCACGGCGCCCACCGAGCAGCGCACTGAGTCGTGAACATCGCGCGCATCGAGACGTGGTGGGAAGAGATCGCGCTCAGGCGCCCCTATCGCATCGCGCACCAGGACACCGCTTCGGTCGAGATGGGTTTCGCGCGCGTCGTCCTGGAAGATGGGACACAGGGATTCGGCTGCGCGGCGCCCGTCGAGGAGATCACGGGTGAATCGTCCGCTGCGTGCCGCGCTGCACTGGCGCATGCAGCCCGAGGAGAGATGGGCGGCTTCCGACTGCTCGCGCGACTCGAGAGCGAGTTCGCGAAAACGCCGGCCGCGCGATCCGCGCTCGATTCGGCGTTGCACGACGCCGCGAGTCGAGCGCGCGGACTGGCGCTCGTCGATCTCTTCGGTCGCGTCGTCGCTCCACTCGAGACTTCGGTGACGCTAGGCATACGCCCGCTCGGAGAAACGCTCGCCGAAGCCGACGAACACTCGGCCGCGGGTTTGCGCGTACTCAAGGTGAAGATCGGCGAAGACTTGTCGCAGGACGTCGAGCGCTTGGTCCGTCTGCGCGAGCGCTTCGGAGCACGGATGGTGCTGCGCGCCGATGCCAACGTCGGATACGGAGTGCCCGACATCGAGCGGTTTTTCGCGCTCACGGAGCACATCCACGTCGAGTTCCTCGAGCAGCCGGTGCCGCGTGGGCTCGACGACGAAGTGCGCCGCTTGCCAGCGTCCATTCGCGCGCGCCTGGTCGCAGACGAGAGCTTGCTCGACCTGTCCGACGCCGTGCGTTTGGCGCGAGAACCACGACCGTACGGCATGTGGAACATCAAGCTCGCGAAATGCGGCGGCGTCACACCGGCTCGCGAGATCGCGCGCGTGGCCGAGGCTCACGGCATCGATTTGATGTGGGGCTGCATGGACGAATCCGTCGTCGGGATCGCAGCGGCGCTGCATATTGCCTACGCGTGCAAGGCAACACGCTACTTGGATCTCGACGGCAGTTTGGATCTGGCGCGCGATCCGTTTCGCGGCGGCTTCGAACTGAAAAACGGCGTGATGACCACGTTGAAGGCACCTGGGCTCGGAGTGGAGATGAACGCATGAATCACGATCGACGCACCATCCTCAAGGCCGCCGCGTGCAGCGTCGGTGCAGCGCTCATTCCTGGGTGCACTACGACGCGACGCGAGCACGCCTTCGATCTCGTCGTGCACGGCGGGCTCGTCGTCGACGGCAACGGAACACTGCCGCGCCGTGTCGACGTCGGCGTCAGCGACAGGCGCATCGCGTATCTCGGGGTCATCGATCGCGAGCGCGCTCGCCGAGCGATCGACGCGACGGGCCTGGTGGTCGCGCCCGGGTTCGTCGACATGCACAGTCACTCCGATCGCTCGATCCTCTCGTGCCCGACGGCCGATTCGCGCGTGATGCAAGGCTACACGTGCGAAATCACCGGGAATTGCGGTGGTTCGGCGGCTCCGACGGCACCGGATTCGAAGCGCAAGTTCCCGCGCGTCCGCGACTACTTGGCGGCCGTCGCAGAGGCGCGGCCGTCGATCCACCAAGCGTTGCTGATCGGTCACGGCACGCTGCGCGAGAATCGCATCGGCGCGGTCGATCGCGAGCTGACAGCGACGGAGCTCGCTGACGTGTCGCGCGAGTTCGAGCAGGCACTCGACGACGGCGCCTTCGGATTGTCGAGCGGCCTCGAGTACGTGCCCGGCATCTACACGCCGCCGCAGGAATTGATCGCGCTCGCGAAGATCGTCGCGCGCCGCCGTCGTATGTACGCGTCGCACATGCGCAGTGAAGACGCGCGCCTCGTCGAGGCGGTGGACGAGGCGCTCACGCTCGCGCGCGAGAGCGGCGCACGCGTCCAGATTTCGCATCTGAAGTCGTGCGGACGCGCGAACTGGCCGAAGGTCGACACGGTGATCCGGCGCATCGAATCAGCGGTGCAGGCTGGACTCGACGTGCGCGCCGACGTGTATCCGTACACGGCCTATTCGACGACGCTCACGATCTTGTTGGAACCGTGGGCACGCGAAGGCGAGACGGAAGACTTGATGAAGCGCTTGCGCGATCCGGCTGCGCGCGCACGCATGCGCGACGAGGTGATTGCACACGTCGCGAACGAGCCCGGTGGTTTCGACTTGATCGCGATCGCGAGCGAACTCGACGGTTCGGCGAAGGGCATGTCAGGCAAATCGGTAGCTGAAATCGCGGCGTTTTGGCGTCTCGAGCCGATCGACGCATACTTGCGCTTGCTCGAAGAAGAGCGCGGCTCGGTGTCGTACGTCGGTCACGCGATGCAAGAGTCCGACGTCGCGCGAATCCTCGCGCATCCGCTCACGATGATCGGCTCGGATGGGACGGTGCAACGCTTCGATCGCGAGGGCTCGGTCCCCCATCCGCGCAGTTTCGGGACGGCACCGCGCGTGCTCGGCAGGTTCGTGCGCGAGTTGCGTGCACTCGATTTGCAAACCGCCGTGCGCAAACTCTCGAGCCTGCCCGCTGAGCGCGCACAACTGGTCGAGCGCGGTCGCATCGAGCCGCAGTTCCACGCCGATCTCGTCGTGTTCGATGCGGCTACGATCGCCGATCGTGCGACGTTCGAAAATCCGCGCCAAGCGCCAGTAGGGATCACGCACGTGATCGTCGCTGGCGAGACCGTCGTCGAGCACGGCCGTCACACGGATGCTCGACCCGGCTCGGTGCTCACAGCGATGCCGTGACTGGTTTGCGGGAATTCGGGCGTTCCCGGCGGCGTCGCCTGCCTCCCCGTGCACCAGCGCCACAGGGCTGGACACGGCGCTCTTCTCCGCCGTAAACGGGCGGAAATGCGTCTCCAAGGTGCAGAGCGAGCGATCATCGAGGCCGCCAAGATCAGAGACTACCTGCTGTCACCGTTTCACCCTGTTGGTCGTTCCAAGGCCGCATTCTTCACCAGCCTCGGTTATGCGAGGGCGGATTGGGAAGTTCTCGCGAACGACCTCCGGAGGCATGCACTCGAGCATGAGGCCCGCGTGGGCAAGCCCACGGTCCACGGTCGGAAGTTCGAGGTCCGTGGTAACTCCCAAGGACCGGCGGGGCGGTCGCGTGGCGTGATCACGATCTGGATTGTGCTCGACGGCGAGTACGCCCCGCGTTTCGTGACAGCGTTTCCGAGGATTGGATGATGACCTTCAAGGCTCTCGACATCGCCGTGCTCGTCCGCGACCTGCCAGAGCATGGCCTGCGCGCCGGTGACGTCGGCGCCGTCGTCTTCCTCCACGATTAGGCTACGCTCGAGATCGAATTCGTGCGCGGTTCCGGCCTGACCGAAGCGCTTGTCACGCTGTCCATCGATGACCTCCGTCCGATGGCGGATGCTGACTTGCTTTCTGTGCGGACGATCGAGCACACGGCCTGACCGCGATACTGGACAGTGCTCGCAGGGCGTTGAGTACCTCCAGCGATGAGGACTCGCTCCGAACGAGTGCCGTCAAGCGCTTTCACTCCTCGATCGCAAGACTTCAATCGCAAGACGCAACCGTGGTGACCGCGGCGACTGCCTTGAATTCCGTCGAGAGCTCGAAGAGATCTGGCCTACCACCGAACCAGTCCCGTTCGAGGTTGCGTCGCGCGGTTTCGCAATCCGGATCAAGTGCGAGCGCCTCGCGCTTGAGCCGGTCCGATTCCTCGCGCGAATCGACGGCGCACGCCAATGCCGCCAGGTACAAACTCGTGCTCTTCAAAGGTAGCGCGCGCCGAATGCACTCCGCGGCCGCGCTCGAGTTTCTGCGACTCAGATGACCCAGCCCGAACTCGTAGTGGATTTCCGCGAGATCTGCGCCACTGAATTCACGCTCGACCCGGTCGGGGTAGCACCGGGCACAGACTTCGATCTCGCGGTCCGATGTCTTCAACAGCGCTGAAACGTCCTTCGGTAGATGGAGTTCCATTTCCTCGCCGTCCGAATTCACCCAGCTCTCGGTCACGCCGAGTTTCATCACCCGACCGCAGAGCCCGCACACATTCCCGTCGCTCATGAGACCGAGGAGGATAGTCACGGTCCTTGCCGCGGGTCCAAGAGCAACGCGTCGATCGCGCGCGCAGCGTCCTGACCTTCGGCAGCGGCGTTGACGACTTCCTTGCCGCCGTTCAGCGCGTCACCGCCGGTGAAGATGCGTGGATTGCCGGTACGGCCGGTACTGGATTCGGCGCGAATTCGACCGCTTTCATCGACCTGCACGTCGGGAAACAATGCGACCAAGGAACGGAGCTGCGCTTGTCCGGTCGCGACGAGCACGAGATCGACGGGCAGCGCAGGCAAGCGCTCGCTCGTCGCGCGTCCATCATGCGCTCGAACAAGATCGAGGGCCGTCAAGCGAGTCTCCACGCGCACGACCTCGGTCACGAGCGCATTCGGCACGAGCACGACGCCTTCTTGCTTCGCTTCGTTCCATTCGTGCACGTAGCCGCTCATCGACGCTTCGTCGCGACGATAGATGAGCTTCACATCAGCGACTCCGAGCCCTTTCAGTTCGCGCGCAGCATCGAGAGCCGTGTTTCCGCCGCCGATCACTGCGGCACGCGTGACGTCTTGCAGATGCAACTTGGGATCGAGTTTCATGCGCGCGATCCACTCGACCGCGCCGAAAACGCCTGGACCAGCGACGTTTTTCGCCTCGAGCCGAGAATCAGGCCCCAAGCCGGGCCCGAGGAACACCGCGTCGTGCCGCGCGAGCAATTGTTCGGCGCTGACGTCGCGACCGACCTCGATGCCGGTTTGGATTTCGACGCCGAGCGCGCGCACGAACTCGACTTCTTCGAGCCCGTGCACCGCGTCCATCTTGTACGGCGCGACTCCGCTCGTGTTCAGTCCGCCGGCGAGCGCGCTCTTTTCGTAGATCACCGCGCGATGGCCGAGCAACACCAGCGTCCCCGCACACGCCAGCGACGCCGGGCCAGCGCCCACAAGCCCGACCGATTTGCCGCTCGAGGGTTTCTTCGCGAGCAGATCGACGGACGCGCCGTGCTCCATCGCGTGTCGCTGCAATCGTCCGATCGCGATCGGCTTACGGCCCCACGCGATGAACACGCACGAGCCTTCGCACAACACTTCGACGGGACACACTTTCGCGCACGATGCGCCGAGCAAGTTCGCAGTCAGGATCGTCTTCGCCGAGCCGCGCAGATTGTCGCTCGAGATCTTCTTGATGAACGTCGCGATGTCGATGTGCGTCGGACACGCGTGCATGCACGGCGCATCGAAGCAGTACAGACAACGCGACGCTTCGGCGAACGCCTCGCCGTGCGAAAAGGGCTCGTTTTTCTGGTGAAAACGCTGTTCGAGACGCCCGTCGGGCAGCGCCTGGGCTTTCTCTTCGCGCGTCATACTGCGAGTGCTGCGAACGACTCCCGCAGGATGCGCAACGCTTCGTCGACATCGCTCGTGGTCACGTTCAGCGCCGGCGCGACGCGAAACACGTTGCCGTAGAGTCCGCCTTTTCCGACCAACAGTCCGCGCTTCTTGGTCTCCTCGAAGAGACGCAAAACGATCGCCGGATTGGGCGTGCGATCGCCGCTCGCCTCGTCGACGACCATCTCCATGCCGAGCATGAGCCCCTTCCCCCGCACGTCGCCGACGATCTTCGGATAGCGGCGCTTCAAGTCGTCGAAACCTTCGCGCAAGCGCGCTCCCTGCACTTCGGCATTCTGCGCCAAATGATCGTCCTCGATGACGCCGATCGTCGCGTTCGCCGCCGTGCACGACAGCGGATTGCCGCCGAACGTCGAGATCTGCGACTTCTTGAACGCGTCCGCGATCTCCGGCGTCGCGATGCACGCCGCGAGCGGCATCCCGTTCGCAATACCCTTCGCCATCGTCATGATGTCGGGCTCGACGCCCCAGTGCTCGATGCCGAACATGTGTTTGCCGGTGCGACCGAAACCGGTCTGCACTTCGTCGCAGATGAACACGCCGCCGTACTTGCGCACGATGTCGACGGCGATCTTGAAGTATTCCGGCGGAGCCGTGATGAATCCGCCGACGCCTTGGATCGGCTCGGCGAGGAAGCCGGCGATCTTGCCTGTCGTCGTCGTTTGGATGAGCTCTTCGAGATCTGTAGCGCACTTGATGTTGCACGACGGATATTTCAATCCGAGCGGACAGCGGTAGCAGTACGGCGACAGAGCGTGCTTGATCGCCGCGATCTGCGTCGGCACCGCGCGGTAGTTCGAGTGCGCGGTCAACGACTGCGCGAGCATCGATCGGCCAGAATAGCCGTGGCGCAACGCGATGATCTCGAGCGCCCCTGTGTACACCTGCGCGAGCATCACCGCCGTCTCGTCCGCCTCCGTGCCCGACGCGAGGAAGTAGCTCTTTTTCAAGCGTCCCGGCGTGATACGCGCGAGCGTCTCGGCGAGCTCGACCATCGGAATCGTCGGGTACAGCGTCGACACGTGACCCAGTCGATCGATCTGCGCCTTCAGCGCGCCGTTGACGCGCTCGTTCTGATGCCCGACCGAAACAGTGAGGATTCCCCCGAAGAAATCGAGGTACTCACGCCCGTCGATGTCGCGCAAGCGCGAGCCCTTGCCGTCGGTCAAGACGATCGGCTCTTGGTAGTAGTGCGCGACCGATGGAAAAAGAAACTCCTTCTCCTTGGCGCGAATTGTCGCGGCATCGAGGTGCGTGTGCGCTGCGGCCTTCGGGCTCGCGGTCGGTCTCTCGGGCGGCGTGTTCTTCATCGTGACCGGTGATCTCGTTTTGATGATTGCGTGCGATCGCGTCTCGTTCGTTCGGAGTCTATCGAACGCACCGGGAATGGCACGCGGCGGTTGCGGGATAGGAGAAATGGCGAGCGCGGATCCGGGGAATCCGAGCCTCATCAAGGGGATGGGATCTCGCCTCAACGCGCGCAAACGCAGTGGAACGTGATGAAACCCGAACCAGGGTCGTGTTCACCGTCATCGGACGGCCAAAGCGTTTCGGAGTGCGAGGGAGTGAGTCGAAGTTCATCGTCATTGGGCCCGTGACCCAGATCGAGACCATCGCAGAGGGCAGTTCCATTCGCTCGCTGGCCGACTTGCACGCGCCCTACGGCGGCAAGCATTGGCGCAAGCTCAAGGGTGTAGCGAACGTCGAGTCGGTCGATGGTTCGCGCTCGTAGACGGCACGGAACGTGTCGAGTTCATCCTTGGGGAACAGCATGAGTCGTGATGATCAGCGCGCTTTGCGCTTCACGAATTCGCCGCGACCGACTTTGCCGACGAAGAGATTCTTCTCGATCACGACTTCGCCGCGCGAGAGCACCGTGTCGACCGCGCCTTTGCACACGCGGCCTTCATACGGGTTGTAGTCGACGTTCATGTGATGCGTCTTGGCGCTCCACGTCGTCGTGCGGTTCGGGTCGAACACGACGAGGTCTGCATCCGTTCCGACGGCGATCGTGCCCTTCTTCGGATACAAGCCGAAGATCTTCGCCGGCGCTGTCGACGTGATCTCGACGAAGCGTTCGAGCGTGATGTGACCGGCCAAGACTCCCCCGTCGTACATCAGGCTCATGCGCGTTTCGATGCCGGGCGCACCATTGGGGATCTTGCTGAAATCGTCCTTGCCCAACTGCTTTTCGTCCTTCATGCAAAAAGGACAGTGATCGGTCGCGACCGCTTGAAGATCGTTGAATTTCAGGCCGCGCCACAAATCCTTCTGCTTCTCTTTAGCGCGTAACGGCGGACTCATGACGTATTTGGCGCCGTCGAATCCAGGCTCCTCGTAATTGTCATAAGAGAGGAACAAGTACTGAGGACACGTTTCTGCAAAAGCAGGTAAGCCGCGGTCGCGCGCCGCCGTCACTTGCTCGAGGGCCTCTGACGCGGACAGGTGCACGATGTACACGGGCACGTCGGCGACTTCAGCGAGACAGATCGCACGATAGGTCGCTTCCGCCTCGAGGCGCGCTGGCCGCGTGAGCGCGTGCCACTTGGGGGCCTTGTGCCCTTTCGCACGCGCCTGCTCGATCAGGACGTCGATGACGGGGCCGTTCTCGGCGTGCATGCAGATCAACGCGCCGATCTCGCCCGAGCGCTGCATCGTGCGAAAGATCGACGCGTCGTCCATGTAGAAGACGCCGGGATACGCCATGAACAATTTGAAGGACGTGACGCCCTCGCGAACCATCGCGCCCATCTCCTCGCGCAGTTCGGGCGTCGACTCGCGCATGATCATGTGAAAGCCGTAGTCGATCGCTGCTTTGCCTTCGGCCTTTTTCATCCACGTGTCGAAAGCGTGACGCAGCGATTGGCCGCGCTCTTGAATGGCGAAGTCGACGATGCAAGTCGTGCCTCCGAACGCAGCCGCGATCGTGCCGGTGCGGAAATCGTCGACGGAAAACGATCCGCCGAAAGGCATGTCGAGGTGCGTGTGCACGTCGATTCCGCCGGG
Source organism: Planctomycetota bacterium (assembly GCA_034440255.1). Lineage (GTDB taxonomy): Bacteria > Planctomycetota > UBA1135 > UBA1135 > JAEUIA01. Next base: position 28,276 of record JAWXBU010000121.1, on the reverse strand, counting down.
GAGGACGTACTTGCCGCGCGCGTCGATCTTCTTGTCGACCGCCGTCGGCAGTCCACGTCCTATTTGCGCGATGATTCCACCGTCGACGAGGATGTCGGCCTCGGTGCGTCCATCCGCCGTGACGATCATGCCGTTCTGAACGAGGGTCTTCATCGTGCGGTCTCCGGGGTCTCTCTGGACACTCGGAGTCTAGCGATGCACGGGCAGACCCCACAGAGGCGGAGTCGACTCGTTGCTCCCGCGCACGGTTTTGGCGAAGGCGCATGTGAACTCCCCGTGGCTGCGCATAGCGATGTCAGGCCCGACTCGACGATGCCGCTCGCTCTACTGAATCCAGGCGATCGACAGTCCCTGCGTCAGATTGAACGACGCATTCGTGGAGAACACCGCTGCGTCCCGGTACCAGCACTGGTAGTGGCGCGCGTCACCCGGGGCGGTTCCGCCGGCGAGGTGAATCGGAGTCGGCGTCGAGCCACCCGGATACGAGGCGCTGCCACCGCTTGGGAACACGATGCCGAGGCGAACGATCGTTTCGCCTGCGCACAAGAGTCCGTCGCCGAACGCAGAGCCGAGACCGCCGCCAAGTGGACTCGTGCCCTGGAAGAAGAGTCCCGGTCCGGGGATGTTCGTCGCCATCAAGATCAACGAGTCCGTGCCCCCATCCATCTTCGATCGTCGCTCGGGAACGAGCCATACGAACTAGTGCGGTCGGAAGCTCGCATCTCATGGATTGCGAGGTGCAAGTCGCGCGCCAGCCTGCGAGCGTGCGCGCGCCGAGGGTGCGCGGGTCCGAGCGTCCATTCCCTGCACGATCCTCTCGATCTTGGATCGACGGTGCCGTCGAAAGTGTGCGCGGGAGAACGGCGGCGGTCGAAGCGCTAGAGTCTCGCGCCCGCCATGCCCCCCTCCGCCATCCTCGTCCGTGATCTGAAGAAGACCTATGACGCGAAGCCGCCCGTCGAAGCGGTGCGCGGACTCGATCTGGAAGTGCAGCGCGGCGAGTGTTTCGGGCTGCTCGGACCGAACGGCGCGGGCAAGACGACGACCGTAGAAATCCTCGAAGGCATTTTGACGGCGACCTCTGGAACCGTCGAGATCTTCGGGAAAACGTGGGTTTCCGACGAGAAGGCTCTGCGCGAATCGATCGGTGTCTCGCTGCAGGAAACGAAGTTCGCGGACAAGCTGACCGTCCTCGAGACGATCCGTTTGTTCGGCTCGTTCTACGCGCGCGGTCGACCGGCCGCTGAAGTCTTGGCCGAAGTCGGACTCGAAGAAAAAGCGGCCGCTCTCGTGTCGAACTTGTCGGGCGGACAGCATCAACGCCTCGCTGTTGCAGTCGCACTCGTCGGTGATCCCGAACTCTTGTTCCTGGACGAGCCCACGACCGGACTCGATCCGCAATCGCGCCGGCAGTTGTGGGACATCATCCGCAGCTTGCGCGAGCGCGGCCGCACCATCGTGTTGACGACGCACTACATGGACGAAGCCGAACGCTTGTGTGATCGCGTCGCGGTCGTCGACCACGGCAAAGTGATCGCGCTCGGCTCGCCGCAGGAATTGATTCGTTCGCTCGGCGGTGATCACGTCGTCGAGTTCGCGTTGCGCGGCGTCGACAAAGCACGCGATCTCGCACCGTTTCGCGCGCTCCCGTCGGTGCGCGGCGCACGGCCGGAGGGCGAAGCGATCCAACTCACCGTCACCGAGCCGCACGTGACGATCCCGGCGTTACTCGATCACGTGCGCGCGAGCGGCGCCGAGCTCTCGCAGTTGTCGACACGCCAAGCGAGTCTCGAAGACGTCTTCGTGTCGTTGACCGGAAGGCACTTGCGCGATGCGTGACCGCAATCCGTTCTGGCAATTGCTCTTGGCGCGCATGCGCGAGTTCTACCGACAACCGGAAGTCGTCTTCTGGGTGTTCGGCTTTCCGATCTTGCTCGCCGTCGGACTCGGCATCGCGTTTCGCGAGAAGGCACAAGAGGTCATCGCGGTCGGCATCGTCCGCGGCGCCGGCTCCGCTGCAGCGGCAGCGGCCTTGAGCGCGAAGGACAGCTTCACGACGAAGCTCATCGAGGCCGCGAGCGCCGAAGACGCATTGCGCCTCGGCAAAGTGTCGATCGTCGTCGAATCCGGCGCGACGCTGACCTTGCGCTTCGATCCGACACGACCTGAATCCGTGCTCGCGCGCGCGAAGGTCGACGACGCGCTGCAGCGCGCCGCCGGTCGTGCCGATCCGCTGAAGGTCGAAGAGCAACTCGTCACCCGGCCCGGTGCTCGCTACATCGATTTCCTGATCCCCGGTCTGCTCGGCATGAACATCATGAGCGGCGGATTGTGGGGCATCGGTTTCGTCATCGTCGAAATGCGCTCGCGCAAACTGCTCAAGCGTCTCGTCGCTACACCGATGAAGCGCACGCACTTCATGGCGGCCTCGATGGCCAGTCGCATGGTGCTCGTGATCGGCGAACTGGCTTTGTTGCTGTTCTTCGGCTGGCTCGTGTTCGGCATGATCGTGCAAGGATCGTGGCTGCTCGTCACGCTCCTGTCGCTGCTCGGCGCATTCACATTCGCAGGGATAGGACTGCTCGTCGCGAGTCGCGCGAAGAAGATCGAAACGGTTTCGGGCCTGATGAACCTCGTGATGCTGCCGATGTTCGTCACGTCGGGAGTGTTCTTCTCCTCCGAGCGCTTCCCCGAGGTCGTTCAACCGATCGTGCGCGCGCTGCCGTTGACAGCCCTGAACGACGCGTTGCGCGCCGTGATTCTCGAAGGCGCCGATCTGACTTCGCAACTCACGCGCATCGCGATTCTCGGCGCCTGGGGCGTCGTGTCGTTCGTGCTCGCGCTCAAGCTTTTCCGCTGGACTTGATGCGCGAATAGCGAGCGCCCCGCGCTAGAATTTCACCCACGCGAGGCTGCACGTTTCGCTCACCGAATCAGCCCGCACGACACAGAGAATCCGTTCGAGAGATCGCACGTCGAACTCGTGCAGAAGCTCTCTGAACGGATGGAGCGCAGTCCTTTCCAAAGCACGCAGGTCAAGGCAACAACTCGACCATCTCCATGTACGTCTCCGGCCGGCGATCGCGATAGAACTGCCACACGCGGCGCACTTCTTCGATCTGTTCGAGGTCCATGTCGGCGACGACCAATTCGTCTTTGTCTTCACTCCCCGTTGCGAGGAAACTCCCGCGCGGATCGACGAAGTAACTCGTGCCGTAGAACTTGCCGATGCCCCACGGTGCTTCCGTGCCGACACGATTGATCGCGCCGACGAAGTAACCGTTCGCGACGGCGTGCGCCGGTTGTTCGAGCTTCCACAGATATTGCGAGAGCCCCGCCACCGTCGCCGACGGATTGAACACGATCTCGGCACCGTTCAATCCCAGGATGCGAGCGCCTTCGGGGAAGTGTCGGTCGTAACAGATGTACACGCCGATCTTGCCGTACATCGTTTGGAACACGGGATACCCGAGGTTACCGGGCTTGAAGAAGTACTTCTCCCAGAAGCCCGAGGTGTGCGGGATATGGCACTTACGGTATTTGCCCAGATAGGTTCCGTCCGCGTCGATGACGGCGGCGGTGTTGTAGTAAACGCCGGCCTGCTCGCGCTCGTACACGGGCACGACTATGACCATGCGATGCTTCTTCGCGAGCGCGCGGAACACTTCCGTCGTCGGACCAGGCACGGATTCAGCCGCGTCGTACCAGCGCGCGCTCTGACTCGGGCAGAAGTACGGGCCGTTGAAGATCTCCTGCAGACAGAGCATCTGCACACCGCGCTGCGCCGCTTCTTCGACGAACGGCAGGTGCTTTTCGAGCGCAGCCTGCTGGATTTCCGAGACCTTGCGCGTCTCGTCGTTGATGGGGTTCGAGCACTGGATCAGGCCGCCGCGTACGATTCGAGCCACGAGGATCTCCTTCGAATTCTGGGACTCACGCATTGCAGCGCGCCGACTCGCGCCCGGCAAGCGAGTTCCAGCTTGTCGCCGGGGAGCGGCTTCGGTGCTGGACAGTCATGCACGCTCTCGTCGATCATCTCAGGCCACATGCCGCCCGTCGCTCCCATCCTTATCGTTTCGAAGAAGCTGCCCGCAACGGAACTCGCGCGCCTCAAGGACCGCCCCTTCGCGGACATGGTCAAGTTCGTCGTCGACGTGCAACGAGGCATCCTGGCGGTTGGCGGTGAGATGCACGTCGATGCGGAGGCCGCGTTGCTCGACCAAGGGAGTGCGCAAGAGAATCTCTGGGGAGGAAACTACTTCCCCGGCAACAGCGAGGACGATTGCATCGAGTACACCTCGCTGATCAACGTGCGACCGGCACAGGAGAATCGTTCGATTCTCGTTGCCAGCCCGAAGACGCGTGACCGCATGCGTTCGATCGTGTTTTCATTGCTTGGTCGCGGCGAGGCCTGGGTATGAGCGAGCACGCAGAGCTCACCACGGAGCGCTGGCGCGACTTCGATCGGACGCAACAGGTACTTCAAATCGCCGCCGAAATGCACCGGGCGAAGCGTGCGCTCTGCGTCGATCGATTGCCGAGTTTGAAACTCGGTTACGAGCGCGTCCTGAGGCTCACCGACCTGACCGTGCAAGTCCAGACGAGCCTGAGCTTACGGCGCGAATTGCTGCGCTGGCGCGACCTGATCGCGCAACTCTACCTGCAAGACGGTCCAGATTCAGAGACACACGGGCTGTTGCTGCGAGTCCTCCTCCAGCTCGATCCCGAGGCTTCGAAACAGGTCGAGTATCTGTGCGCCTGACCCACAGCCTTGTCTCGCGCTACGGTCAATCCCAGCGCGAGATGACGACCTTCCTGTCGGTGTAGAAGTCGAACGCCTCGCGACCGTGTGCTTTCAGGTCGCCGAAGAAGCTGCCTTTCGCACCGCCGAATCCGAAGAAGCTCATCGGAGCCGCGACGCCGATGTTGATGCCGACCATGCTGGCTTCGACGTTGTACTTAAAGTAGCGCGCGCTCTTGCCGCTCGTCGTGTAGATCGAGCTGGCATTCGCGAGCGGTTGTTCCTTAGACACGGCCAGCGCGTCTTCGAGTGAGTCGACCGGCATGATGCACAGGACCGGCCCGAAGATCTCTTCGCGCGCGATCGTCATCTTCGGCGTGACTTTGTCGAACAGCGTCGCACCCAAGAAATTGCCTTCCTTCGGTACTTTCGTCTTGCGGCCGTCGAGCACGATTTCAGCGCCTTCCAGGACGCCCTTTTCGATGTAGCCGGTGACCTTCTTCTTGTGCGCTTCCGAGATCACGGGACCGAGTGTCACGCCGTCCTGCGTGCCGTCGCCGATCTTCAACCCGGCCGCACGCTTGTGCAGTCCTTCGCGCAACCACTTGTGACTTTCGCCGACAGCGAGCACGACGGCACCGGCGAGGCAGCGCTCGCCCGCACAGCCGTACGCCGAATCCGTGATCGACTTGAGCGTCATCTCGCGATCCGCATCGGGCATGACGATCAGGAAGTTCTTCGCGCCACCGAGCGCTTGCACGCGTTTGCCGTGAGCGGCGGCTGTCTTGTAGACGTGCTCGGCGACCGGGCTCGAACCCACGAACGACACACCGCGGATCAAGGGGTGCGTGCAGATCGCATTGACGACGTCCTTGCCGCCGTTGACGAGGTTGAGCACGCCTGCGGGGAAACCGGCGTCGTGGATGATGTCGAACACCAGCTTCTGGCTGAGCGGAACTTGCTCGCTCGGCTTGACGATGAACGTGTCGCCCGACGCGACTGCGAACGGAAAGAACCACATCGGCACCATCGCCGGAAAATTGAACGGCGCGATCGCGGCGAAAACGCCCATCGGTTGACGGATCGATTCGCAATCGATGCCCTTGGCGACATCTTCGAGAACTTGTCCCATCAAGAGTGACGGCGCGCCCGCGGCAACTTCGACGCATTCGATGCCGCGCTTCACGCTGCCGCGCGCTTCGTCGAGCGTCTTGCCGTTCTCGCGCGTGACGGTGAGCGCGATCTCGTCGACGTGTTTGTCGAGCAAGTGTTTGAGTGTGAACAAGTAGCGCGCGCGCACGACGGCCGGGACGCTGCGCCATTCTTGGAACGCTGTATGCGCCGCTTTGGCCGCGCGATCGACGTCCGCTTCGACACCGAGCGGAACTTGCGCGAGCACTTCACCGTTCGCAGGATTCTTCACGTCCTGGAAAGTCTTGGCCTGGCTCGCCACCCACTTTCCGCCGACGTAGTCCTTCAGTTTGGTGGCTGTCCCCTTCGCGCTGGTCTCGGTTTTCATCGTGGCGCTGATCGTAGCCGTGCGGTGCGAGCGCGACAACGAACAGCCGTGTGACAGCAGCGAAGGCCCGCGAGATGGGGTCAGGTAGAACGAGTTGTCAGCGGGCTGGGAGCTGCTTCTCGCTCGAACTTCACGTGTAAGCGAGAAGCGGCCAAACATGATTCGAATCCGACCTACTGCTTCAGCTGAACCTGAAGCCGAACATCTGATTTCTTCTTCGCGTCCGTCCACGTCGGTACGTTCAAGACCACGTTGCAGTCCTACCGTGAACCGACAAGAGAGACCTCGAGCGGGGGAACGTCCGAGGACTCACAGGATTTGAATGTCGAGAGGGAGACCATCCCTGTCGAACCGATCGAGGCGCCGGTCATGACGATGACCCGCCTCCCGGCTCCGACCCAGGGCTCGAACAGTGTGAGCTCGAAGGCTTCTTTCCCGTCGGGAGATGCAGCGGTCTCTGAAACTCGGGGGAGCAAGATTGGGGCGGGTGCAGCGCTATTGGCGGCTTCCGCATGAGTCGTCCGAGAGATTGCAACCGCCGCGCAAGCTGCGACGATGACGGACGAGACGATCAAACTAGTTTTGATTTTCATGATGGTGAGTTGTGGGAAGGTGCCTTCAGATGCAGGTAAGGTCGAAGCACGAGCAGCACTCGCCTTCGTTGAGGATCTGCCCCCAGGTTCGGCCGAGCGACGGTGTGAGAACGCAATTGCACCTGTTTGTCACCGATGTCGTCGCCGTCTTTGCCTGCGTCTCAACGGTCGTAGTTTCTGTCGGCTGCCCAGCACTGTTCGTGCAGGTGGTTGTGTAGTAGACGTTCACGGTCAAGGTGGACACTTCGTCCACGGAAACCGAATGCACGCAGTCGGTGGCCCCGTGGCATCCGTTGCTACCACCCAGGGCGTCGCACCAAACCCCTGCATGCGCGTGGCTGGGGAACACCCACGCAAGCAGCAGGAATGGAGCGAGCCAGCGAACGGCCCTGATCTTCATGCGAAATCTCCTTGTGGTTGGGGAAAGGAAGTCTCCTTGCCGTTGAGGAGATGAAGCTGGACGTGCTGACTGGATAGTTGAATGGGATGGACGGCCAGTGTTCCGATCGTTTCTCGGCCACACGATGACCGACACTTCGAGATACCACTGTGATTGGTTCAGCGAGGCGAACATATCGTCGCCCGTACAAGCCATGATGACCCACCTGCAGGCATTGCGTAATCAGAAGATCATCAACCCTTTGAACTTGCTTGTCCGCGCCTCTGACGCTCGACGTGAATCGCGAGCAACGCCACGTCCGGCGGACGCACGCCGGCGATTCGCGCCGCGTGACCCAGGGTCCGTGGCCGCAGGCGCGACAGCTTGTCCTTGGCTTCGTTGGCGAGCCCGGACAGCGCGCGATAGTCGAGATCGGCCGGGATCTCGATGTCTTGTTGGCGCAGGGTGCGCGCGACGTTCTCTGCTTGGCGTTCGACGTACCCTGCGTACTTGACGTCGGTTTCGACGGACTCGGCGACGTGAGTGGGCAACGCCAATTCGCGCAATACCGTATGACGGAGCGCGAGCGATTCCCACGTCTCCTCCGGTCGCAGCAAGAGTTCGTCGAGGCGTTTGCCGTTCTCGCGCACGCTCGCGAGCGCTGTTCTGGCCGCGTTTTTCAGCATTTCGCGCTCGACCAGCTTCGCGAGCGCGTCGTCTCCGACCAATCCGACGTCATGTGCCCGACGTACCAAACGCTCTTCCGCATTGTCGTTGCGCAACAACAAGCGATGCTCGGCGCGACTCGTGAACATGCGGTAGGGCTCGGTCGGATTCGAAACGACGAGATCGTCGACCATCACGCCGATGTAGGCCTCGTGGCGGCCGAGCACGAACGCGTCCCGCTCCAACACCCACAGCGCGGCATTCGCTCCTGCGATGAGGCCCTGACCGGCCGCTTCTTCGTAACCGGACGTGCCGTTGATCTGTCCCGCGAGAAAAAGTCCGGGCACCGACTTCACCGCGAGCGCGTCGCTCAACTGATTCGGCTCGACGAAGTCGTACTCGACCGCGTAGCCGTGTCGCAGGAAGCGCGCGCGCTCGAGCCCGGCGATCGTGTGCACCATCTCTTCTTGCACCTCGGCCGGCAGCGAAGTCGAGACGCCGTTCACGTACACCACGTCCGTCGACAAACTCTCTGGTTCGAGGAACACCTGATGCCGATCCTTGTCGGCGAAGCGCATCACCTTGTCCTCGACGGACGGACAGTAGCGCGGCCCGACACCTTGAATTCGCCCGGCGTACATCGGCGCGCGATGGATGTTCGCGCGGATGAACGCATGCGTCTTCTCGTTCGTCCACGTGATGTGGCACTCGATCTGCGGCAGCAGCGGAAAGGTTGTTCGATCGGTCCACCACGAAAACGGCGTCGGCTGCGCGTCACCAGCCTGCGGCGCGAGCGCACCGAAATCGATCGAATCGCGCGCGAGGCGCGGCGGCGTGCCCGTCTTCAAACGGCCCAATTTCAGGCCCAAACGCGCGAGATCGGCACTGATGCCTTGCGTCGTTTGCTCGCCGACGCGACCGCCCGCGGTCGTCGCTTCGCCGGTGTGCATCACAGCGCGCAAAAACGTTCCGGTCGTGATGACGACGGCGCGAGCGCGCAGGACGCGACCGCCTGCGAAGACGACGCCGCGCACCGCACCGTCTTCGACGACGAGCCCGACCGCAGCACCTTCGACGAGCTCCAAATGCGCCTGTTCGCGCGCGTGACGTGTGGCCTCATCGCGGTACAGATGCCGATCCGACTGACAGCGAGGCCCGCGCACCGCTTGACCTTTGCCGGTGTTCAGCACCTTGAACTGAATGCCCGTCGCATCCGCGACGCGCGCCATCGCGCCGCCTAGCGCGTCGACTTCGCGCACGATCTGACCTTTGCCGAGGCCTCCGATCGCCGGGTTGCAACTCATCTCGCCCACGCGATCGAGGCGCAACGTCGCGAGCGCCGTCTTCGCGCCGATACGCGCCGCTGCGAGTGCAGCTTCGATGCCCGCGTGACCGCCTCCGACGACCAAGACGTCGAAGTCGGCAACTCCGCGCGGCGGAGGAGGATGATGGTGTGAAGCGCTTTCCATGGCGGTTTTGGAGTCGCACATGAAAACACGCACGGCCGCTCGAGCGCTACCGACCCGCCGGCACAACCCCAAAGTTCGGCCACTTTCGCCCGGGTTTGCTCGCTTTTCGCCGCGCGCGAGTCCGAAGAGTTCCCGCGTGCGTTCGTGGGTTTTCCGACATCGATTGCGCCTGCGGGCGATCTACGGCCCGCGGCCCGAATTCCCTTCCGAGGGCCGGCGCTCGAAGCCGGCGGCGAAGGTCGAAGGCTTGGTCCCGGGCCAATGCGGACGCCGCGGCGAGTGGTTCGTGATCCGCCCCAACGCTCCGGCGGCCTGAGGGCGCAACTCTTTCCGACTCATGTGGTAGAGATTGGGCATGGCGCGCCCGCTCAACTTCCCCAGGGTCGTCCTGATCCTTGCACTCTCGGCGAGCCCTTGCGCCGCCGAAGCACAGAACCGCGAATCACTTCAAGACCTGCTCGCGCGCCTGCGATCGAACCGGTCCGCGATCGTGTCGACGATGAAGGGTGAAGTCGACGCCATCGTCGCCGGGATGGAAGAGGCCGGTGTCGCCCGCGATTTCGACGCACTCGAATCGGCCAAAAAGCGCCTCGTCGCATTCGGGCCGGAGTGCGCGCTGTTGCTGGTCGACCTCGTCGAGCCGGGGGCTCAAGGAACCGACGCGCAGAAATTGCGCGCGCAGTACGTGCTCTTGACGTTGAACGAATTCAAAAGTCGCGCGGTGACGACGCGCTTGATCGAGATCGCGCAACAGGGGTCGGTCGAAGGACGCGTGAACGCGATCACGGCGCTCGGTGCATCGCCTGACATCGAACGCGCGAGTCCGGTCTTGATCGGCATCTTCCGCTCGAACCAAGCCGAGTTGCGATCGGCAGCGTTGCTCGCACTCGCGCACCTCGGCGGCGAATCGAACGACAAGATCCTGAACGAAGGTCTGTCGGATGCGCGGCCCGAAGTCGTGGCGAGCACGCTCGAGGCGCTGGCGCTGGCGCGCAAGTCGTCGATGGCCTCGCGCGTGCTCAAGATCTTGGCCTCGTCGATCGAGGCGGTCCAACACCAAGACGCGCTGATGGCCTACTACCGCTCCTGTCCCGAGACCGTCGACAAAGCGACGGTCTTGGCCTGGATCAAGGCCGGCGGCGAATTGTCGTCGACGGCGGTCAACCGGCAGAAAGTCTTCGATTTCCTGCCGCAATTCGTGGCCGCCATCGATTCCGAAGCGAAGAAACAGCTGCGCGTCTTGACCGAGTCGCCGACGAAGGAGATCAGCGAAGGCGCTTTGGTCGTGCTCGTCGTCGCGGGCGATCGCAACGCGCGCAAAGAACTGCTCGCCTCCTACGACGACACGATCGAGAAGAACAAGGAGTGGCCGAGCTCGTACAGCGCGCGCGGCGACATCCTCTTCAAGATCGCCGACTACACGGCCGCCATCGCCGACTTCAAGAAGGCGATCCAACTCGGCGCGGAGGATTTGCGCGCGCAACAAGTGAATGCGTACATCGGATTGGCGCGCTGTTACGCGATGACGAAGCGCCTCAACGATGCATTCACGACGCTCGATCGCGCGCCGTTGACCGCCAAGCAATTGGCGGCTCTCAAGACCGATCCCGCGTTCGCCAAGTTGATCGAGCATCCCAAGTTCAAGAGTCTCTTCGACGGCAAATGAGTTCCACCGGGCTCGTGACGCACGCGTTCGCGACGCGGCACGACACAGGCAGCGGACACCCCGAGCGAGCTGCACGCGTCGAGAGTGTGCTGGAGCGTCTGCGCGACAGCGGTTTGACTGCCGAAATGCAGGCTTTGGAAGGCCCCCTGTGCACGCTCGCCGATCTCGTTTTGGTCCACGACGAGAAGTACATCGACACGGCTCGACGCGCGATCGAATCCGGCGCGCGAGTTCTCGACGAAGGTGACACGCGCGTGTCTGCCGATTCGTGGCGCGCCGCGTGCGCGACGGTCGGCGGAGCCATCGCGGCGGTGTCGCGCGTGCAGCGGGGTGAATGGCGCAACGCGTTCGTCGCTGCTCGACCGCCCGGACATCACGCCGAGCGCGCGGAGGCGATGGGCTTCTGCGTCTTCAACAACGCAGCCGTCGCGGCCGCTCATCTCGTCGAGCGCATGGGTGTCGAACGCGTCGCGATCCTCGATTGGGACGTGCACCACGGCAACGGCACTCAGCACATTTTCGAGCGTGACCCGCGCGTGTTCTACGCATCGTTGCATCAATGGCCGCTCTATCCTGGAACGGGCGCGCACACCGAGCGCGGCATCGGCGACGGCCTGGGCACGACGCTCAATCTGCCGCAGAGAGTCGGCGCAGGCGATCGCGAGTGGCTGGGAGCATTCGACGACGTTCTCCTGCCTGCGTTCGACGATTTCAGGCCGCAATTCGTGATCATTTCAGCCGGTTTCGACGCGCACGCCGACGATCCGCTGGCGCAGACCGAACTGTCGACGGCCGCGTTCGCGACGATGACGAGGCGGCTCGTCGAGTGGACGAAAACTCACTGCGACGGACGACTCGTGTCGCTGCTCGAAGGCGGCTACGACCTCGACGCTTTGGCCGATTCGGTCGAGGCCCATGTCGGTGAGCTCGTGCGGTCCACTTGATTCGGCAGGGATTCGAGATGGACCGTACTGCCAGGGACAGCACGTCCCAACACGTCGGCGTAGATCGGTCGGAGGATCGGTGCGTGGCTCGGTAGGGTCAGTCTCGAGCCCGCAATTTTGCAATCGCGCACGCGTCTTGCACGACTGGGCGTCGCGATCGCTGGGCCGCGTGGTAGTTTCGAGGACAGCGAGAATGACCTTGTCGATCCACGATCACGACCGACGCAAGTCGGGTCTCACGTACGTCTACGCCGTGCTTTCGCGGCGAGCGGGTGGAGTCTCCGTCGGCGTCAACTTGAACACGAACAGCGCGTGCAATTGGCGCTGCGTCTACTGCGAGATCCCGGACCTGACGTTCGGCAACGCGCCCGAGTGCGACATGGCGCTGCTCGAACGCGAACTACGCTCGATGCTCGATGGGATCTTGCGCGGTGATTGGATGCAGAAGAACGTCCCCGAGGAGCGCTGGCGCGCATTGAAAGACGTGGCCATCTCGGGCAACGGCGAACCGACCTCGTGTCCGCAATTCGCAGCCGTCGTGGAGCTGATCGGTCGCATGCTCGAGGAGTACGGACAACGCGACAAGGTCCAGATCGTACTGATCACGAACGGCTCGTTGATCCACAAGCCCGACGTACGTCGCGGGCTCGAAGAGCTGCACCGGATCGGCGGTGTCGTGTGGTTCAAACTCGACAGTGCGACGGATGCGGGCACGGCGCGCATGAACAACGCTCACGCTGGAATGGCTCGCGCGCGAGCGAATTTGGTGCTCGCGGCGACGACGTGCACGACGTGGATTCAGACGATGGCGCTCGCGCGGGATGCTGCTCCGCCAAGTTCAACCGAGACCGATGCGTACGTTGAATTCGCCCGCAGCCTCGTCGAGGAAGGCGTTCCCGTGAAGGGTGTCTTGCTCTACGGCATGGCGCGTCCGTCGTTCCAACCCGAAGCGCCCGCGCTGTCGGCGCTTTCGCGCGAGTGGATGGAGGCGTTCGCGAAACGGATCGAAGACGCCGGACTCGCGGTGCGACTTTCGGTCTGAGTCCATCCGCGCACAGCAGGCTCGCGCGACTCCTGCGCGCACGTCCTTCGAAAAGAAGCGCAGTCCATCCGCACATCGACAGCCGACGCAACGAACGGCGCGTCCAACGCACAAGCAGTCGGACGGCGCGCCGAAGATGGAACATCACCGGCGTGCCGTCCTTCGCGTGGTGCCGATCCGCTGCAAAGGATCGGCCCCCATTCACGAGAGTTCGCAGGCGAACTCTCCGTTCGCGCGCACGGTGCAGAAGAGCCGTCGAAAACTCTCGTTGCTCGTGCGCGCGACAGGAGTAGAAACCTCCGTTGCGTCGCCGAGTTTCGTTCGCGCTGGATTTTTCCTGCGGAGACGGGATCGAGCAGCGCTGTTCGGTCGCGGAGGCGCACGTCGAAGTCTCCGCCAAGTGCCTCGCCAGCGAACTTCGACGCGTCAGGCGTACGAGGCTCTACTTGGTGAATCTGTCGCGCGTAGGACATCTCGCCGCTCTGGACAAACGGCCGCCTACTCGCTCGCTGCTTGACAGTCGCACCTCAGCCGAGTCGAATCCCAGCTCCTGCGTCGAGCGCAGTTCGTGATGCACAGGCACCTTTCGAATTCGACCCGCCGCCTGCTGTCTGCGCTCGTCTTGGCCGCCCTCGTGCTCGTCGGTCGGCTGGCCGAGTCCATCCACTCCAGCCAAGTCGGCCACGTCGTGTGTCCGGAGCACGGCGAACTGCTGCACGTCGCGGATGCGCACGGTCACGCGAGCTCGACCGCGACGGACGTTCCCCTCGGTGCGCGCGTCGTACCGCACGCAGGTGCGGCCGAACACCATCATTGTCTCCTCGCGACGTTGTTCTGGTCGTCGGGCTCGACATGGACGCCGGCGCAGACTGCATTCAGCCTGCGCACGCTCGTCGAAGTGCGCAGCGTCGCGCACAGCGAGTGCGCACGCTTCTCTCTGCCGCCGCTTTCTTTCGCTCCGAAACATTCGCCGCCGACGTCGGTCGCCTGACCGCACGTCCGAGCACGAGTCCGTCGAGCAATGAGCTCGCACCTCGCGCTCTTCGCACGGGTCGCTGTTTTCACAGTGTTTCCGCTGCGGATCCGGACCGACGAGCATGCGCTCGTCGGTGTTTCGTCCCGCCACGCGCGGGTCTTTCGTGAGCCGTGTTTTCGTTTCGAGAGTTCATTCACATGTCTACGTTCATCGTGCAGCGCGCTCTGGCGCTCGCTGCGTTCTCCCCTGCCGTTCTCGCGCAAGGTCCGGTGTTCCAAACGCCGGGCATGACGAGTGTCCCTTCCAACTACTCCGTCCCGGGATCGTCGAACGACTCCGGCCAAGCCAACCGCTTCTCCAACGTCTTCAATCCAGCCTTCTCGTTCGTCGTCGATTCCCTCGTCGATTCGATCCACAACTCGGGCGCATCCGAGGACGGTGAGCGCATCGAATTGCGCTCACTCGAATTCGCCGCGCAGTCGTGGGTCGATCCGAGCGCGTGGGCCTACTTCGTCGCTGTCGCCGACGAGGAGAACGTCGCGATCGAAGAGGCCGCCGTGCACTACACCGGTCTAGGCGGCAACCACACGTTGCGCGCTGGCCGTTTCTTCATCGACTTCGGCAAGCAGATGCAGACGCACGTGCACGAGCTGCGCACGATCCGGCGGCCGCTCGCGCTGCGCACGTTCCTCGGCGACGAAGTGAAGGGCGACGGCTTGCAGTGGGACTCGTGGACGAGCGTCAGTGACGAGACTGCCGTGCGTTGGTCGATCGGCGCGTTCTCGAACCTGCTCCCAGAATCCGTCAAAGACATCGACCCTGAAACGCAGGCTGCGCAGAGCATCGCGGATCGCAAGCACGCGGAGGACTTCAACTTCACTGCGCGCCTCACTGCATTCACCGACGTCGGACAGAACGGCGTGCTGCAACTCGGCACATCGGCCCGCGTACTGCCGAGATTCGCATACACCTTCGAGCCCAGCGGAGATGCAGCCGAAGACCTCGACAACACGGTCTTCGGCCTCGACGCGACCTACGGCTGGAGCGACGATTCGGGCCTGAAATCGTGGACTTTCGGCGGTGAGTACGTGCTCGATACCGGCGACACATACTCGACGATCGGCGACGCCGGCACACCTGGAGATCCGACGGACGACAGCGTCGACGTGATCTCGGACGAATTGAACGGCTTCTACATCTTCGCCGATTACGCGTGGGACAAGTCGAACAGCGTCGGTCTGCAGTACAGCCAAGTCGAATCGCCCGAGGCGGGTACGCCGGATGTCTCCGAGACCGAGGCGTACTACACGCACCTCTTCTCCGAGTTCCATCGTCTGCGCGTCGCTGCATCAGGACAGAATCGCGAGGATGGCGAAGACTCCACACGCTTCGCGATCCAGTACACGGTGTTCGTCGGAGCGCACGGCCACGGAGTCAACTGGTGATCCACATGCACAACTCACTTGCGATTCGCATCCGCCGTGCAGCATCGGCGATCTCGTGCCTCGCGCTCGTCGCGCTCACGGGTCTCGCTCACGCACTCCCCGCCGCCGATCCTCTGAAAGTCGTCTGCACTCTGCCCGACCTCGCCGACATCACGCGCGAGATCGGCGGCGATCGAGTGGACGTCACGACGATCTACAAGGGCAAAGAGAACACGCACGCGTTGATGGGCAAACCCAGTCATCTGGTCGCGATGTCTCGTGCCGATGTGTTCGTACAAGTCGGACTGTCGCTCGAATCGAGCGTCGTTCCCGGTCTGCTCGAAAACTGTCGGAACAACAGAATTCAGCCTGGAAAGACCGGTTTCGTGAACGTGTCGGAAGGGTGGAGCGCGCTCGCCGTGCCGACCGTTCTCTCGCGCAAAGACGGCGACGTGCACCCTCAAGGCAATCCGCACATGAACCTAGCACCCAGCGCGGGCCAGCACATGGCGAGCGTGATCCACGCTCATCTCGTGCTGGTCGAGCCCGGCTCGAAGCTCGTGTTCGACCAGCGCTACGCGGCGCTCGTGAAGAAGCTCGACGACGCGAGTGCACGCTGGGCACTCGTCGCGAAGGATTGGAAGGGGCGCAAGATCGTCGTCTACCACAAGGAATTCGACTACTTCGCCGATGCCTACGGTCTCGTGATCCAAGGCTCGATCGAAACGAAGCCCGGCATTCCGCCCACGCCGAATCATCTCGCGAGTTTGATCGACACGATGAAGCGAGAACCAGGCGCCGTGATCCTCACAGCGCCGTGGTCGAACAACGACAACGTCGAGCAAGTGGCGCGCGAGACCGGTGCCAAGATCGTAGAGCTGCCGAACATGTGCGGCGGCACCAGCGGCGCCGAGACGTGGATCGGAATGATGGACACGATTCACAAGCGAGTCGCCGAGGCACTCCCGACTGCGCCGGCAGCACGTTGAGGAGTTGCCCACCATGAGCGTCCTCTTGCGACTCGATCGCGCCGCATTCGGATACGGAAGACGCACTGTCGTTTCCGGCGTCGACCTCGCGGTCGGCGCCGGCGATTTCCTCGGCATCGTCGGACCCAACGGTTCTGGCAAAACAACGCTGTTTCGCGGCATTTTGGGCCTCATCCCCCCTCTCGCCGGTCGCGTCGAGAGGACGAGCGCCGCGATCGGTTACGTGCCGCAGAGAGAGACTCTCGATCCGATCTATCCACTGTCCGTCACCGAAGTCGTCGCGATGGGCGCGTACGGTCGACTGCGTGGGCTGCGCACATTGCGGCGCGTCGATCGCGATCTCGCACGCGACTGCCTCGCACGCGTGGGCTTGGCAGAACGCGCGCACGATGCGTTCGCGTCGTTGTCCGGCGGTCAACGTCAACGCGTGTTGATCGCGCGTGCGCTGATGACGCGGCCGCAGTTGCTCTTGCTCGACGAACCGACGAGCGGCGTCGACCGTGGAGCGCAAGCTCACATCCTCGAACTCTTGATCGGGCTGAACACGCGCGAACACATGGCCATCTTGCTCGTCAGCCACCAACTTGCGATGGTGCGCGACGCGGTGAAATCCTGTCTGTGGGTCGCGAACGGCATGGTCGAGCGCGGTTCGGTGGCTGACGTCCTCGCGCCCGAACGACTAGCTGAGTCGTACACGACTGTGAGTTCCATGCTGGAGGACGCTCCTTGATCGCGCTCGACGACACGCTCGCCGACGTCTCGTGGATCGAGCGCATCAGCCTGTTCCGTTGGGCATTGTCTGCAGCTCTCATCGCCGGCATCGTCTGCCCCATCGCCGGTGTTTTTTTGCTCGTGCGCCGCACGAGCTTCCAAGGCATCGCACTTCCGCAGTTCGCGACCGCCGGAGTCGTCTTCGGTTTCGCGATCTTGCCGTGGTGGATCGAGCACATCGGCCTCGGCGATCTGACGGCCGAGAGCGCGCTCTCGGACACGCACGCCGCGATGAACTATCACTTCGCGTGGGCCGCGGTGTTCACGTTCGTCGGTCTTGCTGCGTTGGTGTGGACCGGTCGGCGCAACCTCGGATCCGAGATCGGTCGCACCGCCGCCGCGTTCGCGATCGCCAACGCGGCGACGTACTTGTTCGGGCGACTGTCGCCGATCGGCAAGGGACACGCGGACCAACTGTTGACGGGCGAAGTGCTCGGCGTCGGCCTCCACGAGTTCGAGACGCTGGCGGTCGTTCTGGGCCTCTCACTGCTCATTTTCGTGTGGTTTCAGCGCGATTTGTTGCTCGTGAGCTTCGACCGCGAGACGGCGCGCGTGCTCGGCAAACATGTGACTGCATTCGAGGGCTTGTTGAACGTGGTCGTCGGACTGACCGTGTCGGTCGGCACGATGACGCTCGGGCCGACGATGTTGTTCGGGCTGCTCGTGCTGCCGCCGTTGGCTGCGCGTCGCTTCGCGAGTTCGATGACGAACTTCTTTCTCCTCTCGTCCGGCATCGGCGTGCTCGCAGTCGTGCTCGGCGTCGTGATCAGTTTCGAACTGGATTTCCCGCTCGGCCCGTCGATCGTCGCTGCGGCCGCCCTCGCACTCTTGCCCGGCGCATTCCCAGTGCGACGCAGCACCTGAAAGCTGTCTCTAGAGCACGCGGCAATTCCTTCCGAATCACGTCAGCCGAGCGTCGCTCCATCTCGTGCGAATTGTTGTTCTCAGTCCGCAACGAAGTTTTCGAGAAATGGTTTCCGAACCACACATCCACTCGCGTCTTGCTGCTGCACGAGTGCACAGGTGCGAGTACAGTTGAGCAGGTCGTCCGTCGTGCGGGGAATCTCTCGCTCTGCACCATCGATCGCTACGACTTCCAACTCTCACCTCTCAGGACCGCAAGTCCGACTCCACACACACATGAAGCAACTCTCTCTATTCGTGCTTTCGAGCCTCGCGCTCTGCGTGACCAACGCAAGTGCGCAAACCGGCGCCGATTCGTGCACGACTCCCGACGTCATCGTCGGCACCGGCGTGTTCACGTTCGACAATACGGCAGCCACGATCGGCGCAGACGGTCAGGCCGAAGCGCTCTGCAATCAACTCGGCTCGACGACAGTGACGAGCGACGTGTGGTTCACCTGGACCGCGCCGACCAGCGGCGTCGTCGTCGTCGAAACCTGCGGAATCACCGGCATCGACACCAAGATCGCACTGTACGCCGGAACGACGTGCCCGCTGGCGGGCAGCGCTCTCGCGTGCAACGACGACAACTGTGCGGTCGGGTTCCAATCGAACTTGACGGCGTCGGTCGTCGCCGGAAACAGCTACGTGATCCAACTCGGCTTGTACCCGGGCCAGTTCCCGGTCGCGACACCGGGCGTGGGACAGTTCTCGGTCAACATCCAGATCCCGCCGGTGAACGACTCTTGCGCGACAGCGACGGCACTCCCCGGCCCCGGAACGTACGCCGTGAGCAACGCACTGGCGACGACCGGTCCTGAGGGTCAGTCCGAAGCGCTCTGCACGTTCTTCGGCTTCACCGCCGTGGTCAACGACATCTGGTTCACGTACACGCCCTCCTCGAACGGCACTGTGACGGTCACGACGTGCGGCGTCCCGACGGGAAGTTTGAACCCCGACTCGAAGCTCGCGGTCTACACCGGCGCCGTCTGCCCGACGGCGGGCTCCTCGATCGCTTGCAATGACGACGCGTGCGCGTCGGCGTCGAGTTTCGAATCGACGGTCAGCTTCCCCGGCGTGTGCGGCACGACGTACCTGATCCAATTCGGCCTCTACGGCGGCAGCGGGAACGCGGCTTTCTACGCGGGTGACTTGAGCATCACCGAAGCGGGCGGCACGGCCTGCGCGACGCCGGCAACTTCCTTCTGCGACGGCAGCGCTGCCGGAACGACGTGCGTCGCCTGCGGCAACAACGGTGCGGTGGGCAGCGGTTGCGCGAACTCGAGCTTCAGCGCGGGCGGGTTGCTCACGAACGCTGGCAATGCGTCGATCGGAACCGACACGCTCTCGCTCACGGCGTCGAGCATCACCGGCCCCGGCCTCTTCTTCCAAGCGAGCGGGTTGGCGGGTTCGCCGATCGCGTTCGGCGACGGGATGTTGTGCGCAGCGTCCGGCATCTTGCGCATGGGCGTCGTGTTCCCGGCCGCGGGTTCGGCCACCTATCCGGGCGGCTTGACGCCGAGCCCGATCCACATCGCCGGCAGCACGAGCGTCGGTGACACGCGTCACTACCAGTGCTGGTACCGCGATGCGGTCGCGTTCTGCTCGGTGTCGACGTTCAACCTGACGCAGGGTCTGACGCTGACCTGGATTCCTTGAAAGACTCGCGCGCTCGATCGTTCGAGCGCACTTGATCGACGCGAGGCCGAGCACGGATCGATCCGAGCTCGGCCTCGCTGCTTTTCGCAAGGGACGCGTACGTGCGTCAACGCTTGCTCGGGGTGAGCCGCGTCAAGATCTCCGTCACGGTGCCGTCGATGTCGCGCGCGCTCGTTTCGACGACGAAATCGCAGCGCTTGTATTCGCTCTCGCGCGCATCGAGCAACGCTTCGAGCTCGGCCATCGCGCGCGGACGATCCTGCATCGGTCGCAAGTCGCCTTGGTCGTGCACGCGCTGAAGGTGTTCCCCCGGTTGTGCGCGCAACCACACCGTGCGACACGAGAAGAGCAAGCGACGGTACGTCTGCGGCACGGTCACGATCGAACCACCGGCGGCGAGCACGAGTCGGTCGCCCTCTTTCAACACACGCTCGAGCGCTTCCGCTTCGAAGCGGTGGAAGCCCGCTTCGCCGTGCACGTTGAAGATCTCGCGCAGCTCCATGCCCGCGGCTTCTTCGACGCGGCGGTCGAGTTCGATGAACGGCGCGTCCAGCGCGGCGGCGAGGCGCGGGCCGATCGTCGATTTGCCTGCGCCGCGCAGACCCACCAACGCGACACGCTCGATCGTGCGCGCGATGCGCACATCGCACAGCTCTTTGAGCGGCACGCACAAAGCTTGCGCCAGTTCGGCGAGCTTCAGGATCGAGAGGTTGGCGCGGCCCGCCTCGGCCTCGGTGACGTAGCGACGGCTGACGCCGGCCTCGCGCGCCAGGTCGGAAACAGTCAAACGGGCCAGCCCGCGGGCATCGCGCAGGCGGCCTCCCAACTCGTCCAGAATGCGCTGGCGGTCGATCATCTGAGTGCTATGATGCGCATAACCTAGCCGACTGCGCACGATAATTCCCGCAAGACCAAGCGCGTCCACACCCGTTTTCTCACTCCCAAAGCACCGATGGCCGCCACCGAAACCGCTCGTCCGCCCGTCCAGTTCCAGGCGCATCCGAGCCGCTACAAGCACTGGAAGCTCACGTTCGCGGGCGATGTCGCGACGCTCTCGATGGGTGTCGATCCGGGTGCGGGTGAGCGCGAGGGGTACGAGCTCAAACTGAACAGCTACGACATCGGTGTCGACGTCGAATTGAACGATGCGATCCAACGCATCCGCTTCGAGCATCCGGAAGTGCGCTGCGTCGTCGTCACGGGAGCTCTCGATCGCGTGTTCTGCGCGGGCGCGAACATCGTGATGCTGCGCACGTCCAGCCACGCGTTCAAGGTCAACTTCTGCAAGTACACGAACGAGACGCGGCTCGGCATCGAGGACGCGAGCGCGAACTCGGGCGTGAAGTTCCTGGCTGCATTGAACGGCACCGCGTCGGGTGGCGGTTACGAGTTGGCCCTCGCGTGCGACGAGATCCTGCTCGTCGACGACCGCAACAGCGCCGTGTCGTTCCCCGAAGTGCCGTTGCTCGGCGTATTGCCCGGCACGGGCGGTCTGACGCGCATCGCCGACAAGCGCAAGATCCGTCGCGATCGTTGCGACGTGTTTTCGACGGTCGCCGAAGGCATCAAGGGCAAGCGTGCGGTCGAGTGGAATCTGGTCGACGGCCTGTTGCCGCTCTCGAAGTGGAACGACGGCGTGAAGGAGCGCGCGCGCAAGCTCGCCGATTCGGTGAAGGCGCGTGGAACGCAGGGCATCGAGTTGGAGGCGATTCAACCGGTCGAGACGCCCACCTCGAAAGGACGCAAATTCAGCTACACTTACGTCGATTTCGACATCGACGACGAAACGCGCACGGCCGAGCTCGAGATTCGTGCACCGGACTCATGCGCTGAAAATGCCGAGCAAGCGTTCAAGGAAGGCAACGCGTGGTGGATCTTGCGCGCGATGCGCGAGCTCGACGACGCAGTGTGCCGCCTGCGCATGAATCACTTGGACATCGGTCTCGTGCTGCTGCGCTGCAAGGGCTCGGCCGCGACGCTCGCGAAGACGGACGCGCTGCTCGCGAGCACAGATCACTGGTTCGTGCGCGAGACGGCGAACCTCGTTCGTCGCGTGCTGAAGCGTGTCGATCTGACAGCGAAGAGCTTCTACGCAATCGCCGACGGCGGCACGAGTTGGGTCGGGACGTTCCTCGAGCTGATGCTCGCGTGCGATCGCTCGTACGTGTTGAACGACGACGACGCGAAGGTGCAGTTCGCGATCACGCCGGCCAACGGCGGGATGTTCCCCATGTCGAACGGCATCTCGCGGCTCGCGACGCGCTTCCTCGGAACGCCGGACGCGGTGAGCACAGCGCTCGCGACGAAGGGCACATTCGACGCGGCAGCGGCCGACGAATTGGGCCTCGCGACTTTCGCGCCCGACGCGATCGACTGGGAAGACGAGCTGCGCCTCGCTCTCGAAGAGCGCGCTGCGTTCTCACCCGACGCCCTCACCGGGATGGAAGCGAACTTGCGCTTCGCCGGCCCCGAAACGATGGAGACCAAGATCTTCGGGCGCCTTTCCGCCTGGCAGAACTGGATCTTCCAACGCCCCAACGCCGTCGGCGAACGCGGCGCTCTCACGTGCTACGGCACGCCACACAAAGCCGATTTCCGCTTCGAACGCACCTGATCTTTTAGAGAACCACACATGTCCAGCATCGACTACAGCCAAAAGATTCCGAACAACGTCGATCTCGCTTCCGACAAGAAACTGCAGCGCGCGCTCGAAGCGTGGCAGCCGTCGTACATCGAGTGGTGGAACTCGATGGGCCCGACGGATTTCAACCAGAACGACGTGTATTTGCGCACGGCGGTCAGCGTCGACAAAGACGGTTGGGCGCACTACGGCCACGTCAAGATGCCCGACTATCGCTGGGGCATCTTCCTCGAGCCGCAACAGGCTGGCCGCAAGATCGGCTTCGGCGATCACATGGGACAGGACGCGTGGCAGGAAGTGCCGGGCGAGTACCGCAACTGGCTCAAGCGTTTGATCGTCACTCAGGGTGACACGGAACCGGCCAGCGTCGAACAACAGCGTCTGCTCGGGCACACGGCGCCCTCGCTCTACGACCTGCGCAACCTGTTCCAAGTGAACGTCGAGGAAGGTCGCCACCTGTGGGCGATGGTGTACCTGCTGCACACGTACTTCGGTCGCGACGGACGCGAAGAAGCGGAAGAGCTGTTGCAGCGTCGCTCGGGAAATCCCGATCACCCGCGCATCCTCTCGACGTTCAACGAACCGTGCGAGGACTGGCTGTCGTTCTTCTGCTTCACGATGTTCACGGACCGCGACGGCAAGTTCCAACTGCTGACGTTGGCCGAATCGGGATTCGATCCGCTGGCGCGCACGTGTCGCTTCATGCTGACCGAAGAGGCGCACCACATGTTCGTCGGACAGACGGGCATGGGCCGCGTGATCGAGCGCACGTGCCAAGTGATGAAGGAACATCCCGGCCAAGACGTGAAGCAGTACGGCGCGATCCCGATGGAGATCATCCAGCGCTACATCAACTTCTGGTCGGCGTCGTCGACGGACTTGTTCGGCGCGGAAGTGTCCTCGAACTCGGCCAATTTCTTCGGTGCGGGACTGAAAGGTCGCGCGTACGAAGAGCGCTTCGAAGAGCACACGGCCCTCGATCAAGAGTACGCGTTGACGCGCTTCACCGACGGCAAGCTCGTCGACGAGAAGGTCGCGCTGCGCAATGCGATGAACGAAGTGCTGCGCGACGCGTACGTGAAGGACAACGTCAAAGGGGTCGAGTACTGGAATCGCGTCTGCGAGAAGTACGGCAATCCGTATCGATTCGCGCTTCCGCACCGCCGCTTCAATCGCAAGATCGGCGACTATGCGACCGGTCGGTTCGATCTCCAAGGCAACCTGATCGACGAGCGCACGTGGCAGCAAAACGTCGCGTCGTGGCTGCCGAGCGCCGAAGACAAGGCGTACGTCAAGTCGCTCATGGTGCCCTGCCATCAGAAGGGCAAGATCGCCGGGTGGATCGCGCCTCCGCCGAAGGGTGTGAACGATCAGTCGTTCGAGTACGAGTACGTGCGGCTCTGATCGACGCTATCCTGTTCGCTCACAGTTCCTCACTCACGCTCCCCCATCACGAAGCCCCACATGTCGAAGGATCGCCCGAACGAGTCTGACTCCCTGAATTCCGAGATCGAATCCGCGCTCGGCGGCATGAATCTGCAGGAGGTCGACTTGCCGTCGCGCAACAAGAGCGACGGTCGTAACCAAAAGCGTGGCGTGATCGTCGGGATCAGCGGTGACGACGTGATCGTCGAGATCGGTCCACGCATGCAAGGCGTGATCTCGCTGCGTGAATTCCAAACGCCGCCGCAAGTCGGCGAAGTGCACGAGTTCACGCTGCACGGTCGCGAGGACGATCTGTGGAAGCTGTCGCGCAAAGACGCGCAAGTCTTGGCCGCGTGGGGCGACGTCGAGAAGGGTTCTATCGTCAAAGCGAAGGTCACGGGTGTGAACACCGGAGGACTCGAGCTGAAGGTCGGTCCGCTGGCCGCGTTCATGCCGGCGAGCCAGATTTCGCTCTCGCGCGAAGAGAACTTGTCACAGTTCCTGACGCAGATCTTGACGTGCGAAGTGCTCGAAGTGGATCGCGAGAAGAAGCGCATTCTGCTGTCGCGCCGCACCGTGCTCGAAACGGAACGCGAAGGCGAGCGGAAGGAATTCGTCGGCAAATTCCAGAGCGGCCAGACGGTCAAAGGCCGCGTGACGCGCGTCGAACCGTTCGGGGCGTTCGTGGATCTCGGCAACGGCGTCGAAGGCTTGGTGCACGTGTCGAACGTGTCGCGCAAGCGCATCGAGAGTGCTTCGGAAGTGCTGACTCCGGGTCAATCCGTCGACGTGATGATCCTCGAGATCAAGGACGGCGGAAAACGCATCGGGCTCGGCATGAAGCAGCTCGAGCCGGATCCGTGGGCCTATGCGGCACAGCGTTTCGCCGTCGATTCGATCATCGAAGGCACGGTCACACGTCTGATGGAATTCGGCGCGTTCGTCGAGCTCGAGCCGGGACTCGAAGGCCTCGTGCACGTCAGTCAGTTGTCGAAGGATCGCGTGCGTCGCCCGGGTGACGTCGTGAAGCCGGGTCAGAAGTTGACCGTGCGCATCGTGTCGGTCGAGCCGTCGCGCTCACGCATCGCGCTGTCGCGCCTCGATGCGCGTGGAGCGATGATCGGGTCGGAAGATTCGGTCGACACGGCCGTGATCGATACCGCGATGAAGGCGAACGAGCCGAAGCCGATCGGTACGAACCTGGGCAACCTGTTCAAGAAGTTGAAGGACAAGCCCTGAGGTCGTGGGCGCTCAACCCGGCATCGCCGGCAAGAGCGCGAGCAGCTCGAACGGCTGACCGTTCGCGAGCTGCGCATCGGCGCGACCGACAGTCAGCTCTTCGCCGTCCGTGTACGTGAACGCCGGGCGCACGCTCGGCTTCACGCCTTGACAGCCTTCTGAGACGACGCGCGCGTCCGTGATGCCGAGGCTCTTGCAAGCCGCTTCGCACGCGCCCGCGACGAAGTTGCCGATCTCGAGCAAACCGTCTTTCATAGCGGGATCGAGCTGCGTATCGGCCGCTCGCTTGCGCGCTTCGTCGTCACCCATCATCGAGAGCCATGCGGCCAACGACACGGCTTCAGGGAACGGAACGAGCACCGCTCCGTGCGCGATCCTCTGACCGCGTTGCACCGCGAGCTTGAACGAGATGTGCACGCCGCCTTTTGCCGCGGGGCGCACGTCGGCGCGCTCGGCTGTCAGCGTGTGAACTTCGAACGGGCGGTCGATCAACATCGCCAAGTCTGCGGCTGTGCGGCGCAGCGTTTCGGAAACCCACTTCTCGTCGACTTCGGAGATGACGGCGGTGCTCATACGGGCACTGCATCGACCGCGCGCGACCCAGTGGCTTGAAGAAAACGCCCGGAAATGCAGGCTTGGAGGCCCGTTTCTCAGTAGCTCTCTTTGTTCGACGGAAAGGACTTCGCTTTCACGTCCGACACGTAGTGCTTGAAGGCCGACGTCATCTCTTCGGCGATCTGCGCGTAGCGCCGCACGAAACGCGGATGGAAGCGCGTGTAGAGACCGAGCATGTCGTGCGTGACCAAAATTTGCCCGTCGCAACCTGCTCCTGCGCCGATGCCGATCACGGGGATCGTCAGCGACTTGGCGATTTCAGTCGCGAGCGCCGCCGGAACTTTCTCGAGCACGATCGAGAACGCCCCCGCTTGTTCGAGCGCGCGCGCGTCACGGCGCACTTCGTCGGCCTCGTCCGGCGTCGTCGCACGCACTTGGTACGTGCCGAATTTGTGAATCGACTGCGGCGTCAGACCCAAGTGCCCCATCACGGGAATTCCGACCTCGACGATGCGCCGCACTGTTTCGCAAATCGGCTCGCCGCCCTCGAGCTTCACCGCTTCGACGGAAGCTTCCTTCACCATGCGCCCGGCGTTGCGCAACGCTTCGTCGGGATTCACTTGGTACGTCATGAACGGCAGATCGCCGACGATGAGCGCGCGCTCGACACCGCCTGACACGAGCTGCGCGTGGTAGAGCATCTGCTCCATCGTCACAGCGACCGTCGTCTCTTTGCCTTGCAGCACCATCGCGACCGAATCGCCGACGAGGATCACGTCGACGCCGGCGAGGTCGATCAACTGCGCCATCGTGAAGTCGTACGCCGTCAGCGCAGAGATCGTCTCCCCGCGCGATTTCATCACCTGCAGACTCTTCGTGGTGACCTTGCGGGGCGGGACTTCCTTCGGCAATTCGCGCTTCGGCGTGGGCATGGCGTCAATCTATCAGCCCGTGTTCGAGGAGCGCGAGAGCAGAGTGGGCTCCGTCGAGCGCGGCGCTCATGATTCCGCCCGCGAAACCGGCACCCTCGCCCACCGGATAGAAATTCGTGAAGCCGCGGGCACGCCTGGTTGCCGGATCGCGCGGCATCTGCACGGGGCCGGAGCTGCGCGATTCGATGCCGACCAGGATCCCCTCGTCGCCGGCGAAGCCGGGAATCGAGCGGTCGAAACGTGTGATCGCATGGCGCAGTGCGTCACGCAACGTCGGCGGCACCAGTTCGTCGATGCGACCGGGGACGAGGCCGAGCCCGAAGCTCGAGCGCATTTCACCGCGCGATTCGCGGCCGGAGAGGAAGTCAGTTGCGCGTTGAGCGGGAGCTCGATAATCGCCGCCGCCGGCCTCGAAGAAACGGCGCTCGATCGCGCGCTGAAATTCGACGCCGTCGAAGGGACGCGTCCCGAAATCGCGTGGACCGAACGTCGTCACGATCGCAGCATTCGCGTAGCGCGAACTGTGCGTCGAATTGCTCATCCCGTTCGTGCACAACATGCCCGCTTCGTTGACGCTCGCGACGATGCGACCGCCGGGACACATGCAGAAGGAGTGCGCCCCGAGCACGCCGTCCTCGGGCTTCGCGACGAGCGCGTAGCTCGCGGGGCCGAGCGTCTCGACGCCCGGACCGTCGCCGAATTGTCCGCGCGTCACCAGTTCTTGGCTGTGTTCGATGCGCACGCCGAGTTGGAACGGTTTCGCTTCGAAGGCGACGCCTTGTTCGTGTAACGCCGCCCACGTGTCGCGCGCCGAGTGTCCGGGCGCGAAGATAACCGCGTCGCACCCGAGCTCGCCGGCAGTCGTTTTCAGCGCAGAGATGCGGCCGTTTTCGTGCACGAGCCCGTCGACGCGCGTGTTCCACACGAACGCGGATCCGTGCGCTTCGAGTCGCTCGCGCAGCTTCGGCAGGATCACGTGCAAGCGGTCCGTGCCGATGTGCGCGCGCGAGTCGTACAAAATCGCAGGTTGCGCGCCGCACGCGACGATCTCTTCGAGGATGGGCACCTCGAGCGGATCGTCGACGCGCGTGTAGATCTTGCCGTCGGAGTACGTGCCCGCGCCGCCTTCGCCGAAGAGCAGATTCGATTCGGGGTTCGGCGTGCGCGAACGATGGAACGCGACCAATTCGCTGCCGCGTTTGTCGATGCGGGAACCGCGGTCGACGATCGTGACGCGCATACCAGCGCGCGCGAGCACGTGCGCGGCGAACAGGCCCGCCGGTCCGGAACCGAC
This sequence comes from Planctomycetota bacterium, assembly GCA_034440255.1. GTDB lineage: Bacteria > Planctomycetota > UBA1135 > UBA1135 > JAEUIA01. Next base: position 449 of record JAWXBU010000121.1, on the reverse strand, counting down.
GACGACGACGTGCGGCGTCGGTGTCGAGCGCAGAGTCGCGTGAATCGTTCCAGTCGTGAGCTCTGCATCCGGTGGAGCACGGCGCGCAGTGCCGGAACGCTCGGCGCGAGCCAGTGCCGCGCTGCGGAACGACGCATCGACGATCACGTCCGCACACAGCACGTGCTTCAACTTGCGCTGTCCGTCGCGCTTGCGCGCATCGAGCGCTTTGCGCACGAATCGAAAGCCACGCATGCGCGCCGGATCCACACCGATCGAGCGAGCAGCTCGTTCGCGTGCCAGCGCTTCAGGCTCGCCGAGCGCCAATTCAAGCCCGAAAATGCGCCAGGTGGTGGTCGTTTGGTCGCGGTTTGCGCTCATGGGGTGCGCGGCTCATCGGCGGTAAAGAGTAGACAGGACCGGGCTGTCGAATCGTGAGTGTACCGAGCCAGAGCAATTTTTCCCCGATG
>JAWXBU010000120.1:0-6743 GCA_034440255.1 Planctomycetota bacterium | reverse complement strand
TCGGCGAACAGCTCCTCGTACAGCGCGGCGAGGTCGAACGGAACGGCCTCGTCCCAGAGCTGATCGAACCACTGCTCGACGCGGCCGACGAGCGGATCGTCGTAGTGCCCGAGGTTGAGTTCGAGGTTGGTCGAGAGACCCGCGCGTGTCAGGTTCGACGAGCCGACGATCACGCCGCGATCGTCGCCACGGAGGATGAACGCCTTCGCGTGGAGGAAGTGGCGTTCGTAACGCCGCACCTCGACGCGGCCTGACTTCAGGAAGTCGAGCAGCGTGCGAACGGCGCGATCGTCGTCGGCGTGGAAGGGCAGGGTGTCGCGGTCATGCCGCAGCCCCTTCTCAAGTCGTGTGAGATCCTCGCGAACACGGCGTCGGGTGAACTCGGGTTCATTCGGATCGAACGGCCCGCGCCGAGCGCGGATCGACTCGGGCTGCGGCTCGACGCCGAGTAGCAGACGGATCTTGACGATGTACCGCGCCTCGTGCGCGATGAGTTCGAGCCCCTGCGGGTTGAAGTACGCGCTGGCGACGGACAACTCGCTGGGCACGCGACCCGCTTGCCGGAGTTGCGCCATGTGGCGCGAGATCGCGCGCGCGAGCGTGTTGCCCTCGCGGTTGTCAACGAACACCGGAGCTTCGGGGGAGCTGTCGGGCTCTCGGCTCAAGGGCGTGCCTCCAATACGAAGCGCGCACGCTCCTTGCGGAGCATCTCGAAGGGCGTCATGCACTTGATGCCCAGGCCGATGCAGGCGTCGGGGATCTTGATCTTGCGCGTGGACGCTGACGGAATCTCGTGCGTGACGACCACGTGTTGTCCGGCGCGTGCCTGTGCGACGAGGTAGTAGTCGGCCACCTGGAGAAATGTGTTCACGGCACCTTGCTCGTACCGCTGGCCAGTGGCCCAGGTGCTGACCTCCGCCAACGACGGGAACACTGTCGCATCCGGTGGGAGGAAGAACGCCGGCCCGCGAACGCCTGCCCAGGCCGACAGGTCGTCAGCCACCGCGAGCACCTCGTCGCCGACCTTCTCGATGCTGAACAGTCTGCCTGCCGCGTTCTCGTCGATGAGCCACGCCCAGAACGCCGGACAGAAGTCGAGACCGTAGTGGAGGTTTTTGGCGCGGATGAACACGTCCGCGTCGAGCAGGTAGGCCATTAGACGCCGACCCCCAGGCTGCTCCCGAGATCGTGGAAGGTCGTCATCTTCTTGAGGCCGAGCAACCGGAACGCCTCGGTGAAGGATGTCTGTCCTTCGAGCGTGCTCACCACCAACGCTCGGGCGAAGCGCTTGCTCACGCGTGCTCCGATCGTCAAGTAGAAGTCGCCGCCGCTCGTCCTCGGGATCGCGCGCAGGCGATCGACCTCTTCCTTGTACGCCTGCCAGAAGGCTTCGCGAGTGAGCCCGCCCGCGTCGTGGATTCGCCGCAGCACCACGAGCGAGCTGACCTTGAAGCGCTTCCCCAACCGACTGACCTCATCGCGTAGCCGCGCCGATCGCCGGTGTTCCGCGCGCACAACGTCGAGGGGTACGAGCAACTCGGCAGCGACGCGGTTGCACCACCGTTCCACTTGGTGATCGGGGATGCGCAGCGCCTGCGCGTCCGATACAGCCGACTGGCCGAGCCAGATGTGAGCCAGCTCGTGCGCGAGCGTGAACATCTGCGCCGCTTTCGTATCCGCACCGTTGATGAAGACGAGCGGAGCAAGCTCATCGGACAGCGCGAACCCACGGAACTCCTCGGGATCGAGGCGGCGTCGGTTGTTGTTCTGGACGACGCCGCTGCACATGACCATGACGCCGACCGCGTCTGCCTGCTCGATGAAACGGCGTAGCGCATCGGTCCAGGTCGGCATCGCGCGCCGCTCGTCGAGGTCGAAGTCGAGCGCGCTGCGGATGGTCGCCGCAGTCGCAACGATGTCGTCGGACACGCGGACGGAGCCGACGAACGGGCAGGGCGCGTCGCCCACCGAGCGGCAGAAGTCGCGATACCAGTGCTGGCGTTGCTGGCAGAGGTAGACGGTGTCGAGTAGATCGGGACTCGGCCGCCGCAGGCGTTCGTCGGCGATGGTGCGGAAGTCAGGGATGGGGACGGCTTCGACGGGTGGTGCGGCGAGGAAGAAGAACCCGATCGGCGCGTGGGTGGCCTTCGCGAACTCCTCGACCTGCTTGAGCGTCGGGCGCTGCTCGCCGCGTTCCCAAAGGTCAAACTTGGGGAACCGGCGCGCGAGGTCTCGGGGCGCGAGACCGGCGCGGTCGAGTGCCCAACGGAGAAGCTCAGGTCTGATCTCGACTCGGCTCATGTAGCCGGGGTCTCCTCGAAGCGCTTGTTGATGGCGGCGAAGAGCGCAAGGGCCTTCCCTCTCGTTTCCTGGGGCACCGTGCTTGGGTCCTTACCCCATGCGTCGATGAGCTTGAGCGCAGCGGCCGCCTTGTGGTCCTTCGTTAGCTTCCCGAGGCCAAGCCGCACGAACGCCTTCTCGACCGCCTCGATAGTCGTTGGTGCTTTCAGTTCTTCCGAACTGAGCTTGACGTTGTGACCGCACTCACCGAGAGCAGCGACGTAGGTGGACCGAGGAACTATGTCCTCAATCGTGGCGTGCTCCAGTCCGAGGGAAGGAGCAAGGAGCATCACGCGAGACTCGTCATCCGCGAAGAGTTCGCGTGTCACACGATGGGCGGCGTTACTCCCGGCCGCATCGCTGTCGAGGAGCACGAGCATCCTGCGCTCGCCGACTCCCGTCGTCGCGAGCATGATCGACGCGAGCGGCATGAGGCGGCTTGTGCCTCCGGTTGGAATGAGCACCGTGTCGGGGTGCAACCCGATCGCACCGCGACCGCTACCCACGGCAGCGTCGAGCGCCTTGATGATCCAGTAGTCGGTGATGCCTTCGACGATGACGGATCGCTTCCCGAGGAAAAGGGTCTGCGCAATCGAGTACCCGAGGGCAGCCTGGAGCGGGAAGAGCGTGTCCCGGTCTCCCGTTGGCCGGACATCGTTCGAGACCACGGTCTTCTGAGGGTTTGGTCCGGCCAAGTGGACGGTCCGCACTCGTTCGAGGTGTTCGCCATCGACCAGGAACGGAAGGTGTGTCGTGTAGAGGAGCTGGTTGGTCTCCGAGATCCGGTCGAAGAGTCGGATGAGCTTGTACTGGAGCGTGGGGTGCAAGTGAAGGCCCGGCTCGTCGAGCAGCAGGATGGCCCCCTTGTGTGCCTTCGCCGACTCAACCAGGAACACGAGGTAGAAGGAGAAGAACCACTGGAAGCCGTGGCTCCGTTCCTCGAAGGGGATCGGAAACTCGTTGTGCTCGTCGGATACCTTGAGAACGAGGTCTTCTCCGTCGGCGTCGAAGTGAAGTCGGTGCCGCTTCTCATCCCACCACTCGACCCACTCTCCCGTGAGGCCGAAGGAGGCAGAATCCAAGAGCGCGCTTCGCTTGTCCTTGCGGCGGCGCACTTGCTCATCCGTTTCGCCACCGTCGCGCTGACGCCCCAGGTTGAGCACCTCTTGCGGATCTAGGTTGCTCTTCTCGAAGAGCGCGGTCTGAGTCCTGACCTTCTCGTCTTGGGTCGTTCGGCGACCCATGTACGCGGGCAGGTGAATCCGGGTCTCTAGCTGTCCGTAGTTGTCGAAGTAAATGAAGGCGGGCCGATTCTCCAACGCCCACGTCCGCGCCTTGCTCGATGGATCTCCCTGCTTCGCCAACTCGATCAGCTCGTCGAGCCGCTTCTTCTCGGGGAGGACGGTGTCACTGCGTGTCGCGTCCGCATTGACCCACTGGGCAAACGCGGTCTTCGCGGCGGTGAGTGACTGGCTCGCCTTCGCATCCCACAGTTGGGTGAGGGGGACGAGTTGCTGGCGGGCGGCGGCGAGGGCCTTCGCGGTGTCCTCGCTTCCCGAAACGAGGGCGACGGCGGACGCGATCTTCTCGATGACCGACCGAGCCTCATCGGTGCGGATCTGACAGTGCTCCTCAACGTCGGCCTCGAACGCGACCACGGTCTCGGTGTTCTCCTCGCCCTTGTAGCGCGTCGTGAACGTGAGCATCGTGGGCTTCACCGCGACGCTCACAGGAAACTGAGCCGCAAGCGCTTCGGTCTCCGTGGCGTTCAGCTCAAACTCAAGGAACGCAACGTCCTGCGTATCTTTCCGCTCCTTTGCGTAGCGGTCACGGGGATAGTCGAGCAGCTTGTCGAAGGTCTTCTCGACAACGTTCTTGCTCTTCCACAAGGACCGCAGGATGGAGGACTTGCCCGCCTCGTTCTTGCCGACAAACGCAGTGACGCGAGCATCTATCGGGACCCAATGGGTGTCGTCGATGATCTTGTAGTTGCAGATGCGGAAGCGTTTCAGGATCACGACACACCTCCCTTGCGGTGGTTGTTGTTTGCGATGGACCTGCGGAAGTGGGCGGCGGGGCGCTGCGCGTCGTTGTGAGGCACCTCGTCGGACTCGGAATCGGTGAACGATCGTGAGATGTGCATGTCAGGTCGCCTTGCGCTTCCACTCGCGGAAGTGATTGCGGGTCTCCTTCAAGCGGGGCTCGAAGTTCCAGCCTTCGTGGAAGGTCTCGAAAACGTGGGTGAGGTGCTTCTCGTCGAGGCCGTAGAGGTGCGCGACGACCGCGTCGAGTTCGTGGATCATGTCCTGCTTCACGTCGTCGCGGAGCGGGCCGCACTCGACGTCGACGGACTTCGCCCAGTCGGCGAAGCGGGCGTCCGGGCACGCAAGGCGGCCAGCGAGTGCGACAGCTCGACGATGCAGTGCAGACGATTGCGCAACGCGGGGAATCGGAAGCGGGTTGAGGACGAAGTAGCTGACATGCGTCTCGACGAAGCGTCGCGTGTACCAGTCCAACGGGATCGACGAGAGGACGGCTAGGAGGAAGGCTTCGTCTCGTCGGTCGCCTCGCGGCCACAAGAGAAAGGGCGCTTGATTCGCGATGAACACCTTCGGGGGAACCAATGCCACCCGCATGGTGCGTGTGTCTGTTGAGCGCGTAACGTCGCGGAACGCGATCCGAGGCCCGTGGCATGGGAGCGTCGTGGCATCGCCGCGCCATCGAGCATCATATTCGGAGAACGGGGAGCGTTTGTTTCGACCTGATCGCTGGCGACTGTCCTGGATCGCCGACAGAACCGTACCCGGATTGGCCCACGCATAGTACGTGGCCGTGTCGGGCGTCCAGATGTCAAAGGACTCGCCCTTGTAGACGGGCCAGTATCCGCTCGGCTGGTCCTCCGAGACCACGTCCATCAAGTGCTTGTCGTTCGTTGCGTCGAGTTCGCGGTACGGACGCACGCGCCACGACTTCCCGTCGTTCAGGTCCAGGCGCGGCGATGCGCGCAGGCGCGAGAAGACCTCGACCGAGTCATCGCTCGGGAGCAGCGGAAGCGACGCTGTGTCGTTCCAGCTCTTGATGTCGTCGCCGTAGAACACGGCGGGCTCGCGCACCATCCCAGCACCGTAGCGCTCGAAGTTCGGGTACGGACCGCGAAGCGAGACGGGAGTCCGATCCGCGCGACGCTTGAGGAGCACGACTAGCCCGATCGTGTAGCGGTGCTCGGCCTCATCGAATACCCAGCCTGCGGTGTTCAGCAACGTCGTGATGTTGACGTCACCCGCACTCACGAAGACCGCCTCGCGGAACAGTGCCGTGCCCTTGGCTGCGAGAGCAGATCGTGGAAGAACGACACCAACTCGACCGCCATCGTCGGCGACAAGATTCCAGAACCGCCAGCAAAACGCCTTGTAGAGGTCGGGGTCGCCTGTGCCCATGCCGGGGTACTGACCGGCGACGAGTGCGGCGCGAAGCGCGTTCGCGCTGCCGATCTCGCGCTCGTACGCGGCGACGAGATCGGGCCGCTCGCGACGGAGCTTGGACTTCGCCGCTTCCTGCTCACGCTGGGGCAGCGACCGCAGGCCGGGAGTGTGGCGCGCCCAGAACGCATCCTCCTCGACCGTCGCCTCCTGCCACGGAGGATTTCCGACGATCACGTCGAACCCAGGACGCAACCGTAGGAAGACCTCGGGGAACGCGATGGGGAAGTGGAATGGCTGGAGGTGCTCCAGGCTGCGCTTGGCGGCTGCCCATTCGAGCGATCCGAGGATCTCGGTCTTGATCTGCTCCCACCCGTCGAGCTTCGGCAGGCGCTTGTCTCCGGTGATGCGCGATGCGGTGACCAAGTCGCACAGCGCGGACGCGGGCGCGACAGCTTCGATCGCATCGGCGCGTGCCTTGCGTGCACGCGCGAGATCCGACGGCGTCGCGTCGGCGAGGCGCGCGAGTCTCTTCAACGGCTCGGACGCAGCACCGAGCAGGTAGGTGGCGTCGATCGGGAAGAGCGGCAGGCTCTCTTCCTCGATGGCGTTCTTCACTTCGTCGAGGCGACCGATCCCGACGAGCGAGTTGCCGGTGACGAGGCCGTGGTCGAGGAGCGATAGCGGAAGTCCCGGAACGAACGTGTGAACCCAGACGGCGAGGCGCGCGAGTTGGACCGACGTCGGGTTGACGTCGACGCCGTAGATGCAGCGACGCGCGATCAAGCGGCGCAGGAGCTGCGTGTCCTCGATCTCGACTTGTTCGGCGAGCGAACCGAGCGCGGTGACGGCCGCCGCGCGAAGCGTCGCGAGTTCCGCCATCACGATCGGCAGTTTGCGTCGCGCGAGGTAGCCCGAGAACGCCTTCTCGATGTGGTCGATCGCGGCGACGAGGAAGTGCCCCGAACCCATCGCGATGTCGGC
>JAWXBU010000119.1:0-24882 GCA_034440255.1 Planctomycetota bacterium | reverse complement strand
CTGGCCCGGCGACCAAGTGCGGCTTCGTGTCGGAATGGAAACGTCAGTTCCGGTGAAGCTGGGCGTGGCGGCCAAGTGTGCTGGCCCGGCGACCAAGTGTGGCTTCGTGTCGGAATGGAAACGTCAGTTCCGGTGAAGCTGGGCGTGGCGAATAAGCGTGCTGAGTTGCTCGGAACGTATGCGCCCGTTCCAGAGACCTGGATCGGGTGACGAATCGAGGATCGTGCCGAAAGCGCTGCGTTCGTCCGCTGAGGCTGCGCGTAGCGACCGTTGTACTCGGGTGGCGAAAGCGCTGCGTCCGCTCAGGTGAATCGTCGTCGACTCGCCAGATGAATATCGAGTACGTCGAGCCGGTTCAGTGCACCAGCACGTCGACCACGCTCGCGCCCAACGTCCACGAGCCATTGATCAGGAACGCCGACTGCAAATGGCGATAGGTTCCAATCAGGAGCGGATCGTTCGGAATCACGACCGTCAGGTCCGCCCGACCGGTTGCGTCGGCTGGACGACGGACGAGGATCAATTGCGAACGATCGAGCGCCAGTACGCCGGGAACGCCTGGAATCGTGCTCGGAAACAGCGCGCGCGGACCGGAGAGAAACGCCACCACACTCGCGCCCGTCTTCTTCGCCGCCACGTCCATCGTCGAAGCAGGTCGCGGAGCTTTCAGCACAGTCGTGTCCGACTCGCCCGTGTCGTGCAGGCGGAATTCACCACTCGCGGCGAACTGATTCGCGTGAGCGCCTTTGACTCCGACGCTGAGCTTCGTGCCCTGCCGATCGAGGTCGAGCGCGAAGACACTCCCGAGCGTGTCGGCTTCGAGCCGAATCGAATTCGTCGCACGATCGTAGAGCAGAATTTCGGGCGCATTCGTGCCATCGCCCCACGCGCCCAACGCGGCTCGTTCGCCGTTCGGTGTGACGCGCACGATTTCGGGCGCATTCTGGAGTCCGCCGACGACCCCCGTGAGTTGGCGCTGGAACAAGCGCGTTTGCGTCGCCACGTCGATGATCTCGAAGCGGGCGTCGACTCCGTTGGTCGCATTCCACCAACCGATCGCGAGCGTGCGGGCATCGCGCGACAAGGCGACACGAGTGGCGACTTCACCGAGGTTTCCGCTCACTTCGAACGCTGGAACATAGGTGGTCGCCGTCTCGATGAGCACACGGACGCGTGTTCCACCGATCGCGGCTACGGCACCGTCGCCCGACAAGGACAACCCCGATGTGGCGAGCGGAACGATCTCTTGATGCCGCAGGTTCGCATTTCCGTCGACGATCCACACGCTGCGTCCCAAGCCGAGCGCGATGCGTGTGCCGTCGGCAGCAACGTTCATTTCGTTCAAGGCCGCAGCGAAGATCATCGTGTTCGCGAGTGAGGCTCCCGTCGTCGCATCGAGCACGTCGAAGCGCACTTCCGGCGTCGGACCATTCCAATTCGCGACGAACACGCGCGTGCCAGCTGCGTCGCAACCCAATCGCGCCGGCCCGTTCGCACGAATCCCCGAATCGAAAGTCCACAGGGCGCTCAGGTTTCCGTTCGCCGCCGCCGCGATGGCTGAGTAACGCGACACGAGCGTCGCACGATGTGTGCTGTCCGGTGCGAGAACTTGGGTGAGCGCGAACAGCGCGTCGATCGAGTCCGCACTCGCGACGGCCAGCGCTCCGGTCGTATTCGTCGGCGTGAAGCTCGCGAGCGGGGCCGGCACCAATCCGTCTTGGAAGGCACTGAACAACTGCAGGCGCGTGAAGGGTCCGTTGGAAATCGTGAACACGAAATTCGCGTCCATCGCGAACGTCGCGCTCTTCGGTACCGCCGGCAGCGCTGCGTTCGGCGTCGCGCGCCAGCGCAGCCCGGGCTGGAACGGGTCGTCCGCGCACGCCTGGGTGACGCAAACGGCGGACGAAAAGACCAAGAGCAGGGCCCGAATGGGCGTGGTGAGCGGGGTTCTCACCGAGAAACGTACACCGCGATCCGCGCTTCGGCCCCGACTTCGGTGCGAGATCTTGGCGAAGTGCGCGAGCTTCACTAGAGTCACGCCCTACAACTCGTTTCTCCGACCGCGGGGAGAGCTCCAAACGGCCTGAATTCAGGCTGAACGGACGCCGAAGGGGCAAGCGCCGAACAGCGCGAAACTCTCAGGCCCAAAGGACTCGCGCGTCGGGCAGAACCTGAACACGGTGCGGGCTGATCCACAGCTCGCGCACGAATCGGACAGGGGCGCAACGGCTCGACCGCTGCGCCCCTGTCGTTTTTCCAAAGCGAAAGTCCCCGACGATGAAACAAACCCCGCTCGCCGAAGCGCATCAGAAGCTCTCCGCCAAAATGGTCGAGTTCGGCGGCTGGAACATGCCGGTTCAGTACGGACCGATCCTCGACGAGGTCGTGACCGTGCGCACGAAGGCGGGACTCTTCGACCTCTCGCACATGGGTCGCGTGCGTGTCACGGGCAAGGATCGCGAGCGCTACCTCGACACGATCTGCACCAATTTCGTGGCCAAGATTCCGCTCGGTGCGATCCGCTACTCGCTCTTTTGTCGCGCGGACGGCAACCCCATCGACGACTTGCTCGTCTACCGCGGCGCGGACGAAGTGTTCCTCGTCGTCAACGCTTCGAACACCGACGTCGACTTGGCGTGGATGCGCGAACACGCCCGCGGCTTCGACGTCAAGATCGAAGACCAGACCGACGAACTCGGCATGATCGCGCTGCAAGGACAAGCGAGCCAAGCCGTGCTGCAGGAGATGACGAGCTCACTCGATCTCGCGTCGATCGGTTACTACAAGTTCGGCTTCGGCACCGTGTCGAAGATCGCGAACATGCGCGTGTCGCGCACCGGCTACACCGGCGAGGACGGTTTCGAGCTGTACGTGCCGAAAAACGACGTCGTGCGCATCTGGAACGAGTGCCTCGCGCACGGAGCGAAACACGGACTGAAGCCCATCGGCCTCGGCGCGCGCGACACGCTGCGACTCGAAGCCGGCATGCCGCTCTACGGTCACGAGATCGACGCGACGCACAATCCGATCGAAGCCGGGCTCGAGTTCGGCGTGTCGTTCAAGCCTGAGAAAGGCGACTGGGTCGGCCGTGCTGCGCTCGAAAAAGTCGCGCAGAAGAAGTCGCGGCACCTGGTCGGCATCCAGACCGACGGCCCGCGCGTTCCGCGCCAAGGCTACGAGCTCTACGACGGACGAACGAAGCTCGGCTACGTCGTGTCGGGTTCGGTTTCGCCGACGGTGAAGGCCAATATCGGCACGTGCTACGTGCCGACGACGCACGGCAAGCCCGGTGACAAAGTCGAGCTCGACATCAAGGGCAAGCGCCAAGCAGCGACGTTCTGCGCGCTGCCTTTCTTCTCACGCACACGCAAGTGATCACGAAAACCTCAAACGAAGCGAGAATCTCACATGGCTGAAGCACGCTCCAAGAACTCACGTCCCGAAGACCGCCGTTACCTCGAGACGCACGAGTGGGTCAAGATCGACGGCGACACGATGATCGTCGGCATTACCGATTTCGCCGTCCAGGAGTTGTCGAACGGCAACGAAGGCGATCTCGTGTACTGCGACTTGCCCGAGGTCGGCCGCATGCTGAAAGCAGGCGAAACCTTCGGTGAAATCGAGTCCGTCAAGGCCGTCGCCGATCTGAACAGTCCCGTCGCGGGCGAGGTCGTCGAGATCAACACGTCGATCGAAGAGCACCTCGAAGTGCTCTCGAAGGACCCGTGGAAGGAAGGCTGGTTGATCCGCATCCGCCCCGAGACGAAGGGCATCGACAAGCTGATGGACGTGAAGGCGTACGAGAAGTTCCTCTCCGAGAAGGCTCACTGATCGTCATGAGCGACCGCACGAGTGGACGCAACGATGCCGCGACATCCGTGCGTCCTGAAACCGAGATCCAGCCTCAGCGCGACCTGAAAGCTCCCGTCATGCACGAGCGTTCCCCTGTGTTCGAACAAGACCTTTTCGAGACACGCCACATCGGGCCGGCCGACGCCGACGTCGCGCGGATGCTCGCGACGCTCGGGTACGGGTCGCTCGACGCGCTGTCCTTCGCTGCAGTACCGCAGGAGATCCAGCTCGGACGCGAGTTGGCGATTCCTGCGGGAAAAAGCGAACGCGACGCCCTCGCGGAGATCGGTCAACTCGCCGCCGCGAATCCGGTGTGGCGCTCGTTCCTCGGACTCGGTTACAGCGACACGGTTTCGCCGCCCGTGCTCGTGCGCAACATCCTCGAGAACCCGGGCTGGTACACGCAGTACACGCCCTACCAACCCGAGATCAGCCAGGGTCGGCTGGAAGCGCTGCTCAACTTCCAGACGATGATCATGGATCTGACCGGGCTCGAGATCGCGAATGCGTCGATGCTCGACGAAGGTACGGCCGCGGCCGAGGCGATGTCGCTCGCGTTCGACGTCGCGAAGGACAAGTCGGTTCACGCGTATTTCGTCGCTGCCGACTGTCATCCGCAGACGATCGACGTCGTGCGCCAACGCGCGTTGCCGCTGGGCATCGAGATCGTCGTCGGTGATCCGCTGACGTTCGATTTCGCAACGACGAAAGTCTTCGGCGCGCTCGTGCAGTATCCGTCGACCGACGGAATCGTGCGGGATTTCAAGGGCTTTTGTGAGCGCGCGCACACGGCGCATGCGCTCGTCACGGTGGCTGCCGATCTGCTCGCGTTGTGCGTGCTCGAAGCGCCCGGGCACTTCGGCGCCGACATCGCCGTCGGCAATTCTCAGCGCTTCGGCGTGCCGCTCGGCTACGGCGGTCCGCACGCGGCGTACTTGGCGACGAAGGAAGCGTACAAGCGCTCACTCCCCGGTCGTTTGGTCGGCGTGTCCGTCGACAAGCGCGGAAAGCGCGCGCTGCGCCTCGCTCTGCAGACGCGCGAACAACACATCCGCCGCGAGAAAGCGACGAGCAACATCTGCACGGCCCAAGTGCTGCTCGCAGTGATCGCCGGCTCGTACGGCGTCTACCACGGACCTGTCGGGTTGCGCCGCATCGCCGATCGCGTCCACCACATGACAGCGACGCTCGCCGAGGGCCTGCGCCGCGAGCAGAAGCGTGTGCGCGCCGGGCTCTTCTTCGACACGTTGCGCATCGACATGAACGCCGGCGACGCGTCACGCTTGAAGGCCGCTGCTGAATCCAAGCGCATCAACCTGCGCGGCTACGACGACGGCGTCGGAGTGTCGCTCTCTGAAACGACGACGACGCAGGATCTCGCTGACTTGCTCGCCGTTTTCACCGGCAAGAAGTTCGACATCGCATCGGTCGAAGCGCTGGCCGTCGACACGCAACCGCTCGCGTTCGGCGCGCTCGCGCGCAAGAGCACGTACCTGCAGCACCCGGTCTTCAACACGTACCACTCCGAGACGGAGATGATGCGCTACCTGCATCGCTTGATGAGCCGCGACCTGTCGCTCACCACGTCGATGATCGCGCTCGGCTCGTGCACGATGAAGCTGAACGCGGCGGCCGAAATGCTGCCGATCACGTACCCGGGCTTCGGCAAGATCCACCCCTTCGCCCCCGTTTCGCAAACGAGCGGCTACCAGAAGTTGTTCGCCGACCTCGAGCTCTGGCTCGCCGAAATCACCGGCTTTCACGCTGTTTCCTTGCAACCGAACGCCGGTTCGGCGGGCGAGTACGCGGGCCTGCAAGTGATCCGCGCCTACCACCAGGATCGCGGCGCTCCGCAGCGCAACGTGTGCTTGATCCCCCACTCGGCGCACGGCACGAATCCGGCGTCGGCGGTAATGGCAGGCATGAAAGTCGTGGTCGTCGAGTGTGACGACCAAGGCAACATCGACATGACGGACATGCGCGCCAAGATCGAAGCGAACAGTGCGAACTTGGCCGCGCTCATGATCACGTATCCGAGCACGCACGGCGTCTTCGAGTCGACGGTGAAGGAGATCTGCAAGCTCGTGCACGCGCACGGTGGTCAGGTCTACATGGACGGCGCGAACATGAATGCGCAAGTCGGCCTCACGCGACCGGGCGACATCGGCGCGGACGTGTGTCACCTGAACTTGCACAAGACGTTCTGCATCCCGCACGGCGGCGGCGGGCCGGGCATGGGTCCGATCTGTGTCGCGAAGCAACTCGCGCCGTTCTTGCCGGGACATCCGCTCGTCAAGACTGGCGGTCAACACGCGATCGGCTCGATCTCGTCAGCACCGTGGGGCAGCGCGAGCATCCTGCCGATCTCGTGGATGTACATCGCGATGATGGGCGGAGCAGGGCTGAAGAAAGCGACGCAGGTCGCGATCTTGAACGCGAACTACGTCGCGAAGCGACTCGCACCGCACTACCCGATCCTCTACACGGGCGTCGGCGGCCTGGTCGCGCACGAATGCATCATCGACTGCCGCGGATTGAAATCAGCGGGCATCGAAGTCGAGGACATCGCGAAGCGCTTGATGGATTACGGCTTCCATGCTCCGACGATGAGTTGGCCTGTCGCAGGCACCCTCATGATCGAGCCGACCGAGAGTGAATCGCTCGCCGAGCTCGATCGTTTCTGCGACGCGTTGATCGCGATTCGTCACGAGATTTTTCGTGTCGAGAAGGGCGAGCTCGATCGAGCGGACAATCCGCTCAAGAACGCTCCGCACACGATGGACGTCGTCTGTGCTGACACGTGGACGCACCGCTATTCGCGCGAAGAAGCGGCTTTTCCGGCTCCGTGGACGAAGGCGCACAAGTTCTGGCCGGCGACCGCGCGGATCGACAACGCGTACGGCGATCGCAACTTGGTGTGCGCGTGTCCGCCGCTAGACAGCTACGCGTGAAGCGATCGGCGATCGAAAACTCGAGTGGTGTGCACGGTTCGTCGCACGACAGAAAGCGGGTGGTGCATGTCCAGCACCGCTCGGCCTGATGGAAACCTGGCGAGTGATCACGACGTGGGGTGCGGACCCCGCTTTCAACATGGGGCTAGACGAAGCGCTCACGCATTCGTCGGACGCGCTCACGACGTTGCGCTTTTACACCTGGAAGCCGGACACGTTGTCGCTCGGGTATTTCCAGAAGCTCGCGGACGTTCCCGGACACGCTGAGGCGAAAGCGATCGTTCGGCGCATCACCGGCGGTGGTGCGATCCATCATGTCGACGAGCTGACGTTCTCGATCTCGACCGCAGCGGATCACGCGCTGTACTCAGGCCCAATCGCGGATTCGTACGTTCGAATTCACTCAGGCCTGTGCAGTGCGCTCGCGGTCTTCGGCGTCGCAGCCGAAATGCGCGGCAAACGCTCACTCGCGTCGGATCAGAACGGCACGGGCATGTGTTTCCACCACTCGACCGATCTCGACATCGTGTGGAACGATCGCAAAGGTGTCGGTTCGGCGCAGCGACGCACGCAAGGTCGCGTGCTGCATCACGGTTCCATCAAGATCGGGACGTCGAAGCTCGAAGGCGACATCGCGACGTTGCGTGCGAGCACGCAGACGATCGACGTACATGCGTTGGCGGAAGCCGTGAAAGCGAGTTTCGCCGCCGCTTTCGGCGTCACACTCGAAGCCGGCGTGCCCGACGAGCGCGAGCGGATCGCCGCACGTGAGTTGGGCAAGCGCTACGTCAGTCGCGAGTTCGTGGAGAAGCGCTGAGTACGGTACCCGGTACTTTTCTTTCCGATTCGGCGCCGAAATACCGCTGCGCAATTCCGCGTCGAGACTGTGCCGAATCGGGAAGAAAAGTACCGGATACCGTACTCAGCGCGGAGCGAGCGCCACGTCCAAGCGCCAATCGGCATTCGACCTGAGCTCGACACTGCACGATGTGATGCGCTGCGTCTCCGTCATCGGTGCCGGCCACCACGTGTCGTGACCTTTCAATTCACCGGGCCATCCCATCGCGATCGCGGCGCGCACGACGCGCATACCGACATCGGTGAGCTCGCTCCGATCGGCGAAATTCACGTCGACTTGGAAGCGACCACTGTCGCCGGTGTGCTCTTGACGCGTGAGCGCGACGACGCGGAGCACGCCGCCGAGTTTCGATTCCACGCCCGGTGACACGCGGACGCTCATGGGGCGGTCTTCGCACAAGGTGACGTTGCCGCTCAACCCGTTCCCGAGCCGCAATCCGACGCTGACGAC
This sequence comes from Planctomycetota bacterium, assembly GCA_034440255.1. Taxonomy (GTDB): domain Bacteria; phylum Planctomycetota; class UBA1135; order UBA1135; genus JAEUIA01. Next base: position 16,770 of record JAWXBU010000119.1, on the reverse strand, counting down.
GCCCTCGACGAACAAGTTCACGGGCCCGCGTTGCGGCGCGTTCGCACCGAGCGACGTCACGCGGGCGAAGTTCGCTTCGAGGCGCTTGGTCAAGAGCACTGCCAGATCCGCGGCCGATGTGCTCTCGCCGAGCAGTACTTTCATCGTCGTGAGCACGGGCTTCTCTGGCGCGTTCGGATCGAACGTGGCGATCTCGACCTCGATTCGCCCTCCACCGCTGGTATCGATCGCGCCGCTGAGCGAGATCTGAACGAGCCCTTGGGCTCCTAGAGGTGTCGTGCTGAAGAGGAGCGCGCAGAGCGCGAGCAGAGCGAAGTGGATGCGCATGTTTCCGACAGACGTGAAACGTGTGTGCGGATTCCCGCCATCGTCAGTCTTCGCGCGCGCGCGCGACAGACTCGGGAGGTGGTTACCCCGCCTGGACTCGAACCAGAAATAACAGTACCAAAAACTGTTGTGTTACCGATTACACCACGGGGTAGCGATCGCTTGGGGCGGAGAAGATATCGGCCCCGACTGCGCCGGTCAATGAGGCAAGGCGCGGCGCAATAGATCGAGGGCCGTGTTGGCCGCGAATTCGCGGATCAGCTGGCGGTCGCGGACGACGAAACGGCGCTCGACGCTGGCTGTGTGGCCGGCGGAATGCACGCCGAACCACACCAGGCCGACCGGTTTCGCCTCGCTTCCGCCGCCCGGCCCGGCGACTCCCGTCACGGCCACGGAATAGTCGACGCACGCGCGTTGCGCGGCCCCACGCGCCATGGCTTCGACCACGGCGGCGCTGACGGCTCCGTGACGTTCGATGAGCGCGGGCTCGACGCCCAATTCTTCGATCTTGGCCTGGTTCGAGTACGTGACGAAGCCGCGCTCGAAGACGGCGCTGATACCCGGCACGCGCGTCAATTTTTCGGCGACCAGCCCGCCCGTGCACGATTCGGCGACGGCGACTTTCAGCGAACGCTGCAAGAGCACTTCGCCGAGCGCGACACCCGGCTCGGGCGTCTTCTCACTGAAGAGCCACTCGCCGAAACGCTCGCGCACTGCGCGACTGCGTTCTTCGACGAGTTCGCGTGCCGAGCCGACCGTCGGCGCGTGCGCGCGCAACGTCACCGACAACACACCGTGTCGCGCAGTCACGCCGATCAACGGATTCGCCTCGCGCGCCATCCACGTGCCGCACATGTCGGCGAACGTGCTCTCCGACAAGCCCAGCAAGTAGAACGTGCGCCGCTCGAACGCTGCGTTCGCGTCGGACAAACTCGCGAGACGCGGCAAGACGAGCGTCTCGAGCATCGGCAACATTTCCCGCGGCGGACCCGGCAGCGCGAACACGAGCGCGCCAGCGACTTCGACGCAGAATCCGGCCGCGGTTCCGTGCGGGTTCGGCAGCACTTCTGCGCCGCTCGGAAAGAGCGCTTGGCGTTCGTTCGACTGCGCGAACGGCCGGTGGCGGCTCTCGAAGAGTGCCTTCAATTCACGCAGCACGCGAGCATCGGTCGCGAGGTCGACACCGGCGGCGCGCGCGCAAGCATGCCGCGTCACGTCGTCGAGCGTCGGTCCGAGCCCGCCCGTCACGAGGATCACGCAGTGCGACGCCGCCAATTCCAACAGCTCGTGCACGAGTCCGTCCTCGTCGTCGCCGAGGATCACGAAGCGCCGCGGTTCGTATCCGATGTCGAGCAAGCGCCGCGCGATCGCGCTGGAATTCGTGTCGACTTGACTACCGAACACGAGTTCGTCGCCGGTCGCGACGAGAGCCACCGCGCGATCACGCGCAGACTTGCTCACGCTGCCCCCGCTTCAGGATGACGGCGCGGCCGCGCGCGCCAACGCGCGATGATGATGCCGACTTCGTACAAGACGTAGATCGGGGCCGTCATGAGCACTTGGCTGATCCAATCGGGTCCCGGCGTGATGACTCCGGCGACGAACAACGCTCCGATCAAGAAGTGCGGTCGGTAGCGAGCGTACGTGCGCGGCTCGATCAAGCCGATCGACGACAGGAAGATCATCACGAGCGGCAGTTGGAACATCGCGCCCATAGCGAGACACATCGTCGAGAGGAACTCGAAGTAGCCGTTCAAGCTGAGCTGCATGCGCACTTGCTCGACTGGCAGGGTCTGCGACAGGTAGTACATGCCCGTCGGGACGATCCACAGGAAGCAGAACATCACACCCGCGAGGAACAAGAGAATGCTGAAGGGGAAGTACAGGTAGACCAGGCGTTTTTCGCGCGAGTACAGACCAGCGGCGATGAACTGCCAGATCTGCCACAGAACGAACGGTCCTGCGAAAAAGCACGCGAAGTAGATCGAGACGTTCAGCGCGAAGAAGAACGGATCACCGATGTTCAAAGCAGTCGGTCGCGCTTCGAGCGGCTCGCGCAGTTCTTTGTCCTCGGGTTTGTCGGTTCGGAAGTAGCGCGTGCGCGGGACTTCCGGATGCGCCGCAAGATCCAGTTCGTAGCGCTCGACCAATTCCGCGTTGATGCGCTCGACCGACGTGCGCAGCGGCCACATCACTTGGTCGACGAGGTACTCCTTGAACCACCACGCGCCGCCGAACGCGATCGCGAGCACGAGCACGCTGCGAAACAAGCGCTTCTGCAGTTCCGCCAAGTGACCCCCGAGGGTCATCCGCGAACCTTCGAGGGGATCCTGTTGATCGGGCATGCAGTGGAGGCGGAGCGCGCGATGCGTATGAAACCGCGGACGAGGTCCCAAGGCTTCTAGAAAAACTCGGGCGACGCGCGTGCCGCCGTCGTCTGTGCGAAAAGGCCGACTGGGCCAAAAAAAGCCGACTGGCCAAAAAAAAACCGACTGGCCAAAACAAAGATGGAGGGGCCGCGCCCCTCCATCAGAAACTCATTCGGCGCGCGTCGCCGCAGCGGCGCGACTTCCGACTAGAAGCGGAAGTAGTCGCGCAAGTCCTTCAGGAGGACGATCTGCACGCCCTGAGCCACGGCTTCCTTGTACATCGGCAAGTCGCTCGGCTGGATCGGGGTCTCGACCGGCTGCTTGTTCTCGTCCACGTACATTTCCGAGCCGACGATCATGAAATCGGTCGAAGCGTCCAGCTTCTTCTGCACGCTGATACCCATGCCCGCGAGCAGTCCCTTGAGTTGGTCTTCACCGTACTGACCCGAGAACGCGCCCACGAGGAGCACGCTGCGCTCGCCCGTCGGGTCGTAGACCGGATTGAAGACGACGTCGCCGCTCGAGGGCGGATCGAAGGGATCGCGCTGATCGCTGAACGCGACTTCGGCCATGTCGCCGTCGACGCGGGTCACTTCGGCCAGGGCTTTGACGCGCGTCGAGCCTTGCACGCCCGAAACGACCGTGAAGCGCGCGCCGCGCGGCAGGCGATTCTTGGCACCGAGGTTGATCCAACCCAGGTTCAGGTCCTTCGAGACAGCGAGCACCTTGCCGTCGGCCGCTTGCGGCTCCTTGACGATGGGGTTGAGCTTGCGCGCGAGTTCGTTCATGCGCGTCAGCTGACCTTGAGCTTGGTCGGCGAAGGCGCGGTCCTTGGACGAAATCGTGCTGTTCGCTTCGGTCACGAGCGAGTTGGCCGTCTTGAGACTCTCGCGCAAGCCCGCGACCTGCGCTTCGTAGCCCTGTTGCGTGCTGGAAAGTTGCGAGTCCTTGTCGACCAGTTGGCGACGCAGGTCGGCGAGTTGTTTTTCGCTGTCCGCCGTCGTCGTGCGCAGCGAGTTCTGCAAGCTCTCGAGCTCGCCCGACTTCGTCGCGACTTGGGCTTGCAATTCCTGAGCGCGGTCGCGCGAGGATTTGAGCGCCTGCTGGAAGAGCGGGACCACCCCTTCGAACGTCATCGTGCTGGCGGGCACGACGTCCGCGCTCTCGGCCTTGATCTGGGTGAGCTTGGCCGCAGCCAGAGCCGGGTCGCTGCGCGTGCCGGTGCCGTTGAAGCCGAGGATCTCCGAGATCCCGACGATGACGGCCGAGTCGCCGGCGGTCTTGGTTTTCAGCTCCTCGGCCTGCTTCGTGGCCGCCGTGAGCGAGAGCTTCGTGTTCTCGAGCTCACCGCCGACGAGGAAGAAGGCCACGATGGAGACCAAGAAGGCGACGAGGACGATGATGGTCCAGACAACGCTGACCTTGGCCATGCCACGAACGGAAGTCTTCATTCCTAGTTCCTTCCCTGCGCGACTCTTTCGAGCAGGACGCGCTCGAGGGTCGAGCGCGGCGATAACAACACGGTTTTTTGGGGGGGGGGAGGATCGTCCAGCGTGAGAACGGCTACATCCGCTCCTGCTGGGGGGCCAGGTGATACCCGAAGCGAACCGGCGCGGGCAAGCGTTTTCAGGCATCCGCTTGCCGCGCACTGCGCGCGACGTAACCTGGTTCCAGCACTCACCGAACGACGCACGAGAAGACCCGCAAGTCGGCCCATCCGCGCGGCGTCTTGCGACGCACGAAACGGATGGGTCGACCGGGTCCATTCTCCAGAACAGTGCGCTCTACCCGGCTCGTTGCGGGTGGTTTCACTGAGACTCTCCCGAAGTTCCCGGCCGCGCTCGTCCCCACACACAAGAACTCCCCTGGCATTGGAAAGTCGTCCCCATCGCCCGCTCGTCCTCGGCGTCCTCGGCGGCATCGCGTCGGGGAAATCGGCTGTCGCGCGGCTCCTCGCGGGTGCCAGCGGTGTCGTGATCGACGCCGATCAGATCGCGCGCTCGGTGCTGTCGGACGGTGTGACGCAGGCGGCGCTGGCGAGCGCATTTGGGCCGGCGATCTTGCACAGCGACGGTTCGGTCGACCGTGAACAGCTCGGTCGGCTCGTGTTCGGGTCGGCGGACGCGCGTTCCAAGCTCGAGAGCTTTACCCACCCGCGGATCCGTGCCACCATACGAGGCGAACTCGCAGCGGCGCGTGCGCGCGGCGTTCCCTGCATCGTCCTCGACGTGCCCCTTCTCCTCGAAAACGACGCGCAACACCGCTTGGTGGCGGAATGCGACGCGCTCGTGTTCGTGGACGCCGACCCGAGCCTGCGCGACCGTCGCGCGGTGAGCGGGCGCGGTTGGGCGAGCGGCGAGGTCGCGCGGCGCGAACGAGTTCAAATGTCTCTGGCCGAGAAGCGCGCGCGCGCCGATCACGTGCTCGCGAACGACGGCACACGTGACGAGCTCGAGGCCGCGGTCGCGTCGACCCTGCGTGCGATCGCAGGTCGCTCGCGCCGAGATCGATGAACACACGGCTTGCCGATGACACGGCCCTCCCCACACACAGTTCGACGAGCGTCACGCTCGCCCACTGAACCGACCGCGACACAAGATCCCTCTCCCCTCTCGCTCCTCGGGACCCCTCGAGGACAAGAAATTCCGACGTGAAGAAGCGCTTCAAGCACAAGTTCCAAAAGTACGGCCAACAGTCGCAGAACCAAGGCCAGGGTGGCGGCGGGGCCGGCGGCTTCCGTCCGTTCCGGCCGGGCGGCGGTACGGCGACACTCGAGTTGCCTCCGATCGACGTCGCTGGATTGCCAGCCGATCTGTCGGAGGACGAGCGCGCGGCGCTGGACGAATCGCTCGGCAGCACGCCGGCGAAGCGCAAGAAGAGCGACTCGCAGAACTTGATCGAGCTGCAGCGCATGAACTTGGCCGAGCTGCACGAAGTCGCCGAAGCCGAGCACGTCGACGTTCCCGACGTGCGCAACCGGCGCGATCTGATCTGGGAGATCACGGCGCAGCGTCTGCGCGCACACGTGTCGGTCGTCGTCGAGGGCGTGTACACGACGCAAGAAGGCCACGGTTTCTTGCGCTCGGCCGAGTACGACTACTTGCCGGCTGCCGACGATGTCGTCGTTCCGCAGTCGGTCGTGCACAGGTTCGCTTTGCAGCAAGGCATGACGCTCAAGGGTCGCTTGCGCGCGCCGCGCGAGGGCGAGCGCTACTTCGCGCTGACCGACGTCGACACCATCGACTTCAACGAACCCGAGAAGGCGAAGACGCGCGCACCGTTCAAGGAATTGGTGCCGCTCTACCCGGAGAAACGCATCGTCATCGAGGGCACGGTCGAGAACCCGCTCGAGATGCGCATCGTCGACTTGATCACGCCGATCGGTCGCGGTCAGCGGGGCTTGATCGTCGCGCCGCCGCGCACGGGCAAGACGATCTTGCTGCAGATGCTCGCGAAATCGATCGTCGCGAAAGCGCCGGACGCGCACTTGATCGTATTGCTCGTCGACGAGCGTCCCGAGGAAGTCACCGACTTCGAGCGCATGCTGCCGATCGGCAAGCGCGAAATCGTCAGTTCCACTTTCGACGAACCGGCCGCGCGCCACCTGCAAGTCGCCGAGATGGTGATGCACAAGGCCAAGTGTCTCGTCGAAGCCGGTGAGGACGTGGTCATCCTCCTGGACTCGATCACGCGTCTCGCGCGCGCTGCGAACATCGAAGCGCCGAGCAACGGCAAGCTGCTCTCGGGCGGTATGGAAGCGAGCGCGCTTCAATTCCCGAAGAAGTTCTTCGGTGCCGCACGCAACACGGAAAACGGCGGCTCGCTCACGATCCTCGGCACGGCTCTGATCGAGACGGGCTCGAAGATGGACGACCTGATCTTCGAAGAGTTCAAAGGCACGGGCAACATGGAACTCGTGCTCGATCGCCGCCTGTCCGACCGCCGCATCTTCCCCGCGATCGACATCAATCGCTCCGGCACGCGCAAGGAAGAGTTGCTCTTCACGCCCGAGGAGATCAAACGCGTCTGGATGTTGCGCAAAGTCCTGAACGAGATGGATCCGGTCGAAGCGATGGAGATGCTCATCCAGAAGATGAAGAAGACGCGCGTCAACGCCGAGTTCTTGATGTCGATCGGGTGAGCCGGTGCGGAGCGAGGCTCCGTACCCCGTCAGTGCATGAACGCTCCACCGTTCATGTCGAGTCCTTGCCCCGTCACGCCGCGCGCGTCGGACGACAAGAGCCACGCGACCAGCCCAGCGATTTCGTCGGGCTGACTCATGCGACCAGCGGGCACGGCCGACATTGCAATTTTCTTCGCCTCGTCGAGCGCAACGTGCATCGCTGCGGCCATGCCTGCGAGCCCTTCGCGCGCCATCTCGGTGTCGACCCAACCGGGACACACTGCGTTGACTTGCACACTCTTCGGCGCGAGTTCGGCCGCGAGCGCGCGCACGAGACCCATCAGCGCAGCCTTCGACGCGCAGTAACCGGTGTAGCCCGGCACGCCGATGCGCGCGAGGATCGATGCGATCACGACGAGGTGGCGCGGCTCCCCTCCACTCGCGAGATGGGCTTCGGCCGCGCGCAAGCACGAGTACGTGCCGGTTACGTTCGTCGCGACGATCTCGTCGAAGCGATCGTGCGCTCCCGCAGCATTTGCGCCGCCGATTCCTGCGTTCGCGACCAGAGCGAAGAGCGGCCCGTTCGATTGCGCGGCGCGCGCGAACGCAGCGTCGACCGTCGTGCGCCGCGTGATGTCGCACGCGAGGACGAGCGGTCGCGCTGCGTTCGCACTCTTCATCAGCAGGGCCGTCTCCTCGAGCCGGCTCACATCGCGCGCGAGCAAGGTCGTCTGCGCTCCCTCGCGTGCGAGGCGCAGTGCGATGGCGCGACCGATTCCGGTGCCAGCTCCGGTGACGACGACGTGACGACCGGCGAAGCGCTCTGAAATTCCTTCCATGGCGCGCAGTCTACGGGCCGCCGGGCGTTGCGGCTCGTACCGAACGGACAGACCGCTCCCTTACGAGCGCAAATGCGAACTCCTTCAAGAGCCCGCGCTGACGACGTCGAAGGTTGCGCTTGGCAGTCGGGGTAGGAACGGGGAGCAGAGTATGAAGGCAGTGGAAAAAATGGGTGTCGCGCGCGTCTTGGGTCGCGCGCCTCGTGTCGTGAAGCGCCGCTGCGGCGGCTTCACGATGCTGGAGCTCAGTCTCGCGATGACCATTCTCGTCGTCGCGCTCGTCGCGACCGCTGCTTCGAACATGCGCATGAACTCGCTGCGTCGTTCGAACCGCGACCGCGTCGTCGCGCACAACGCCGTGCAGTCGATCGCCGAGAACGTGCACGCGCTCGCGCGCGAAGGCGTCAGCGATCCGAGCGGTTTCGGCAACCACGTGGTCGCAGCGCTCAGCGCGGGCGGACAATTGGGCACCACCTTCGACGTCCCCGAATTGACGCCGATCACGGGCGAGGCGCACGTCGGTTCGATCCGCGTCGTCTTCGACGAAACCATGAGCGATGCCGCGCTCGGCGCCGAACTGGGGCTTCCGCGCGATCTGAACGGCGACGGTGACGCGCTCGACACGAACGCCACGAATTCGTCGCGCTTGTTGCCGGTCGTCGTCACGCTGCGTTGGCGCTCGCAGTCCGGCGATCAACGCATCGTCCATCCCTTCTACGTGTTCGGGTACTGACATGCGCATGCTGCAAATCAACAGCCGCTCGGGCTTTTCGCTCGTCGAACTGACGGTCGCGGGAACGCTCTTCGCGATGGTCGTGATGGGCATCGTCATGGTCACGGCCAAGGACGATGCGAACTCGAAGTCGAACCTCGCGATCGGCGTCGCCGAAATGCGCGCGCAACAGATGCTCGCGAGACTCGAGGACGAGTTGGGGCATGCGCGCGGCGCGTCTCCGCGCGCGCAGCTCACGCAAGCAGTCGCGAGCGGTGACATCGGCAGCTTGACGGTCGATTCGACGCTGGGTTTTCCTAGTTCCGGCATGTTGCTCGTCGACCGCGGCAACGGCGCACTGGAGCGCTTGAGCTATTCGCGCCTCGATGCGGGCGGCACGCGTTTTCTCGAGCTGAAACGCGGCGAACAATGCACGAGCGGCGCCTCGCACTCGGCCGGCGCCGACGTCCTGTGGTGCGGACTCGCCGAACCGATCCTGTTGCAGACGAATCCCGCGGCGAGCCTCTACGACGGCCGCTCGATGGAGAGCACGGGCCCCGTCTTCTTCCGCGGCGACGGCACGGGTTTCAGCTACCGCGTCCCCGTCGATCCGACGGGCGGCACGGACTTCCTCGTCGGCGGCGAAGTGCGCTGGGGCGCCGAAGTGGCGCACACTCCGACGGCGACCGGATGGGCCGCGATTTGGTTCGAGCCGAGCACGACGTACGCGGAAGCGACGACCGGATTCGACCTGAACAAAGACGGCGATCTCGCGGACGAATACGACATCGGACAACTGCGCAAGCGCACGTGGAACACGAGCAACCCGGCGGACATTTCGATCGAGCTCGGCCTCGGCCCCACGGTGATCGTCCAAGAACGCTGCAAGTGGGGACGCGATCTCAATCGCGACGGTTTCGACGATCCGATGTTCCTGTGGGACGCGAACACGCGACGCTTGCACATCAAGCTGTTCGTGCTCGGTTCGAGTTCGGCGAGCGCGCCTGTGATGCGCGCGGTCGAGTCGACGGTTTTCCTCCGGAACGATCCGGAGGGTTGAGGGACTCTGCGCGCGGCACGAGGCAAACGCCGAGCGCGGATGATTCGAAGAGGCAGAGAAGGCAGGGGTTCCAAAATGCGATTCACGTATTCCAAGAAGAGTTCGGGCGGCAATGGAGAGCGCGGAGCAGCGCTGATTCCGGCACTGATGGTCGTGTCGATGCTCGCGATGCTCGGGCTGTCGTCGTTGTCGGCGGGGCTGTCAGGCTCGAAAGTCGTCACGGGGCAGAGCGACGAGTTCAGATTGACGAGCGCCGTCGAATCGGTCGGTTCGTTGACGGCGGATCACGTCTGGTCGGGCTACTTGCGCTCGCAAGGAGGTGCTGCGAGCACGATCGCGACGTTCCGCACGTACCTGACGTCGATCGGCATCGTCGACGGCGGCGCGAATGCTGCTCACGGAGCTCACGACGGCGTCGACATGACGGCGATCGTGCCGCTCGCAGGGCAAAACGGGAGCGAATTCGACGACGTCGATGTCGACGAATTGCGCGTCGTGCGCCAAGACGCCGGCGAAGCTACGCGACTGTTCGTCACCGTCGCGGCCGTGACGAAACGCGGCAAGGGACTCGTGGACAAGCCGCTCTCACGTGCGGTGCAACTCGTCTACACGGTGCAACCGGCGCCGTTCGAAGGCTTCGAGTACGGCATCCTCACGATGAACGTGAACTGCGTCTTCTGCCACACGGTGGTCGACTCGGCGGAGCGCTACTACAACCACGATCCGAACCTGGTAGGCACGTTCGACAAGGTCAAAGTCGGCACGCTCGAGAGTTTGATGCTGCGCCAGAATCTGCGCCCGGGCATCAGCGATTGGAACGCCGACTCGCAGATCATGGGCTCGTTGTACGTGCGCGGTCACGCGACGAATCACAACGGTGTGCCGATCACGAACTGGGGCGCCGCAGGTCTCGCGTTCCATTCGGCGCAATTCGACGAGTACGGCAACATCGTGCAGAACCCGAGCACTGGTGGGCTCACGACGACGAACTTCTCGCCCGCGGGCACGCCGCCGCAGCCCGGTGAGAACCTGTACCTGAATTATCCGACGACGTACTCGGAGATGACGGACGGCAAGTTGCCGGAGACGTTCCCGCCGCCTTTCCCCGACGATGGCGGTGTCGATCCGTCGAGCGGGCTCGCGACGACGAACGGTGCAGGCAACAAGCACGTCGATCCGAACGAGTTCTACGCAGCGACGCAGACGGCGGAAGGTTCGATCTCGGGCGGAGTGCTGACGCTCGTCGACGGATCGCATCCGTTGGACTCGGAGGGCGCGCTCGCGGATGCGCTCGGCGAAGGGAACACGGAGAGCCTCGCGTCCGTGACGACCGGTAGCGTCGTGCTGACCGGCACCGCGGAGAATCCGATCCTGATCGACGGCACGGTCGCGATCGACGGCGACGTGATCATCAACGGGTACGTCAAGGGCAAGGGCGTGCTCCTCGTGTCGGGCAACATCTACGTGCCGACCAATCTCCAGTACCTCGACGGAAACACCTATCAAGACGGCGACGAGATCGGTTCGCCGACCGGCCCGGTGACGTTCGGCATCGCGCAGGACGGGACGCAGAACGCGCTCGGTCTCGCATGCGGCGGCAGCATGATGCTCGGTGATTACTTGGCGCCGTCTTCGAGCTTGAGCGCGGACGCGATCGTCACCGGTGGATCGGACGGTGCGTTCAATTTCTCGCTGTCCGAGATCTCGCTGTTCAACCGCACGGAGTGGGCGCATACGCAGCCGTACCTGCCGGGCCCGGGCCAAGATCACGCCGATCCGTCGTCCTGGACAGTGCCGAATCCGGGCTACATCGCGGACTACTTGCCGCGCTACTACCAGTTCGGTCCGGGCGACGAGATCCCGATCTACAACCTCGGCAGTCTGTACTTCGACGCGAACTCGGGCACGTGGCACGGCGATTCGGAAGTGCCGCTGTGGTGGGATCCGACGAAGCTCACGCTGCTCGATCCGAACGATCCGACGAATCCGGCGCTCTTCGATCCGATCACGGGCGAGCCCAGAGCGGTGATCTCGTCGCTCGCGCCGAAGGACGGATGGATCAGCGAAGCGTTGCTCGCGAGCGCGATCGAAAGTCTCGAAGCGCATCATGTGGCCGGAACGCCGATGCAGATCGACGGCCTGCTCTACACGAACAACGCGATCTTCGGCGTGGTTCCGCGCGCGGGACCGATGAAGGGCCAGCTCATCGTCAATGGCTCGCTCGTATGTCCTGACTTGGGGCTGTTGGCGCCGGGACACGTCAACACTTCGGGCATGGGGACGTCTGCGAATGTGAACGGTTCGCCGTTCGCCGTCGGGTTGCGGCTCAACTACGACAAGCGCACGAAGAACATGTTGAACGTGACCAATCCGTACAGCGTCACGATCTCGCGGACGTTGTGGAATCCGATTGCTCTGTGACGGCGAATTCGTGACGGCGAATTCGCCGTCACCAGCCAGCAGAGGATTCCGTGCCGGTCTCACATAGCCCGGCACCTGCCTGGCCGTCCGCTCCGGTCAAGGCCCACATGACCTTGTCACGCTGTGTCCGCGGACTCTCTAGGTGCCACTGATGATGACTCCGGCCGCGTGACATCGTGTCACGCGGCCGGAGTCGCTCTCACTTCGCGTCGGCCGTTGCGTCGCCCGCGACCTGTCTTCTCTTCTCTTGTCCCCCCCCCACGCCGCCTTCAGTGATTTGCCTCGAGCCACCGCTCCGCATCGATCGCCGCCATGCATCCAGATCCCGCCGCCGTCACCGCTTGCCGATAGACCTTGTCCTGCACATCTCCACAAGCGAACACGCCCGGCACATTCGTGTACGTGCTCCCCGCGCGTACTTTGATGTAGCCCGTCTCGTCCGTGTCGATCTGACCCGCGAACACATCACTGTTCGGGCTGTGTCCAATCGCGATGAAGATCCCATCGCATGCGACTTCGCTCACCTCTCCATTGCGCGTGTCCTTGACCACGACTGCGCGCACCTTCTTCTTCTCCGGCAGCGAGAGGATGTCGATCACCTGCTTGTGCAGCAGCCAGTCGATCTTCTTGTTGGCACGAGCGCGGTCCAACATGATCTTGCTCGCGCTGAATTGGTCGCGACGATGCACGACGGTGACTCGCGCGGCATGGCGTGTGAGGAAGTTGGCTTCCTCCATCGCCGTGTCGCCACCGCCGACGATGAGCACGTGCTTCTCCTTGAAGAACGCGCCGTCGCACGTCGCACACGCCGAAACGCCGTGGCCCATCAATTCGGTTTCACTCGGCAAACCGAGCAGTTTGGCGCTCGCGCCCGTCGAGATGATCACGCTCTTCGCCGTGAACGCGTCGAACTCCGTCTTGATGGCGAAGGGGCGTTTCGAAAAATCGACTTCGACGACTTGCTCGAAGCGAATGTCCGTGCCGAAGCGCGCGGCTTGCGCTTGGAAGTCCTCCATCATCTTCGGACCCATCACGCCCTCGGCGTAGCCGGGAAAGTTCTCGACGTCGGTCGTGATCGTGAGTTGTCCGCCGGGCTGCAAACCTTGGAACAAGAGCGGTTTCAAATTCGCACGCGCCGCGTAGATGGCCGCTGTGTAGCCGGCCGGGCCGGAGCCGATGATGATGACGTCGCGCACTTCGCTCATGGGTTCTTTCGATCCGGTTTCGTCTGGTTTTCGGGGCGGGGAGTGTAGTACGGCGCGCTCAGCCTTTCCTGCGCACTCGAAATAGACGAGCATCCCGGCCCGCCGCCCGACACGACTGCCGCCGCTCCAGCCCGACGCCCACATGAGTCCCCGCACCTCGATCAACCAGTGGGTGCAAGGGCCGCTCTTCGAACTCGCGCGAGAGCTGCGCTTCGCTGCGCGCAAGGCCCTCCTGGGCGCATTGGCGGATGGACGGCTCGACCAGTTGATGCGAGCGCATTCGATCGGCGCCGGCGACGTGACGTACGGCATCGACGTTCCGACGGAGGCCGTGCTCGACCGTTGGCTCGTGCGCACCGCGCAGTCCGAGCCGATTTCGCTCTTGACCGAGGACGCTGGTTGGCGTCATCGCGGTCCGAACGGCCACGGCGGCGTGCGCGATCTGGCCGGTTTCGACCACGGCGGCGTGCGCATCGTCGTCGATCCGATCGACGGCACACGCAACTTGATGGCGGACGTGCGTTCGGCATGGAGCGTCATCGCGATCGCAGGTGCAGGCGAGAGCGAGCCGCGCATGAGCGACGTCGAAGGCGGCGTCCTCGCTGAAATCCCCGACTCACGCGGGGGCGACGCGCGTGTCTTCCGCGCGACGAGTGACGGTCGCGTGCGCTTGTCGATCGAGAGCGTCGACGGCCTGCTCGTTCGACAAGACGGCATCTGGCAATGCGACGACGACGCGCGCGTCGACAATGGCTACTTCCCCTTCTTCCGCTACAGCCACGACATGCGCCCGGCTATCGCGCAGATCGAAGCCGATTTCTTCGCCCGCCTCGAGCAGATGGAGAGCGCCGAACTGCGCACGTGCTACGACGATCAATACATCAGCAACGGCGGTCAGCTGGCGCTCGTGACGCTCGGCACCTACCGGATGATCGCCGATTTGCGCGCCTTTTTGGCTGCGAAACGCGGCCGGCCCACGTTGACGTGCAAGCCCTATGACTGCGCCGGCGCGATCCTCGTCGCGCGCGCAGCGGGTTGTGTCGTGACCGACGCCGGAGGTGGCGAACTCGATTTCCCCCTCGACGTGTCCACACCCGTGAGCTTCGTCGCGTTTGCGAATGCTGCGACGCGCGCACGTTTGGAACCGCACTTGAATGCGGTGCTGCCGCGCTGAGCAGCGCATTCGCTTCGGTCAGACGGGTCGATCTTTGGCCACGTCGAAGCGCCTGAGCATCTTTCCGCCGAGCCAAATCAAAACGGCGTCGAGGGCCAAGAGGGCGACCCACGCGAATGCGCCGGCAGCCCACCAGCTCGTCATCGAATCGTCGCTCAGTTCATTCACGACCCACTTCACGCCCATGGCCGGCAACAGAACGACGAACACGACGACGCCCATCAAAACGCCGCGCAGGATCATGAGCAGCATCGACCTGCCCATGTTCTGCAGCGCGCCCTCTTCACCAGGCGTGTAGCGGATCGGCGAGAACAGGAACACGGCGTTGTCGAGCGCGACCCAGGTCAACGTCGCGAGCGGTTGGAACGCGAGCACGCCGACCAATCCCGGGTGATAAGTTCCGATCCACAGCGCACGCGCGAGCACCGCGATGAAGAGCATCGCCGAGACGAGCAAGACCTCGGGCAGAATCGTGGCGAGGAACAACATCGACGGCCGCAACGGCCAAGTCTTGACGCGATCCATGAGCTCGAAATCCATGCGGAAATCGAACCTCAATCCGGCGCACATGTAGAGCGTCCCGACGCCCGCGAGCAGGAACGATCCTCCCAAGAGGAGCTTCTCTTCGCTCTGGGTCCCGTGCGTCACCGCCGTTCCGAGAATGGTCAAGAAGGCGATGATCAACGCAGAGATGATCAGCGTGCCGCGCGACTTGCGCACGATCGCCGCCGTCTTGTTCCACGCGACCGCCCCGAATGCGCCGCGGCCGAAAAACCACGGCACGTTCCAACCGATCGTCGCGCGCGTGACGCTCCCCTTGGTGCCGAGATTGCCTTTGCGCATGCGGCTGATGCGCTTGGCGATGTCAGCGGACGTGGCCAAAGACAATTCGCGGTAGTCGACGCGGATGCGCGCGACCGATTCGAAGAGGAGGAGCCACGTGCCGACGGCGAACGCGAAGTACGGCGCGAAAGCCAGGAACGAATTCGCCGTGATCATCCGCGCCCACGGCGTGAACGGCCACAAAAGCACATGGACGAGGGGATGTGCGGCGAAGCGATCCAGGGTGAACGATTCCTCGTTCTCGGCGCCGTCGAACACTCCATTCGGAACGCGGATCATGTCGTTGGCGTACAGAATTGCGAGCAGGACGAACAACACGATGCCGACGCGCACGACGAGGCGTCCCGGGAAGTACTTCGCGAGCTTGCCGATCTTGTTCTCTGCGCCGCCCAAGACGAGTGCAGCGCCCTGCCCGACCAGCGGCACCGTCAACATCCCCACGAACACGCCGAAGAACGCATACAGACTGCCGCCGGTGCGCATCGCCGCCGCGACGCCGAACAAAAAGCCTGCGAAGAGCGACTTCATCATGCTCACGAACATGCGGTAGCGCACGAGATCGGAGCGTGTGAGCGGCGCCGAAAATCCCATCTCGATCTCGTCCTTCGGCAAGTACAGGCCGCGGTAGCTGAACGCGCCCACGATCGTCAATGCGAACAGGACGAACATCGAAATTTGCGTCACGACGAACACGTCGGGGCCGACGCTCGAAATGCGCTGACTCGTCAGCGCGTTCACGAACAGCATCCCGATCCACGACAGCGCTGCGAGTCCTCCGACGACCAAGAAAATCCAATGCTTCGGCTCTTTGAGCCGACGCACTTGTTTGCGCAGTCCGCCCCTGAATTTCAGGCGGAACAAGAGTCGCATCGCAGGACTGCCGAAGAAACCGCTCACGGACGGTCAGGTCCCCTTCGGTTCCGTGATCGCCAAGAAAATCTCTTCGAGCGAACCTTCGGCTGTGCTGAATTGAGCGCGCAGTTCGGTCAGCGTCCCTGCGAACACCTTGCGACCCTTGTGCACGATCAAGAGCTTGTCGGCGAGCTCTTCGATCAGCTCCAACAGGTGCGACGACAAGATCACCGAACTCCCCTCGCGCGCCAGATCACGGATGGCGACTTTGGCCGAGCGAATGCCGCGCGGATCGAGGCCCGACAGCGGCTCGTCCATCAAGACGACGCCGGGCTTGTGCAACCAGGCGCAGCAGAAGGCCAGCTTCTGCCGCATGCCGCGCGAGAGTTCCCCGCCCAAGGCTTGACGCTTTTCGAGGAGTTCGAACGTCGTCAGCAATTGCTCGGCGCGGCTCTCCCAATCTTTCGCGCCGTACAAGGCGGCAGTGAAGCGCAGGTGCTCGTCGACGGTCAAATTGTCGAACGGTTGAGGATCGTCGGGGATCCACGCGAGCTCGCGCTTCGCATTCAATTCGTGCTCGATCAAGTCGTGGCCGCGGATCACGACGCGACCGGCTTGCAGCGGCAGAATCCCGGCGATCGAGCGCAACGTCGTCGTCTTCCCGGCTCCGTTCGCGCCGACGAGGCCGAGGATTTCGCCCTCCTCGACCTCGAACGACAGGTCCTGGACGGCCGCGTGATCGGTGTAGGTCTTCGAGAAGCCTTCGACGCGCAAGGCGACGCGGCGCCCGATCGGCGACACGTCAACCTCTGGGCGCGGCGGCACTTCGAGCGGGACGCCCGCCG
>JAWXBU010000118.1:0-27757 GCA_034440255.1 Planctomycetota bacterium | reverse complement strand
TCGGTACACACACGATCCACGTACCCCCTCGCACGTGTGTCGCGCGTGATTCAGGCACGCATCAGGGCAGACGCAGGCGCATGCCCTTGTGCACGGACTCGGGCTTCGCGAGCACGTCTTTGTTCAGCTCGAAGATCTCTTTCCAGCGATCGCCGTTGCCGAGCTCGAGCTTCGCGATCTTCCACAGGCTCTCGCCGTCCTTGACGACGTGCACGCGGCCGCCGGTCGAGACCGCGGCTTCTTTCGCGCTCGCGCCCTTGCTCGGGGACGCCTTCGACACCGCCGTCTTCGTGACCGGCGCGATGTCGGTGTCGAACACCGGGACGAAGATCGTCTGGCCCGGCTGAACGTCCGTGCGGCCCTCGTTCGAGCGCTTGAGCACCGTCAGCTTCTGCCAGTTGCCGTAGTAGTTGTTGGCGATCAGCTTGTACGAGTCGCCTTCCTTCCACGTGTAGAGCTTCATGTCGGGCAGGATCGAGTCCTGCAATCCGTCGAGCTTCTTCAAGAGCGCGCTGGCCGGAAGCAGCGGCGTTGCGACCGCCACCAGCGCCGGTTGCGCGACGTCCGCGGGCGGAACTTGATTCGCCGGCGGCGTGACGATCGGAGCCGGGATCAGGGCTGCACCCGCCGTCGAACCAGCGACGCTTGCGGTGCTCGGGATCTGCGAGCTCAGCAGTCCGGCCGCGTCACGCGACGCTTTCGCCGCAGCCATTTCGGCCTCGGAAGCCGGGACGATCGGGACCGCATTCCGGCGAGCGGGCGGAGCGCCGGCTTCGACCACACCGGTCTTGTTCAACGGGTCGTCGACCGTCAGCGAGACGACCAGGATGAGTGCGATGAGGAACAGAACCGACAGAACGATGACTTTTTCGACCTTGCCCATGGCGGCGTGCGCGCTTTCCGTAACCCGGATGATTCCAGAGACTTAGCAGGAGTCTTCGGCGCTTGGGGATCAGCGCGCTTCCGACAGCGGCGGTATCTCAATCGGGCGAGGTCGAGTCAAAGAGAAAGAGTGGCGAAAAACCAATTTTCCTACTAGCGGAGGTAGAGCGAGATGGACCTCACACTCGATCCGGTGGCAGTCGTTTCTGGAACTCCCGGCCGAAGACATGCGCGTTTCGACGGTCGGACCGCGCTCGCCACGCTGCCCGTGATCCACTAGAACGACGTGCGCGACCATGGCTGAGCAATCGTTCGATCCGGCGCGAGTGACGAGTAGCGGAACCGTCGAACGACCGACCTTCGTGTCGCGCAGTGCGCTCGAAAAACGCGTCGATGCGCCGCTCCTCGCGAGCGACGGTTCGCCGCTGCCGACGTTGCGCACGAACTACGTGCGCTGGATCTTGTGCCTCGCTCTCGCGCTGCAAGTCTTCGCGTGGTGGCGCGTCGACGGCTACCAACTCGCCGACTCGGTCGAGTTCATGGAGCGCAGTCGCGCGCTCGTACACGGCGAGGAACTGATCGACGAAGGAACCGTGCGACCGGTCGGATTCTCGTTCTTGCTGGTTCCTTTTTTCGTGATCGGTCAATGGTTCGGTGTCTCTGACGGGCGCGCGATCGTGTGGTGCATCGTGCTCGTGCAGATGGCGCTCGGTCTCGTGCTCGCGTGGCGCTGCATGCGCATCGGTGCACGACTCGCCGGGAAGACGGGCGCGATCGCAGCCGGCTTCGTCGTCGCGACTTGCCCGGTTTTCCTGCAGTATTCGACGCAACCCGTCAGCGACCTCGCGGCCGGAGTGTGCGTCGCCTACGCGCTCGAACTCGTATTGGAACGCGGTTCGTTTCGACGCGCGTTGATCGCGGGACTGTGGCTCGGGCTCGGATTCATGGTCGCGTACAAGACCATGCTGGTGACGCTGCTATTGATCGCGGTCACGTTCGGACGCGATCGTTTCAAGAAGGATGCAGCTTGGCGCGGACTGCTGCCCGGCGTGATGATCGCAATGCTCGTGCAGAGCACGCTGGACTGGCTCATCTACGATCACTTCGGCGCGAGCATCGTCAACTACGCGGCCGCGAACGGACTGGGCATCATCGCGATCGCCATCTACCGCGTCGCCGTGTTCGTGGACTCGAAGCCGTTGTACGACTTCGGCGTTTCGATCTACGACTACAAGGAAGCACTGCTCGACAAGGACGAATGGGAGGGCCGCGGCGAGACCGCGATTTTCTCGAAGCAGCCGCTTTTCCACTACTTCAGCGAACTGCCCTCGTTCCTCTCCTGGCCTGTGATCGCCGTGGCAGTGGTCGCGGTCGTGAGCGTCGTGCTGAGGCGAAAATCGAGCGCGCTCCTGATCCTCACGTGCCTCGTCGGCGCCCTCTCCGTGATGAGCCTCAAAGGCGCGAAAGATTTCCGTCTCGTGCTGCCGCTTTTGCCGTTCATCGCACCGCTGATCGCGTACGGATGGAGCACGACGGTCGTGCCCGCGCTCGCCCGCTTCGGTCACTTTCGCGGACTGCTCGCGTCCGGAGCGGCATTGGCGGCGCTCGTGCTTTCGGTGCAGACACTGCAGCGCATCAACGTCAAATTGTTCGGCGGTTACTGGGACGTGTCCGATTGGGTCGACGAACGCGCGCGCTCCACGTTCGCCGAGCGACGCGATCGATCGAGGTGGTTAGGCAGCGACTCCGATCCCGAGCCGTTGCGCGTCGGATACGCCTACCACTGGGCCGTGTACCTGCGTCACTCCCCGCTCGTCCAAATTTCCAAGCTGCCCTGGGAACTGAATCTGTGGGCGAAGTACGGCAAGCAAGGCGACGGCGGAAAGCGCGAAAAGGCCGCTGATTTCGCTGCTTTGGAAGACCTCGACCTGTTCGTCGTGCACCAGCCGATCCTGACGAACAACGCCGACCTGATGCGCTTCGTCAACGCGCGCTTCGAAGTCGTCGCGGCGCTCTACGACCAGCGCACGTACGGCGAGATCGGTCCGATCTTCGTTCTGCAAAAGCGCACCGGTTCGCCCAGAGCGCACACGTTCTTCGACGTCACGCGGGGTGTCGACGAGAGCGCGTACACGAGCCAGCGCCAGATCGAGCCGGTCCTCGACTTCGTCGATTTCGAATCGGGTGATCGGCTGCGTCTGCTCGGCGTCGAGTACACGACGCTGCCGCCGTTCGACTTCGGCTGGATCACCTACCACTGGCGCGCGACCGCGCAGCCGAAGCGCGAGTGGATGATCCTCGACCGTTTGACGAGTCCCTACGAGAAGCGCACGTGGGAGAACAATCACGTTCCGGCGCACTTCACGCAGCCGACCTCGACTTGGGCGAGCGACGAGATCCTGGCCGAGAGCTACCTCGTCGTGCCCGCGCAGTACGCGTACGACCCGGCCTGGCCCGTCGAACCGATCGGCAACGCCTACCGCCGCGGCGACCTCATTCCGACGCGCACGTGGATGAAGTTGGTCGAGCTCGATCCGCAAACCCTCGCCGGACCTGGGGCACCGGTCATCCTGCGCGAAGCGACCCCTGCGCGCGTCGGCGCCGCTACGGCCGTGCGCGCGCCGGATCAGATGGCGCTGCAAGAGATGCCCGACGGGATTCAATTCGCCGTCGACGATTTCGTGCGCGTCGCGAGCTTCTACATCCCGGTGCTCGCGCCCTGGCGCTTACCGGACGACGGGCGCACGGTCGAGGACTGAGACTCCGACTTGAGCGCGGCGCGCTTTGATCGTATCGTGCCGATCCATGCGCGTGAGCCTGGGAGCGGACTTGGAGACATCGATCCACGTCGCCCTCCCGTCGGCCGCGCGAACTCGTTTCAGGCGCGATCCAACCGGATCGATTTCCTGAGCCGAGGCCTTCAGGCTCTCCGCTCCGATCGGCCGCGCATGTCGACTTTCGTTCAATCCCGTTTCGTGCTCGGCGTGTGTGCGCTGGGACTGTGTGTCTTCGCGCTCGCGTGCGGATCGACCCGTTCCGGCGGCGACGATTCGGCCCCTTCGCGCCCGGCGAAAACGGGCGTTGCGCTGCGCGTGCGCTACCTCGCGTATGCGTCGGGACAGAAGCTGGAGCTCGTCAACGATTCGCACTCGGATCGGACCGAGGTCTACTCGAGCACGAAGAGGCTCGAAGACGCGTTCGTGAAGGTCACGCCCGACGAAGTGCTCGACGAGACGGTCGCGAACTTCGCGAAGAACGGCTTCTTCGAGAAAGCGACGCCCGGTTCTGCGCCGCTCGAAGCCGCGGCCGGCGTCAGCCAAGCGCTCGAGGTCGAGAAGGGCGGCACGACCAGCTTTTGGGCGATCACGAAGACCGCGAACGAGTCTGATCGCAAGCGTTTCCTCGAGTGCGCGCAGCTCTTCGCCTTCGTCTACAACAACACGTACCAGTTGCAATCGGTCGAGCGCGCTCCGGACTGGGACAGTCAGAACGCCGCGCTGAAGAAGAAGAGGTCGAAGTGATGTCGTCGGCCGCCGTGACGCATTCGGGGGGGCAATTCCCCGCACGCCGCGCGCTGGCCGTCCTCCCGGCGCGCATCAGTTCGACGCGTCTGCCGCAGAAGATGCTGCTCGAGGCCGCGGGCGTGCCGCTCGTCGTGCGCTCGGCGCAGAACGTGATCGCATCCAAATTGTTCGCGCGCGTCGTGGTCGCAGCGGACGACGACAAGATCCTCAGCGTTTGTCGCAAGCACGCGATCGAAGCCGTCGCGACGCGCGCCGATCATCCGAGCGGCAGCGATCGCGTGAACGAGTGCGTGAGCGCGCTCGTCGCGGCCGGTGCGCAAGCCGACGTCGTCGTCAACGTGCAAGGCGACGAGCCGGAGCTCGCGCACGCCGATTTCGCGGCACTTCTCGCCGCTTTCGACGATGCGCGGGTCGAGATGGCGACGCTGTCGTTGCCGCTCGTCGATCGCGCACAGTTCGAGAATCCGAACGTGGTCAAGGTCGTGTGCGACGCGCGCGGCAACGCGCTGTATTTCTCGCGCGCGCCGATTCCCTCGCGCGCGCACCCGACGGCCGACAGCGCAATCGCCGCGCGACGTCACCTCGGCGTGTATGCATTCACTCCGCAGGCGCTGGCGCGTTTTTGCGCGCTCCCCCGCGGCGCTCTCGAAAAGACAGAGAGCCTGGAACAACTGCGCTGGCTCGAACACGGCTTCGATCTGCGCGTCGTCGCCGCGGTGCGCGGCACGACGTCGATCGACACCGCCGCAGATTGGGCGGAGTACAAGGCGCGTGTCGAAGCGCCGACGCGCGTCGACGACGGTGGAACGAATCGAGCTCTGGGCACGGCCACGAGAACGGGAAGCAAAGCGGGATGACCAAGCACATTTTCATCACGGGCGGAGTGGTTTCGAGCCTCGGCAAAGGACTCACGTCCGCAGCGATCGGGATGATCCTCGAACGTCGCGGCTTGAAGGTCTCGATGCAGAAGCTCGATCCGTACATCAACGTCGATCCGGGGACGATGAGCCCGTTCCAACACGGCGAGGTGTACGTCACCGACGACGGCGCCGAAACCGATCTCGACCTCGGTCACTACGAGCGCTTCACGCACGCGCACCTCTCGAAGTCGTCGAATTTCACGACGGGCAAGATCTACTCGTCGGTCATCGCGAAGGAGCGCAAGGGTGACTACCTGGGCCGCACCGTGCAGGTGATTCCGCACATCACCGACGCGATCAAAGAAGCGATCCACGAAGGCGTGACCTCCGACGACGGTCGGCCGGTCGACGTCGCGCTGACGGAGATCGGCGGTACGGTCGGCGACATCGAATCGCTGCCGTTCCTCGAAGCGGCGCGCCAATTCGCGTTGGAAAAACCGCGCGGAGACGTGCTCTTCGTCCACTTGACGCTGCTCCCCTACCTGCGTGCGTCGGGCGAGATGAAGACGAAGCCGACGCAACAGTCCGTCGGCAAATTGCGCGAGATCGGGATCATGCCCGACATCCTGATCTGTCGCACGGAACAGCCGATGACGCGCGATATGGCCGCGAAGATCTCGATGTTCTGCAACGTGCGTCCGGAAGCTGTGATCGAAGAACGCGACGTCGAATTCTCGATCTACGAAGTGCCGACGAACCTGGTGCGGGCCGGCCTCGACAACCTGATCGTCGATCGACTCGGCCTCCCGACCGAACCCGCGACGCGCATGGACGATTGGGCGCTGATGCTCGACGACATCAAGCGCACGAAGGACTCGGTCGAGATCGCGATCGTCGGCAAGTACATCGAACTGCACGACGCGTACAAGTCGATCTACGAAGCGCTCAGCCACTCCGGCATCGCGAATCACTGCAAGGTCGTCTTGCGTAAAGTGCGCGCGGAAGACCTGACTGCGTCACCGAACGGGCTCGAACTCTTGGACGGCGCTCACGGCTTGCTCGTGCCCGGCGGATTCGGCGACCGCGGCGTCGAAGGCAAGATCCAGGCGATCCGTTGGGCGCGCGAGCGCGGCGTGCCGTTCTTCGGCATCTGTCTCGGCATGCAGTGCGCGGTGATCGAGTACGCGCGCAACGTGCTCGGACTCGACGGCGCACACACGCTCGAGCATTCGCAGCACACCAAGCACCCCGTCATCAACATCATGGCCGATCAAGCCAGTGCGAGCGACAAGGGCGGCACGATGCGTCTCGGTGCGTTCCGCTGCGCGATCGAGCCGCATTCGCTCGCGCATCGTCTGTACGGTGCGACGATGATCTCGGAACGCCACCGCCACCGCTACGAGTTCAACAACGACTACCGCGACCTGTTCAAGAGTTCGAAGATGCGCCTTTCGGGCGTGAATCCCGAGCGCGACTTGGTCGAGATCGTCGAACTCGAGGGGCATCCGTTCTTCGTCGGCGTGCAATTCCATCCCGAGTTCAAGAGCACGCCGCTCGCTCCGCAACCGATTTTCAAAGGCTTCGTCGCCGCAGCGCTCGCGCATTCGAGGAACGGCGGTCGTGAGCGCGTGCGCGAGAGGAATTTGGCGTGAGCGATTCGGTATACGACGAAGACGTCGAGGAGGACGATGTCGATTCACCGCGCAGAGCAAGCGCTGTGCCCTTGCCCGGCGGCGATTTCCGCCTGTTCGTGACGCGCCTCTCGTTCCAAGCGATGATCGCGCTGGGCTTGATCGAGAACCCGGTGACGCAGAAGAAGCAGGTCAATCCGGGAAGCGCGAAAATGCTGATCGACGACCTCGAGATGTTGCGCGACAAGACCTTCGGCAATCTCGACGACGAAGAGTCGGCCTACATCGACAAGATCGTGTCGGACTTGCGCCATCACTTCACGCGCATCACGCGGCGCTGATCGTCAGCGCGCCGAGCGCATTTCGAACGCGCGCAGTGTGTAGACGCCGGCTGCGCTCAGGCGTATTTGCAGTCCGCCGAACAAGCCGGGCGCCCGCGTGCGCAGCACGAGATCGTTCGCGCCCGCCGACAGATTTACCGCGAGCACGCGCAGGCGCGCAAAACGCGGCTCAGGCTTGGTTTGGTAATAGACGAGCATGTTGCCCTCGGACGGCGCGTCGATGCGCATGTGCAAACCCAGATCGCGGCCGTCGGCGAGAAGCGCGTCGGGCAGCGTTATCAACCCGTCACCGGCGCGTTGCTCGATCGACCATGTGTTGTCGGCAGGCGTGATCGAAACGCCGCCGCGCGTCGCGAACGGCGAGGCACTCGCCAGGTCCACTGGCCCGAACAGCGGCTGAAATGAGCTGAAAACGGCTCTGGAAACATGCTCGACATCCGGCGCGACTTCGCCGAAGCCCCACGTCAGTGCGCGCTCGGTCACTTCCTGGATCACCAAGTGCGGACGGTAGCGCTCGACGAGTTCGCGCGGCAGATGATGCGTCCACACGGAGTTCACGCGCGCGGCCGAACGCGTGACGAACGGCAGCATCCACGGACCGAACGAATCGTGCACGAAGAGAACGTTGGGCAGGCTCGGATCGTCCATTCGACTGGCCAGCAGCTCGTTTTTGGGGCCGTACTCGATCACCGGCTCGACTCCGCGGATGCGGTCCAAGGTGTAACCACGCTGATGGAAGAATTCGCCGACGTAGGTCTGATCCCACATCGAATCGTTTTCGTTCTCTTTCAGTTCGCGCACCGAGAAGTCGTTCCAGTCCAAGGGGCGCAAGGCGGGTTCCAGGTCCGCGCACGCCGCGACGACGGCGTTCCAGGCGGCGAATGCACCACGCCAGGTGAAGTGACTGCCGAGCGGGTGGTAGACGAAATCACCGACGGCGGGCCGATCGTTTTCACGCTCCCGCATCAATGGCTCGCGCAGGTCGACGAAGCGCAAGTCGCTTCGCGATTTCACGAAGGCTGCGAATTGCTCGAGGCGCGTCGGCCCCACAGGAGCACGATTTTTCGGCCATTTCTCGGCGTAGATCGTCTCCTTGTTCGGCGCGATCACGAAGACGTACTCGGCACCGAGCCGACGACAGCGATCACGCTGTGCTTCGAAGCTCCGCAGCAATCGTTCGAGTTCGCGCGCCGTCGCCGGACGCACGCCGCGGTGCACGCGTTCGGAGTCGTCCCCTGCGAAGAAATCGAATCCATCCGAGCCGCGCGTGATCGTCGGCGAGGGCGAGAGTCCAAGCAGGAGTGCGCTTTCGAGATGCGACGCACGCAACAACGCGTCGCGTGCTCCCAAGCGATCGGCGAACCATCTCTCGAATCCGGCGGGGAATTTCGACAGCAGAGTCAAGCTCTCGATCGGGTCCGGGAACTCGGCTGGATTGCGATTCTCGCGCGTGACGGAGCGCTCCTCGTCGGGTCGGAGCAGGGTGTCGATCGCAGGAGTGAGCAGTGCGCAGAGGAACAAACAGACGGTCGCACCGGCGAGGGGCCTGGAGCGAATCGTCGGGGTGAGGGGCGCGTCGTTTCGCACTTCGGATGCCGACACTAACGCAAGAAGCGTCGGCACGCTCGCGCGAGTTCGGCGATGCTCGCGCCGTGCTGCGCCAGGAACTCGGCCTCGTTCGCGTGGGGGCGCCACTGATCGTCGCGAGCCTCGACCAAGCCACGATGACCTTCGAGCGGAACGTGCAGGATTCCGCCCTCCACCCACACCGCGACTTCTTGCCAACCCGCGACGATGCGCTCGCGCCGCTCGAGCGGATGCAGGAGGCTCACGCCTTGTGTCCAAGTGTCGCGCTGGGCGGCGTCGGCACCGAGCGCTTCGAGGATCGTCGTCGCGAAATCCACATGACACGTCGGACGCGTCTCGACGCCGATCGGAATGCCGGGACCACCCATCACGAAGGCCACGTGCACTTGTTCCGGCGTGAAATTGCTCGTGTGGCCGAAGTATCCGTTCTCGAAAAATTCTTCGCCGTGATCGCCCGTGACGACGACGATGGTGTCGTCGAGCAGAGATCGACGTTCGAGGGCATCGATCATCCGCGCTGCATTCGAGTCGGAAAAATGCACCGCGTTCGCATAACTGTTCTTCACGGCCTGGATCGAAGCGTCGTCGGGACGGCTCGCGAGATCCAAGTAGTCGAGACTGCGCGGAGCTGGTTCGAAAACAGTCTCGCTGGGCGGCCACGAGTAAGTCTGATGCGGCGAATCGAGCAGGGTGAAGCAGAAGAACGGAGACTTTTCGCCGCGTGAAGCGCGCTCCTCCAGCCACGCGTCGAAGCGCGACACGACGGCCGTATCGCGATCGAACTTCTCCGGCTGATCGAACGTGTCCTCGACGGAAGCGTTGATGTCGACCCATGCGGTCGAGCGGAATTCCGGATAGCTCATCTTCGCGGCCGAGATCACGCGCATGTCGTAGCCGGCGCGAGCGAGCGACGTGACGAGCACCGGCGGCGCGTTCTCTTCGTAGACGGGCATCCAATACGTGCCGTGGATTCCGTACACGAGTGAGAAAATGCCGAAGCGCGTCGCGTTGCCACCTGAAGCATGGTTCGCGAACACTCTCGCGCGTTCCGACCACGCCGTGATCTTGGGCATCGTCACCGAACTCAACATGTCGGCTCGCAACGAATCGATCACGATCACGAGAACGTTCGGGCGGGCTCCATTCGCCGCAATCACCGGCATTTCATGCGGATATCGCAACAGCGAATCAGCTGCCGCGACCTCGACCCGCGAGGCAGGATGCGAGTCGACTTCGATGAAACGCGCCAGCGTGCGCTTCATCGTCAAGCGTTGGTACGCCGGGAACAACGCAGCTCGGGCCGTGATCGATCGGTCGCGACGCGCGTCGGCGAAGGCGTAAGTCAGCTTCTCGAACACGACCACACAGAGCACGAGCGCAACCGCCGCGCGAATCCAACCGATACGCGCGACCCCGCGAGCGACGACGAGCCGCCACGCTCTCGTCTGCAACCAAAACACGCCGAGTGCGACGAGAAACACGCCGATCCACGTGATCGGACCGATCTCGAAGTTGTCCTGGCCGCCAGGCGTCGAGAGCAGGTTCCACACCATGCCGTTCAAGTGGTAGCGGAAGAGCGCGTAGATCTTCGTGTCGACGAAGACGACGAACAACGCGAGCGTCCACCATGCGGCCTGCACGATTCCGAGCACGCGCTCGCGCATCCCGCAGATTGCGCAGACGTAGAGCGGTAAGGCCGCAGCCAAGAAGAGAGTCGCGAGGCTCGAGACCAGCGCTGCGCCGGAAAACAGGCGGACGAACAGCGTCGCGCTGCTCAACACGTCGCCGAAATACGCGCTGCCTACGAGCGCCGCGCAGACGCTGTTCGCGATCCACGTGATCGTCAAAGCACGCAACAGCGAACCGCGAGGAGTGACGAGTTCCGATTGCACGCTGCGCCGATCCTACACTCGCATCACGGCGATCTTCAGCGGCGGACGTCCGTCGAACGACTGAAAGTCTGCGTCGGGCTCGACGAACTCGAGACTCGCGAGGGAGCGGCCACATTTGACGGCGCTGCGCTCCAAAGTCTCGCGCCAGTCTTCACGGCTCACCCCGGCGACGTGGTTCGTCGCGATCAAGACCCCGTTCTCCGACAGCGCGAGCAAGGCCGGCTTGACCAAGCTCGGGTAGTCGCGCACGACGTCGACGGCACCGAATGCACCGCGCGAAAAGGCCGGCGGATCGAGCAGGATCACGTCGAAACTGCGCTTTTCGAGCTTCACGTAGGGCCGGGCGCTCGCGCGTCCTTTCACCGGCAACCCCGCGAACTGTCGCGCCACCGGAAAGAAGTCCTCGATGATGGTTTCGAGTTGCCCGGGGACGAGCGAGTTCAGCTCCTCGCTGCGCGTCGCGACGTCGGCACTCGAACGCGCGAAGTCGACGTTGCACGCAGAACGAGCACCGTGCACGAGCGCCGTGATCGACGCCGAACCGGTGTAGGCGAACAGATTGAGCACGCTCCGTCCGCGGCACACCGCAGCGATCGCGCGTCGTCCGGCGCGCATGTCGAGGAACAGCCACGGATCGATCCCGCGGTGGCGTGCGCGGATCGGGAAACGGACGCCGTGCTCGCGCACGACGAACTCTCGCGTCGACCACTCGTCGTCGGGCGCGAACTCGGCGAAGGTTTGTCGCGCACTCTTGCCGCGATGATTCCAGACGATGCGCGCGCCGAGTGTGCGCTCGATCTCGTCGACCTCGGAATCGGCGAGCGGCTCGCGAAAGGTCTGGACGAGCACGAGTTCACCGTAGCGATCGATCGTGAGGCCGGGGCGACCCTCGGACGATCCGTGGAACACGCGCCAACAATCCGTGCTTTCACGCGCCAGGTTCGACACGAACTCGGAGCGCGCATCGACGGCGCGTCGGACGAGCGACCCGAGCTCGGAACTCGCACCGTTCAACCGAACACGCGCGCCGCTTCTCGATGCGCGATCGCGTGGAGATCGGCGGTGATCTCGGCCGTCTTCGCGTATCCGCCGGCGAGCACGAGCAGGATCGGCAGCCCGCGTTCCTGCACGGACTCGAGCACGAATCGATCGCGGTCTGCGAGCCCCTCACGCGTCAACGCGAGTCGACCGAAACGATCTCCTTGCACGACGTCGACGCCGGCCAAGTACACGACGATGTCCGGCCGAGCGCGGGCGATGACCTCGGGCAAATGCTTGGAAAGCAGGCCCAAATACGCTTCATCGTCGAATTTGTCGGGCAGAGGAAGATCGAGGCTCGAGCGCTCTTTGCGCAGCGGATAGTTTTTCTCGCCGTGCATCGAGAACGTGAACACCGACTCCTCGCCTTCGAAGATCGCGGCCGTTCCGTTGCCTTGGTGCACGTCGAGATCGACGACGAGTGCGCGCGCGATGCGCTGCTCTTGCTGCAGCACGCGGATCGCGACCGCCACGTCGTTGAACACGCAGTAGCCCTCGCCACGGCCGGCGTGCGCGTGATGCGTGCCTCCGGCCAAGTTCGCGGCGATCCCGTCTTCGAGCGCCATGTGCGCGGCCTCGATCGTGCCTTGCACCGCGAGTCGCGAGCGGCGCACCAACGCAGGCGTCCACGGCACGCCGATGCGCTTCGCCGTGTCCTCTTCGAGCGAGCCGCTGAGCATGCGTTCGACGTACGTGCGCGTGTGCACGAGCATCAAGTCGCGCGGGTCGCACTCGTCGGGCGCGTAGACGCCGTCGGGTCGGATCAGATCCTCGTCGAGCAAGATCTTGTGCAGCGCCGGATACTTGCCCATCGGGAAGGGATGACGCTCCGGGAGCGGGATCCAATAGTCCTTGTGGTAGCTGACGCGCATCATGCGAGCGCCTCCTCTTCGGCGATCGTTCTGCGCACCGCGAGTGCGACGCCGGCGACGAAGAGGCTCACGGCCCCCAACGTCACGATCGACAACGCTTGGAGCGCGTTCTTCAGGTCCTTGCCGACGATTTCTTCCGAGAGCAGCACGCACGAAACATAGTAGACGACGATCAGGATCCACGGCCACTTGGCACGCACGTCGCGTGCTTCGGCGATCAAGACGACGAAGAGTGCGATCAGAACGACGTGGTGTGCTTTCCATGAAACGGGCGAAATCAGCACGGAAACAGGCAAGAAGAGCGCGACGGCGAGACTCAGAGCGCGCTCGCTCCGAGCGCGGATCGCGACCCAACTCGCAGTGACGAGAAGCGCCAACGCGACGAAGCGCGTACTCCACGCGGCGACGTTCGCCGGCAGCGCACGCCACAGAGCCTCGCGCACGCTCTGGTTCATCGACGTGTCGGCGAGAGGGAATCCGTCGGGAACTTCGTGCGCGTCGGCGAGGTTCACGGCACGCGCGAACTGGAAGAGATCGTGCAGCCAACGATCGATCAACTCGATCCACGCGTCGAACCCGAAGTGAAGTGCCGGCGCGAGAACGAGTCCGACAGCGATCGCGAGACATGCGCACAGCGCTCTCCAGCGACGCACGCAAACGAGGAACAGAACGAACGGCGCCAAGTTCGGCTTCAACACGAGCGAGAGCGCCAGCAATCCCCCACCGAGGAGGGCGCGCTTGCGCAGCGCGAACTCGACTCCCCACAGCGCCAGACCGGAGTACAGCAAGTTGCCTCCACCACCGGCCATGTCGCGCAAGAGGAAGCGACTCGCGAGCAAGAGTGCGAGTGCGAAGATCATCGGCGCGTGCAGCGCTTGATCGGGCCAAGCGCGGCGCAGCCAGCTCTTCGTCAAGACGTAGAGCGATGCGAGGGCTGCGACTTGGAGCACGGCCCAACCGGCGCGCGCGACGCCCTCCGACACGAGCGCGAGCGGCACCGTCGCGATCACGTACGACGGCGGATAGGGACCGTGCACGCGATGGCCGCGCGTCGTGTCGAAGTACGGGTCTGCGTGCGCGAGGAAGCGCGCCCCGAACTCGCGGTTGCGCGCCAGGACGCCGTCGTCTTTGCGGGCAGCCCGCAACACGAGGAACACGGCGAGCGCGAGCGCCAGTACGGCGAGCACGCGGTCACGTCGCGTTCGAGGCGCGATTTCAGTCGGGAAAAATAGACTCAACAGCCTGAATCGACCATCGACGAGTGAGGCGTTCAAGCGCGCGTGACGAACGCCTCTCCAAAGAGCGGATCACCTGCGCCGCAGGAGCAGTTGGTACGGCCCCGCGCGCTCAACCACCTCGAAGTGCTCGCCCAGCCAACGATCGAAGAGCTCGGAATCACGCTTGCGGCTGTCGTTCGGCTCGCGTGGATCGAGGTAGGGCGCGAGCACGACGACGTTCACATGACGCGCATCCATCTCGGCGATCATCTTCTCCTGCTCGTCGACACGATTCGTCAGGTTCGGATCGAACTGCATCCGGCGCACTCCGCCGCGCCGATCGCACAGGTAGTAGAGATCCATCTCGCTGATGAACACTCGGGCGTGCTGTTCGCAACCGACGAAGATCGGATCCGTGGCGCGCGAGTGCTCGGCAACGAACGCGACGACGCGTTCACGTGCCAGCGCGAGTTCCTTCGTTCGCGCGGGTGTGCCCTGTGCGCGCGCAACGGAGAACGGCACCCATTCGCGGCCGGTTCTCAGGCGCACACCGAGCAATCCGCCGGCGAGGAGCACGAACAGAGCGAGGCTCGCCGCGATTCGCAACGAGAACGATCGCACGCGCTCGAGCGAGTCCTGCGCTGCGATCGCCAGCACACCGAGTCCAGGCGCCAATCCGTACACGACGTGATGCGTGTCAGTGCGGTTCAACATCTGCGGCAAGCCAGCGACGGCGAGCAGTCCCAGCGCGTTGAGCGCGAGCGACCTGCGACCACGCCATAGCTGCGCGAGCCACACGATCGGCGCTACGATCCCGATCCACACCCCGACAGCCAAACGGTCGAACTTCCACAGACCCGGCAGCGGCAACACGCGTCCCGGCAACATCGAATCGACCTGGTCGCGGTACAGATCCAAGTACGGCTGTCGCCAATCCGCTTTGGCCAAAATCCAGCCGAAAACCAGCACGATCGGCAAGCTGGCGCCTACCAAGAGGCTCACGATTGCCGCTCGCGGCGGATACGCGAGCGGAACTTTCGCGATGCGTGCTGCGACGAGAACGAGCGCGAAGAGAACGCTCGCATAAACGAACAGATCGTGACGCATGCACGCGACGAGACCGAAGCTCGCTCCGACCACGAACCAACGCATCGACGAGTCGCGCGCTCGCAGAGCGAGATCGAACGAGATCAGGGCACACAGCAGTCCGGCAAGCCACGCCGTCGGCCAAATCGGCCCGTGTCGCAACCACAAGAACGTCGCGCCGCAAGCGAGCCACGAAAAGCGCAGTTGGTTCGTGCCTGCGTTCGGGCCGTGGGTCGCTCGTGCGGCAAAGCGCCCGACGAACCAAGCGATCAGCGCCTGCACGATGAGACCTAGCACTCGCACACCGATCACGGAGCTGCCGGTCAGCTTCCACACTCCCGCGACGAGCAGCAGAACACCCGGCGGATAGTTGGCGTAGAAGTCGCGGTACGGCACGGCGCCGTGCGCGAGGGAATCCGCGTGCGTGAGCAGCAGACCCTCGTCGTACACGTCGATCGGCGACAGGAATTGCCGCGGAATGCCGGCCATTCCAACGACGAGGAGCACGATGCCGATCGTGCTCCACCAGCGTTCGAACGAGCGCGTTTGGCTCACGCTCCACGCATCAACGGAACGCCGAGAGGTCCGTCAATTCCTGCCCGATCGCGAGCGTGTGGATGTCGTGCGTGCCCTCGTACGTGTTGACGCTCTCGAGGTTGCACAGGTGGCGACCGACCTGATACTCGAGGCTGATCCCGTTCGCGCCCATCAAGTCGCGAATGATGCGCGCCGAGTCGAGCGCGAGCTGGCAGTTGTTGCGCTTGCCCATCGACACCATCGACGGTGTCAACTTGCCCTTGTCCTTGAGGCGACCGAGATGCAACGCCATCAACTGACCGAGCGAGATCTGCGTCGCGATGTTCGCCAGTTTCTGCTGCGGGATCTGAAAACCGGCGAGCGGCTTGTCGAACACGACGCGTTGTTTCGCGTACTGCAAGCCCTCGTCGAAGCACGCGAGCGCCGCACCCAGCGCTCCCCAAGTGATCCCGTAGCGTGCCTGCGTCAAGCAACCGAGCGGCGCTTTCAGACCTTCGCCGTTCGGAAGCAGCGCGTCCTCGCCGACTTTCACGTCCTCGAGCACGAGTTCCGACGTGATCGACGCGCGCAAGCTCCACTTGTGTTTCTGCTCCGGGGCCGAGAAGCCTTTCGCGCCTTTTTCCACGAGGAATCCGCGGATCTTGCCGTCGAGCCGCGCCCACACGACCGCGACGTGCGCGACGGTGCCGTTCGTGATCCACATCTTGCGGCCGTTCAGGACGAAACCCTTGCCGTCCTTCTTCGCGACCGTGAGCATGCCGGCGGGGTTGCTGCCGAAGTCGGGCTCGGTCAGACCGAAACATCCGATCGCTTCGCCCGTCGCGAGCTTGGGCAACCAACGCTTTTTCTGAGCTTCGCTGCCGTACGCGAAGATCGGGTACATCACGAGGCCACCTTGCACAGACACGAACGAGCGCAGACCCGAATCGCCGCGCTCCATCTCTTGGTAGATGAGGCCGGCGGAGACGTTGTTCAGACCGGGACCGCCGTATTCAGCGGGAATCGTCGGGCCGAACACGCCGAGCTCGGCCAATTCGGGCACGAGGTGCATCGGGAAAGTGCCGTTCTCGAAGTGCTCCATCGCGAGCGGCAGATAGCGCTCCGAAACCCAGGCGCGCACCGTGTCGCGCACCATCTTTTCCTCGTCGGAGAGCGAGTCGTCGAGGTGCAGGTAATCGAGTTGGCGGAAGTTCTGCATGCGTGTTGGCTTCGGTTCGGCGTGCCGCGCCGAGGACGTGAGGGAGTGCGCGAAACGCGGGCCGAAGAGTCTATTCGAACGCGATTGCCGCTGAAACCCTCGACGAGAAACTCATGCGTCCTTCCGGCGTGAAACCCTGTCCGACTTGCGGATACCACGCTCCGACGAGCGTCTGCCCCCATTGCGGCGGCGCGCCGCGCGAAGCGTCGCTCACCGGTCCGCCACCGCGCGGTCTGGCCGAAATCGGCGCCGGTCTCACGGCTTTGCCGCGCGGGTTCGCGATCCTCCTGACGATGCCGCGCACGAAGCGTCTCTTGATCCCGCCCTTCCTCATCACGTTCGTCGTGTACAGCGTCGCGTTCCTCGTCGGGTGGCGCGCGTTCGCGTCGACATGGAACGATCTCGTCACGAGCGAACCGTGGGCCTCGTTGCTCGAAGCGGGCACGTTTCTCGTTTCGGTGGTCGTCTTCGCGTTCGTGTTCGCGTGGACATTCGCGCTCGTCTATCAAGCGATCGCGGCGCCGTTCTTCGACACGATGCAAGGCCGCATCGAAGCGCGTTGGTTCGGTGCCGATCCGCGCGAGACCATCACGCGCGATCTCGCGAGCGGTCGCACGACGGCTGGAAAAGTGATCGCGCTGTCGAGCGATCAAGCGCGCAGCCTGCTCGTCAGCCTCGAAGCTTCGATCGTCGCGGGCGCGATCATGCTGTGCTTCTTGTGGGTGCTCTTCGTGCCGATCGTCGGCCATCCGACGTTCGCGGGCGTGGCCGGATTCGCGGCGTCGATCGCGCTCGTCGACATCCCCTGTTCGCGGCGTGATTGGTCGCTAGCGCGTCGGTTGCGCTTCGTTTTCGGCCACTTTCTGCCGTTCTTCGCGTTCGGCGTGACCACGAGTCTCGTGTTCTTGATCCCCTTCGCCGGACCGATCGTCGCCGTTCCATCCGCCGCGGTCGGCGGGTTGTGGCTACTCGTGCGGCTCGACAAGAGTAGACTCTGACGCGACATCCCATGCGCCTCCTCGTCATCGACGACGACCCCAAGTTCCGCACGTACATCTCCGCTGGATTGCGCGAATCCGGCGTGGAGTGCGAGACGGCCGAAGACGGTCAAGCCGCGCTCGACGTGCTCCAGAAGAACGAGCGCTCGTTCGACTTGATCCTGCTCGACGTGATGATGCCGAAGCGCGACGGCTGGGAAGTGCTGATGGATCTGCGCGAAAAGGGCCGTGAAACACCGGTGATTTTCGTCACGGCGCGCGATGCGGTCGAAGAACGCGTCAAGGGCCTGCAACTCGGCGCGGACGACTACATCATCAAGCCGTTCGCCTTCGCCGAGCTGCTCGCGCGGGTCGAGGCCGTCGTTCGCCGACGCAAGGCGCTGTTGCCGATCGAGTACGGCGATTTGAAGTTGGATCTCGCTACGCGCGCCGTGTGGCGCGGCGGGCGATCGATCGACCTGTCGCCGCGCGAATTCGACTTGTTGCGCGTGCTCGCTTCGAATTCGGACCGCGTCATGACGCGTGTCGAGCTGCTCGCGGCCGTGTGGGGCATCCACTTCGATCCCGAGACGAACATCGTCGACGTACACATTGCGCGCTTGCGCAAGAAGCTGGAGGCGCATGCCAGCCCATTGATCCAGACCGTGCGCGGCGAAGGTTACGTGCTGGCGGCGCGCGAACATGCCTGAGCGCTGGTCTCTCGCTCGCCGCCTGACGCGGCTCTACGTGGGCACGACGCTGCTGTTCATCGCGGCAATCTCGATCGCGAGCGGCCTGTTCCTGTGGAGCAGCGTCACGACTCAAGTCGACGCGCTGGCCAACGAAGAAGTCGAGGAATCGACGGCGCCGTTCCGCGGCCGAACCTTCGACCTGGCCGAATTCACGCGCGGATTCGAAGTCGAACAGCGTCGTCACCCCGAGAATCTGATGGCGTGGCGCGTGTGGATGGACGGCCCCGATCGACCGCCGATCGAAATCGGCCACAAGCGCTTCTTGAGCTCGGAATGGCCAGCCGCGCGTGAGATGGACGCGCCGGTGCGCATCGACTACACACGCCGATCGCGCACGATCGAAGTCGAGAACGGCCCGTTGCTGGGCCTCGTGATCGACGGCACGCCGCAGTATCGACAGTTAGGGTGGTACGCGGTCGTCGTCAGCGCGCTCGTCGCCGCGACGTTTGCGATCACATTGCTCGTCTCACTCCGGTTCTTCGGCAAGGTGTCGTCGATCCTGCACACCGTCGCCGCGCGACTGCGTTCGTCGAGCGCCGAGGAGAGGGAGCCCGAGCTGGAACTCGAAGGCTCGCCCGAGGAGTTTCGCGAAATCGCGTCGGCGCTCTCCGAGACGCTGGCGCGCATCCGCGCGGAATCTGCCGACGCGCGCATCTTCACGGCCGGACTCGCGCACGAGCTGCGTTCGCCCGTGCAGAACCTGATCGGCGAGACCGAGGTCGCGTTGATCTCCAGCCGCGAACCGACGGTGTACCGCGACGTGTTGCGCAGTAACCTGGACGAGCTGCGCCGGCTCGGCGACGCGGTCGACAACTTCGTGACGATCTGCTCGCGCAACGAGACGCGCGCGACGGCGGAGCGCGAGGACTTCGATCTCGCTTCCGAGGTCGAGTTGCGCTTGCGGCGCGAACGCTCGGTCGCCGAACGCAACGAACTCGACCTGCAACTCGAAGCGCACGGCGACACGTCCTTGCGCGGCGACCGCGAAGCCCTGCTGCGCGCCGTGCGCAACTTGGCGCAGAACGCGATCCAGTGGAGTCCGCCGCGCGGCTGCGTCACGGTCACGATCGAGGGAGGCGCGGAAGAGATCACCGTACGGGTCGACGACCAGGGCCCTGGTGTGCCCGCCGAGCTGCGCGAGCACATTTTCGAGCCCTTTTTCCGCGGTCCCGCGGCGCAGGGCCAGCGCATCGGTTACGGACTCGGGCTCGCGCTCGCGAAGAGCGCGGTCACGGAACACGGCGGTCGCGTCGAAGTCGGATCGTCGGCCAGCGGCGGCGCGCGTTTCACGTTGCACATCCCCCGTGCCGACCTGGGAACGGCGCGCGCCAAGTCGCGGTCGGAAGCGAACACGCTCACTTAGCGGCGAGGACCAGCACGGCGCGCGCGCCGATGCGACCGCGGCCGACCTCGCGCACGCGTGCACGCAGCGACTCGGGCAGGGAGTCGAACTCCTTGTCGCGGCACACCGCGAGGAAGTCGGCGCCGTCGCGTTCGAGCGCTTCCTCGACGCCGATCGAACCGGCCGGACCGCCGCCGTAGAAACGGATGCCCTCGGGTTTCACGCCGACGCAGGCCAGGATGCTCGGCCGCTCGGGACGCGTAGCGAGGAACTCGGCCAACTTGCGCGCGCACTTGTCCGCGTCGACCGCGGGCACGAGCACGAACGCCGCGGTCGTCAACGCGAGCGCGAGCCCCACGCCGATCACGTCGGCCCACGCCTTCGCGTTCGATCTCCGCGCCGCTACCCACGCGACGATGCCCGCAATGACGAGCACGATGCCCGAAGGCACGCACAGACGCGCGAACGAAGCGGGATTCTCGACGTCACCGAGCCAGTTCGGATGGCGCGACCGGACGAACGACACGGCGAGAGGCGCTGCGGCGAGCGCGCCGCCGACGAAGGCCAAGAGTGCCGCGGTCGTGGCTCCGATCCAGCTCGGCAGACGCCGCTCGCGCAGCATGCGGTCGAACGCGAACGCCATGATCATCGCGGCCGCCGGATAGATCGGCAGCAAGTACAGATCGCGCTTCGGCGGGATGAGCGAGAAGAACACGAACACGACCGCGAACCACCACGCGATCCGCACCAAGCCGACGTTCTCGCGCTGCCGGAACGAGCGCCACGCCGCGCTCGCGCCCGCGACGAACAGGAACGTCCACGGCAGGAGCAAGAGCGGCATGGAACGCAGGTGGTCCCACACCGGACCCGGATGCTGATCGCCCTTCGTGATGCGACCGATGTGCTGTCCGAAAAGCAGCGGTCGCGCGAGCGCGGGCTCGAAGTGGATGGCGAGCGCGGCCCACGTCACGACGGGCAGGAGCGCGAGCACGACCAGTCCGATCCAAGCAGTCCAAGCGCGGCGCGGCGCGAAACGTAGCGTCTTCGGCAGACACGCCCACGCGACGAGCGCCAAGCCGACCGGCACCCAAGCGACGGGTCCCTTGGCGAGCGCTCCCAAACCCAGACACGCTCCCGCGAGCCACGTCCGTCGCGTGATCGCGCGCTCACCGCCCACGTCGTCGGCGAGCAGCACGAGCGCGGCCATGCTGAAGAAGGACAACAGCGGATCGAGCTGCAGGCGTCCGCCGATCTCGAACACCATCGCGCAGCCCAAGTAGAACGCCGGCGTCCACGCTGCGACGCGCTCCGAAATCCAGCGACGCGCGAGCTTCGCGGCGAGCCACGCCGAGCCGATCGTCGCGAGGATCGACGGCACGCGCATCGCGAACTCGGACCAGCCCGAGAGCTTCCCCAGCGCGCCCGCGAGCCAGTACACCAGCGGCGGTTTGTCCGGGTACAGCTCGCCGCACAGGTGCAGCACGAGGAAGCTGCCCGAGTCCCAGGCTTCCTTGGCGATCTGCGCGTAACGCGGTTCGTCCGGCGCCCAGAAACCGCGCAGCGACGCGAGGGCGAGGATCGGCGCGAGCCAATACCAGCCGCCGAGCCAAGGTCGCTCGCTCGTGGTCTCTGCGGTGTGAAGCGAGTCCGTGGTGCTGGAGTCCTGCATCATGCCCCCCGTTCGGAGCGGAAGAAATCGGCCCACCGGTACGCGCCGGTCGGCGGCGGTTCGTGGACTCTCCGATTCACGATCATCGCGCGGGAAGAGTCGCGAGCACGATGCCGACGACGGCCAAGCCGATCCCGATCCAATTGACGACGGACGGACGCTCGCCGAGAACGATCACGGCGAGAACGACCGCGAACGGTACGCTCAGCTTGTCGAGAGGCACGACGCGTGCCGCTTCGCCCGCCTGGAGCGCCTTGAAGTAGAAGATCCACGACAAGGCGCCCGCGATGCCCGTCGACACGAGGCAAACCAGGGCCTTGGTGCCCCCCTCGCGCAAGGTGTGCCACGACGACCAGACGTTCGTGGCGCTCGCGAAGAGGATGAGTACCACGGCCATGACGAGGCTTCGCACCACCGTGGCGAGGTCGGAATTCACGGAGCGCAAGCCCAGTTTGGCTATCACCGGAATCACCGACGCGGCCAGAGCGGATGCTGCTGCGAAAGCCCACCAGGGAACGTTGTTCATCAGAGCATCCTGTTCGCTGACTCGAGATCCGGGATCCCATCGGAGGGCGTTTTTCGGCGCAGGGCAAGCCTCTTTCCATCAGTCGGACTCGCTTCGGACGGCGGGTTCGTCCTCGCCCCGATCCTCGTCTCGAATCCACCACGCGACACCCAGGGCCCACGACGTACCGAGAGCGAATCCGGCCAGAACGTCGGTGGGGTAGTGCGCGCCGAGGTAGACGCGCGACACCGCGACCAGGGACGCGATCGCGGTGCACAGAATCACAACGGCTCGCGTCGCGCGGCTCGGGCCGAATCGTTCGCGCGCGATCACGGCGATCGCGACGAAGAACGCGGAGGCGACGAAGGCGTGCCCGCTCGGGAAGGAATCGCCCGCCGTTTGCGTGAGCGAAATCGCTGCGCTCGGACGGTCGCGCGACACGAAGGCTTTCAGAATGCTGGAGAGGAGAAGCGCGCCCACCACACTCGCGATGAGCCGCGCGACGATGCGGGGCTTCCGCGCCAAGGCGAACACGACGCAAGCGCACGACGCGAACAGGGTGACCACCGTCGCCGACCCGAGGGCCGTGATGTCCGTGGCCACGACGATGCCCGAGGGCGATCGCCAAGCTGCGATCCTGCTCAGGATGTCCTCGTCGAGAAGCAGCCTGTCGCCCTCGCGGAGTTCGTGAGCCAGAACGGCCGTGAGCCCACACGCGAGCGTCACCCAAGCGAGGCGATACGGCGCTGAACTTCGTCGGTGGACTCGCATGAGTGTTCAGAACTAGACGTTCAGCGACAGCCCGGTCCTGTGCTCGTCCGCGAACGGTACCAAGTCGAGGCTGACCCGTCGTTCGAAGATCCCTTCGTTGTCGTCCGTGCCGAAGTGCGCGTTCCACAACAGATGCGACGTCGCGATCCCGAGGGCCGCGCCGAAC
Source organism: Planctomycetota bacterium (assembly GCA_034440255.1). GTDB lineage: Bacteria > Planctomycetota > UBA1135 > UBA1135 > JAEUIA01. The sequence continues at coordinate 4,910 of JAWXBU010000118.1, read as the reverse complement.
GTGACGTCCGAAAGGAAGTGCCGCTCTCCTTCCAACCTCGAGATGCCGACGTAGGCGGCCGGAAAATACGCCGCGTATCCGAGCAAGCTGCCTGCGTGCGTGTCCTGCCACCAGCGCCCGATCAGCGTCGCGCCGCTGAACGCAAACGAGGTGTGGCCCGATGGAAAGGACTCGCTGCCGCGGCTGCCGTCGGGTCGCTGGCGGTGCACGACGGTCTTCAAGAACTGCGTCCCGAGGGCGGTCAGCACGATCGCCTCCGTGGTCACTTCGAGGTGCCGAGCATCGTCGACGGTGGCGGCTTCCATCAGGCCCGCGAGAATCGGCCCGCAACCCAGACTCAACGCGAGCACGTCTCCGGACGCCGTATCGCTCTTGAAGAACTTCTCCTCCACGCTCTCGATAGAAGTCGAGCGATCGAAGGCCAGAACCATCGGCGTCACGGCCGCAGCGACTGCGACGGGTCCCCATTGCGACGAGTCCCTCACCAGGGCCCGCGCCGATCCTCGCCAAGTTTCGACGCGAAAGTGATCGTGCTGCGTGCGACACGCCGACGCGCAGAGCACGAGAATCGACGCGATGCGAAGTCGAGCCGCGAATGACACGGCGGATCCGCGCACGTCGATCTTCAGGCGTCGACCCTGGATCACGGTCGCGGTTCGGAGTGAGTGACATGTGCGATCGAAGTGTCGGGCAGAGCGGGACCGTTCCAGTCGCGAGAGAGGGATGCACGCATCCCCGGCAAGGTAGACGCACGCGCACCGTCGATGACAATGACGCTTCCGCCATACAACGCGCATTCGAACTCGCCCGGGATGACCGAGCTGTCACACTACGCGCGTCACTAGCACGAGAGGTTGGCGAGCACGCAGGAGGAGTCGATCGCCGTGGCTTCGGCGATCCCTGTGAAAGAAAGGGAAGCGATGAAACTGACGAAACGATCGAGCGTGCTCTCCGCGTGTGTGTTGGTCTCGTGCTGCAGCACCTCGCGGGAATATCGAGGCACGAGGCACGCGAACGCGACATCGGCCGACGGTGTGCAGCGTTTGGACGACGAGGAACACGACGAAGAAGAGGGATCGAGGACGGGAACGCGATTCGCGTGCCCCTGAAATGCACGAGGCACAAGACGTCTTCGACGAGCACCGCGCGCGAACCAACCACCGCGAGCGAGTGCTGGCGGCCGAGCGGTGCGGCTGCTTCTACTGCCTAGCCGTGTACGCCCCGTGCGACATTCGGAGGTGGGCCGATCCGACCGCCGCGGAACCGCGCGGGAACACGGCGTTGTGCCCGCGCTGCGGTGTCGACGCCGTGATCCCTTTGGGGCCGGGGACGGATCCGTCGCTCATGTCGCGCATGAACGAACACTGGTTCTAGACGCGTCGAAGCGCTGAGCCGCCACCGCGTGGACGTTTCGCGGCCGCTCTGGCCGTGCGGACGGCGCCAACGCGCGCTGTTCCAGACGGATGCAGCGTCTGCCTCCCCGCGACGGCCTGGGATCGCGCCGACCGGCCACCACGAAAGGAAGTCGCGCACCGGTTCGGGCTCGCCATCGGGCGGCCCGTGAATCATCATGTGCGCCGCATGAGCGCGTTGGAACCTGTGCACGAACGTCGCACCACGCCGCCGGCCGCGGGCGGGCGTGACCTCCTCCTGTGGGAGGTCCGCGACCGCTTTCCCGCGCGCCGCACCGCCTCGGTCGACGTGTCGCTGGTCGCGCCGGTGTTCGAGGAGGAAGCGAACCTCGAGCGTCTCCACGCGCGCGTCGTCGAGATCTTCGGCATGCGCACCGCGTGGGAGCTCGTGCTCGTCGACGACGGCAGCAAGGACCGTTCGGCCCAGCTCATCCGCGACCTGGCGCGCCGCGATCCGCGCGTGATCGGCGTGTTTTTCGGCCGCAATCGTGGTCAAACGGCGGCAACTGCGGCGGGAGTGCACCTGGCACGCGGACGTCTGATCGCAACGCTCGATGCCGATTTGCAGAACGATCCCGCCGACCTGCCCAAGATGATCGAGCTCATCGAAGGTCACGACGCTGTCGTCGGTTGGCGCATGAAGCGCCGCGACACGTTCATCCGCCGCATCAGTTCGAAGATCGCCAACGGCATCCGCAATTGGATCTCGAAGGACTCGATCCGCGACACCGGTTGCTCGCTCAAAGTGTTTCGCGCCGAGGCGATCCAAGCGATTCCGCTCTTCGAGGGCATGCACCGTTTCCTGCCGACGTTGATGCGCTACCACGGGTTCTCGGTGATCGAGCACGGCGTGAATCACCATCCGCGCACGGCCGGAATCAGCAAATACGGCGTCTGGAATCGGGCGTTCCGCGCGCTGAAGGACCTGTTCGCGGTGCGCTGGATGCGTGCGCGTCTCTTGCGCTTGCCCATCCAAGAGGTGACTGATGCGCGCTAGAAAAGGTGCAGCGATCCTGCTCGCCTGCGTGTGCGCGAGTGGACTCCTCAGCGCACAGGAGACAAAGCCGGCGCGAGTCGTCATCCCCGACGAGAACGTTCGTCGCACGCTCATCGACGAGAGCGCGAAACAACCACAGTCGGTGGATGCGTCGTCGAACGCGGAGACGACTCGATTGGACGCGCTGCGCACGGACCTGCCCCGACTCGATCTGCAGTCGCGCCTGAAGGATGTGGAGATCACGTCGAAACCGAGCGGCGACGTCGTCACGATCGAAACCGAGGACGGCCTCGTCGAACTGTCCGCAACCGAGTACGTGCGCGCGCTCGCCAACACGAAAGCCGCGGTCGAGCACGGCAGTTTCTTCTACAAGCTCTTCAACATCTCGAAGCCGTGGGGCTTCGTGTGGATTTCGGTCGGCTTCCTGGGCCAACTGATGTTCACGTTCCGGATGGTCCTGCAGTGGTGGGCCTCCGAGAAGAGCAAGCGCTCTGTCGTGCCCGTCGGTTTCTGGTGGGGCTCGCTCATCGGTGGCGCGATGCTCTTCGCCTATTTCGTCTGGCGCAAGGACATCGTCGGCATCGTCGGTCAATCGACGGGCGTGTTCGTCTACGCGCGCAATTTGGTGCTGATTTACCGCGGAAAACGCATCGAAACCGAGGCTGCACGCACGCTGAGCGACGCCGATCCCGACCCTGTGACGACTTGAGCCTCGCGCTCGACCCGTGAGAAGAATGGCTCCATGACTCGCTACCTCGTCACCAGCGCTCTCCCTTACGCCAACGGACCGATCCACTTCGGTCACGTGACGGGCGCGTACTTGCCGGCCGACGTCTACGTGCGCACGTTGCGCATGCAGGGCGAGAACGTCTTGTACGTTTGCGGCGGCGACGAACACGGTACGGCGATCACGATCAACGCCGAGCAAGAGGGCGTCGAGTACAGCGAGTACGTCGCGCGCTGGCGTGACGACATCAAGCGCACGTTCGATCGTTTCGGCATCCACTTCGACGTGTGGTCGGGCACGAGCCTCTGCCCAGAGCACAAGGCGCGCAGCCAGGATTTCTTCCGCACGCTCGACAAGAACGGCTACTTGCTGACCCGCTCGAGCGATCAGCTCTATTGCGTCGAAGACCGCATGTTCTTGGCCGATCGCTACATCGTCGGCACGTGCTATTTCTGCGGTCACGTCGAGGCGCGCGGCAACGAGTGTCCGAACTGTGGGCAAGAGCTCGAACCGCTCAAGATGAAGACCGTCGCGTGCAAGATCTGCGGCACGGCGCCTGAAAAACGAGCGACGAAACACTGGTACCTCGACTTGCCCAAACTGCGTGACGACGGCTTCGGCGCGTGGTTTTCGGATCACGAATGGAAGCCGAACGTCACCGGTTTCATCGGCAATCAACTGAAGTCGATCGAGCCGCGCCCGATCACGCGCGACATGCGCTGGGGTGTGCCGCTGCCTTCCGACACGCCGGGGTTCGAGGACGGAAAAGTGCTCTACGTGTGGTTCGATGCGCCCATCGGGTACGTGTCGTTCACAGAGCAATGGGCGCGTGAACGCGGCACGCCGGACGAGTGGAAGTTGTGGTGGCAAGATCGCGACACGCGCCTCGTGCACTTCATCGGGAAGGACAACATCCCCTTCCACTGTCTCGTGTTCCCCGCGATGCTCTTCGGTCAGAAGGGCAAGTGGATCCTGCCGTGGCACGTACCGGCGAACGAGTTCTACAACCTCGAGGGCGGCAAATTCTCGACGTCGCAGAACCACACGATCCCGATCGACGCGTTCGCCGAGAAGTACGACGTCGAAGCCGCGCGCTTCTATTTGCTGGCGTCAGCGCCCGAGACGGCGGACAGCGATTGGAAGTGGGACGAGTTCCGCGCGTGCGTGAATTCAGGTCTCGCCGACGTCATCGGCAACTTGATCACGCGCGTCTTGCGCTTCATCGACAAGAATTACGGCGGAGTGATTCCGTCGTTGCATGCGCAGCACACGGAAGAACTCGATCGTGTGATTCTGACCGAGTGCGGCCCCATCCACGACCCGGGGGAGGATGTCCGTTCGTTCAAGTTCAGGCGCGCTGCAGAAAACCTGCTCGCGTCCGCGCGCGTCGCGAACGTGTTCGTCGATCGGATGGCACCGTGGACGCTGCGCAAAACCGACAACGAGAAGGCCGAGTCGGTGCTCAACACGTGTTGTCAGTATCTGGCGTGGCTCGCGCGCTGGATGGCGCCGTTCATGCCGCAGAAGGCGCAGGCGTTGTGGGCGATGCTCGGACAATCTGGCCGGGTTTCAGATCAGAGCTGGAAGAGCCTCCCGAAGAGTGGCTCGTGGCGCGAACTGCACGCCGGACAAAAGCTCGGCACGGTTGAAGGGCTGTTCGCGAAGATCGACGTGCCGAGCGACGGGAAGTGGCTCTAGGGCAAAGCGAGAGGGCGATGCGAGAGGGCGATGCGAGAGGGCGATGCGAGAGGGCGATGCGAGAGGGCGATGCGAG
>JAWXBU010000117.1:0-9928 GCA_034440255.1 Planctomycetota bacterium | reverse complement strand
GCGATCACTCCGTTGAGCTTGCTCACGCGACCACTCCGTTGAGCTTGCTCACGCGACCACTCCGTTGAGCTTGCTCACGCGACCACTCCATCGGGCGTCTTGCCCGTGATCTTCTCGCACACTTCGAAGTAGCGCTCGGCCACTTTCGCCATCACCTTCGGATCCATGGTCGGGGGCGGCGGTTCCTTGTTCCACGGCTGTTCTTCCAGCCAATCGCGCAGGATCTGTTTGTCGTAGCTGGGCGGATTCGTGCCCGGTTTCCACGCATCGGCCGGCCAAAAACGCGAGCTGTCGGGCGTCAGCGCCTCGTCGATCAGGATCAACTTGCCGTTCAACGTGCCGAACTCGAACTTCGTGTCGGCGAGCAAGATTCCGAGCGGTTCGAGCGTGCGCGTGCCGCGCTTGAACAATTCGAGCGCAGCTGCGTGAGCCGGATCGAAGATCGCGGGTCCGACGCGCGCGCGCGCCTCGTCGGGTGAGAGCGGCAGATCGTGGTGCTCGTCCTTCGTCGTCGGAGTGAGGATCGGTTTCTCGAGCTTGCTCGAGAGTTCGAGTCCGGCACGCAGCGGAATGCCGCACACCGATTGCTTCTTCTGGTACTCCTTGAAACCCGATCCCGCGAGGTAGCCGCGCACGACCCATTCGACCGTCGTCGGTTGCGCGCGCTTCACGATCATGATCCGGCCGCGCAGACGGTCCTTCCAACGCGCGTCGAGTCCGGGCACGTCGTCGACCTTCGTCGATACGAGGTGGTTTTGGATCACGTCGCGCGTGTGCTCGAACCACCAGGCGCTGATGGCGGTCAACACCACGCCTTTGCGCGGGATGCCTTCGTTCATCACCACGTCGAACGCCGATACGCGGTCGGTCGTCACGAAGAGCAGATGTTCGGCGTCGATCTCGTAGATGTCGCGCACTTTGCCGGAGGCGATGCGCTTCAACGTGTGGGGCCGGTCGTCGCGGCCCAGGTAGGCGTCGTTTTTCATGGGATGGGTGGGCGGAGTATGCCGGTCTTCGCGCAGCGCTACAATCGCGCGCTGTGCAGAGCGCCAACGATGCAGCGTGGATCGGATTTCGTTCTGATTCTGTCTTCTCGGGGCGCGTGCACGTACCCGGTTCGAAGTCGATCGCACAGCGTTTCGTCATCCAAGCGGCGCTCGCATCGGGCACGACGAGGCTCACGCGCCTGCCCGACGGAGATGACGTTGCCGCCGCGGTGAAGCTCGTTCAGGTTGCGGGCGCAACGGTCGAGCGACTGGCGCCTGCAGCGCTCTCGATCACGGGCCGACCGCCGGGACCGCACCGCGGTTGGAAAGCTGAAACTGCGCTTTTTGCCGGAGAATCGGGCACATTGGCGCGCCTCGCGACAGCCGTGTCCGGTTTCTGCGCGCTCGCCGGTCACCGCACCGAAGTGCGGGTCGGTGGAACGCTCGCGCACAGACACAGCCGCGCCCTGATCGAGGCTTTGCGCTCTGCCGGAGTGCGCATCGAGTCCGCGGACGGTGCGACCTGGCCTGCGCTCGTCACGCCCATAGGTCCGCCGAATCAAGTCGTGCTGCGCGAGCCGCGCTCCAGTCAAGAAGTGAGCGCGCTCCTGATCGCGCTCGCCGCGTACCCAGACGCGCTCGAACTCCGCGTCGAAGGTGCGATCCCGAGTCGGCCGTACCTGTCCATGACGATCGCGGCACTGGCGCCCTTCGGAGTGCGCGTCACGAGCGAGCGCGCCGCGCACGCGGGAATCGAGCGCTTCGAGGTTCACGGACCACTCCGCGCGCCCAGCGATCCGATCGCGATCGAACCCGATGCGTCGGCGGCAGCTGTCGCGCTCGCCGCCGGTGTGTTGTCAAAGGGCAACGTGCATGTCACAGGTCTACACGCCGATTCGAGCCAAGGCGACGTGCGTATCGTCGAGCACTTGCGCGCGTTCGGTGCAGACGCAGGTTTCGACGACGAGGGCATGTTTGCTCGCGGTTGTGTGACGCGCGCGGCGGACGTCGACCTCGAGAACGAACCCGACCTGGCGCCGGTCGTCGCAGCGCTCGCGGCGTGCGCAGTGCTGGCTGGACACGGCCCGTCGCGCATCAGCGGACTCGGCACTTTGCCAGGCAAAGAGAGTTCGCGCATCGACGTGCTCGCCGCGGGTCTCGACGCGATCGGGATCGCGGCCCGAGCGAGCGCCGATGCACTGCACGTGCAGCGTGCAGGCGGGGCGCACGATCTCTCCCGCCCGCTGGACCCGCACCACGATCACCGCATGGCTTTCGCGTTCGCGCTGTTCGGCTTGTGTGTGGAGGGTGTTCGCGTGGCGACACCGGAGTGCGTCGCCAAATCCTGGCCCTCGTTCTGGACCGACATGGAACGCGCCGGGGCGCGACTCGAGCGCCAGAAAGTTGGCTGACAAAACGTTTCCTCGCGTAACCTGGGCGGTACTGCTGGCACTCGTTCCCTCTTTCACCCTCGGATTTCAACCATGCACAAGCACTCTCTCTGCGCGGCCGCAGTCGCGCTCGCATTCACATCCCTCGCCTCGGCGCAGGTCATCACGCCGCTCGTCCTGGAAGGCGACAGCATCCCGGGTATCGGTCTCGTGACCGGCCTCGAGAGCATCGCCATCACCGACACGGGCGAGTGGCTCGTCGAACTCGACACCGACAACATCGACACGACCATCGACGGCGTGATGCTCAAGAACGGCGTGCTTGTCCAACGTGAAGGATTCGCCGTCCCCGCTCCCTTCGGCGCGCTCCACAACGAGTTCACGTCGCGCTCGATGCGCAACAACGGCGACGCGGCGCACATCTAGACATTGACGAACACGCCGGGTGGTACGACCGACAACTCCGCCGTGTACGTCAACTCCACGCTCGTGTTCTCGAAGGGCTCGACGCCGCTCGCGCCCGGGTGGGGTGCCGGCACCGTGCACAACGGACTCTCGTGGGCGTCGCTGAACTCGAGCAACCAATTGCTCGTGCGTGGCTTCGCGACCGATCCCGTGTCCACGCCGACGAACGATTGGTTTGCCTCGATCATGCAACTGGACGCGGCCTTCGCGCCGGTGTCCGAATTCGTGTTCGTGCGCGCGGGCGACGTTCTGCCGCTGCAGACGCTGACGGTGAACACAGTGCGCAGCGGACAAGACTCGGGCTTCGTCAACGCATCCGGCCAAGCCATCTACGGCTGCGATCTCGATACGGGCTCGCCGCCCAGCGACGCCGTCGTGTACCTGTGGAACGGCACGAGCAATGTGCTGCTCGCGCAGGAGGCCCTGGCTTCACCCGTCGCCGGTCGGCAGTGGGGCGATCTCCTCGCGCCCGAGTTGGCGATCAACGACGCGGGTGACTACCTGATCAAGGACCTGCTCAACGCTCCGACGGCCACGGACGGGATCATCGCCAAGAATGGCGCGAAGTTCGTGCAAGAAGGCGACAACCTGCCGGCGATCGGCGCGTTCCTGTTGACGACGTTCGGCAACACGCCCGTCTCGCTCACCGCCGCGGGCAACGTGCTTTGGTACGGAGACTGGGACAACCCGACGACCACGGTCGACACGGGCATCTTCCTCGATCAGACGCTGCTCGTGCAGAAGGGCGTCACCCCGGTGATGGGCTCGACGCTCACCGCGATCGGCAACGTCGGCAGCAGCGCGACCGCCGGCCAGAACGGTTCGCTGTACATCAGCCCGAACGGCCGCTACGTGATCTTCACCGCCCGCGTCGGAGCACCCGTCAACAAGCGCGGCATCTTCTTGCTCGACATCACGCTCGGCGTCACCGCGAGCTGCTTCGGCGACGGTTCGGGTACGGCTTGCCCGTGCGGTAACGCCGGCAGCACCGGCAACGGCTGCGCGAACTCGGCCTTCGCGTCGGGAGCCAAACTCGCGACTTCGGGCGTTCCCTCGATCGCCTCGGACACGCTCGTGCTGACCGCGTCGGACGTGCCCGGACCGGGTCTCTTCTTCCAAGGTACGTCGGCGTTCGCCGGCGGCTCGGGCATTACCTTCGGCGACGGCCTCTTGTGCGCCGGCGGCACGATCACGCGCATGGGCGTCGTGTTCCCGACGGGATCGACGGCTTCGTATCCGGGCGGCTTGACGCCGAATCCGGTGAGCATCGCCGGTGCGACGGCGGTCGGCGACGTGCGCAACTACCAGTGCTGGTACCGCGACTCGGCGGTGTTCTGCTCGCCTGAGACGTACAACCTCACGAACCTCGTGACGTTGACCTGGATGAACTGAACTCCGCGCAGTTCGATTCGAATCGGAAATCTCCCTCGGGCACGCTCGCCGCGCTCGGGGGAGAATTCGTTTTGCGCCCGCCGCGTGCGCGAAACTCTGGATTCGAACGCGGCGCGCGAGCTAATCTCCATGGATGAGCGCGCAGCGCACGAACGAATCGACAGCGGTCCCGCGCGGACCGGTTCTGATAACGGGTGGAGCCGGATACATCGGCAGTCACACCACGCGCCTCTTCCGTGAGCGCGGCGTCGAGACCATCGTTCTCGACAATCTGTCGACGGGCCATCGCGCCGCGATCGAAGGTCCGTTCGAAGACGTGGACCTGGGCGATCGTGAGGCGTTGCTCGCCGTTCTCGCGAAACACAAGCCGACGGCCGTCGTGCACTTCGCGGCCAAGACCTACGTCGGCGAGTCGGTGGAAAATCCCTCGATTTACTATCGCGAGAACGTGATTCACACGTGGAACTTGCTCGAAGCGATGCGCGCGGCGGAAGTGCGCTCGATCGTGTTCTCGTCCACGTGCGCGACGTACGGCGATCCGGTCGAAGTGCCCATGACCGAAGCGCACCGGCAGCATCCGATCTCGCCGTACGGACGCACGAAGCTGCACATGGAGCACATGATGAGCGACTTCGCCGTGGCGTACGGCCTCGAGTTCGCGGCCCTGCGCTACTTCAATGCGGCTGGCGCGCATCCGCAGGGCGACATCGGCGAAGTGCACGTGCCGGAGACGCATTTGATCCCGCTCGTGCTGCAAGTTGCGCTCGGTCAGCGGCGCGACATCGCGATTTTCGGCGACGACTACCCCACGCGGGACGGAACGTGCATCCGCGACTACGTGCACGTTTCGGATCTGGCCGATGCTCACCTGCGCGCGCTCGTGAAGTTGCAGGCCGGGGAGCGCGATCTGCGTGTCAATCTCGGGACGGGCCAGGGCTACACCGTCCGTGAAGTGATCGAGTGCGCACGCAAGATCACCGGACACGCTATCCCATCCCGCGTGGCGCCGCGGCGGCCGGGCGACCCGCCGACCTTGGTCAGCGGAGGTTCGCGCGCGCGCGACGTGCTCGGTTGGGTGCCCGCGCGTGCGGAGCTCGCGACGATCGTCGCCGACGCGTGGAAGTTCCACCGCGCTCATCCCGCCGGCTACACGCGCTGAACGCGCGCCACTCGGGAACGCGTCGTCGAAGTGCACGACGAGATATCGAGTAGCGGAAGCGCTCGCTCGGAGTGAGCGAACACGCTGCACATCTGCATCATCGCAGATTGCGTACGCGAACTTTTCTCGGGGATTCAAAACGTTCTCACCGCGAAGACGCTCTCTACACCTGGCGCGAGTGTGTGACACACCGGCCTCGAATCCAGAGAGAGAGACACGCACGCGATGAGCCACACCTTGTTGGACGAGTACGCTCGCCTCCTGACCACCGACACCCGCGCCTGTGCGAACTTGTTCGCGAGCGACGCCGAGTTTTCGACGCACGTCGGCTCACACCGACTGACCTTCAAAGGTCGCGAAGACATCGGCCGCTTCTTGCGCCACGTCCCGTGCCAGATCGCGTTCCGCGCGGCCCACTGCGTGGCCGACGCTGGCGGCTTCAGCGGATCGCTGCGTCTCTCGGCCGCTGATCTGCGTCCGCGACAGCAGCGGGTGCGGTATTTCGTCGAGGGCGGCCGCATCACGCGCTTCGAAGTCTTGCACGGTCACCTCGCTCCCGAGTCGCGCGCCTCTTGAACGGCCGTCGGGCGGGTGTCAGGGTGCGCGTGCACTCGACATGGCACCTCGTCCGAAGAAGAGCGGCAAAGCGCGCCTCCTGCGCCTCGCCGTGATCCTCGCCGCCAACGCGGCGTGTGTGTTTCTGCTCTGGAAGATCGCCTTCACCGCGCGTGGAGCCGAACCGGCCGAGCCCACAGCACCGGCGCGTCCGGTGGTGGCGAATGCCTCAGCGGCAAATGTCTCGGCGGCGACGCCCCGCGCGAGCACGCGCGAAGCCAAGGAACTCGAGGGCCGCGTCCGCGCGTGCATCCAGGCCGGACTGCGCGACGCCGTTGCGACGGGCAAGGGACGCGTGAGCGCGAATCAGTGCACGATCGCCGTCCATGTGCGCGAAGTCGGCGTCGGAGGCGAACTCGTTTCCGTGGAAGCAGATCGAGCCATGCGCCCAGCGTCGAATTTGAAGCTCGTCACTTCGGCCGCCGCTTTGGTGTTGTTCGGTGCCGACGGAAAATTCGAAACCGTCTTCGAGAGCGCCAGCCCGATCGCAGCCGGAGTCCTGCAGGGCGACCTCGTCGTTCACGCCGGTGGCGATCCGTTGTTCGATCACGAAGGCGGCGGCGACGTGACGCGCTTCTTCGCACCCGTCGCCGATCAATTGAAGCGCGCCGGGATCACGCGCGTCGCCGGCGCACTCGTGCTCGACGAGGGCACGTTCGAAGCTCCGGCGCCGGCACCGGGCTGGCCGGCGAAGAACCAACATTGGCAGGAATTCTGTGCGCTCTCAGGCGGCTTTTCGGCGAACGCCGGTTGCCTGACGACGGTGGTCGAGAGCGACCCAAACGGCCGATCTGCGAGCGTCGAGCTCTGGCCGCGTGGACACGGACTTTCGTCGAAGCTCAATGTTTCAACCGGCAGTCCGCGCTCGAGACTCGACGTGCGCGTCGGCGTCGCCGGCGGCGTCGCGCGTGTCGAAGGCTCGATCCCGAAGGACGTGTCGCGTTGGGAAGATCGTTTCGCCGCACCCGATCCGGTCGCATTGTTCGGAAACGCGGCGCGCACAGCGCTGGCGAATCAAGGCGTCTCGATCGACGGTGGAATCGTGCGCGAACGGCGCGGACCCTCGCCGACTTCGCGCGCGCTCGCGAAGATAACGACGCCGATCGTCGACGTGCTCACGCCGATCAACACGTGGTCGAACAACGCGTGCGCCGATCAACTGTTCTTGACGATGGGTCGCTGGCAGATCGGTCAAGGCACGCGCGCTGGCGGTCGCGCGGCGACGGCGCTCGCGCTGGAGCGACTCGGACTCGACACGCGTGAGTTCGTGCAGGTCGACGGCTCGGGATTGTCGCGCGACAACCGCATCAGCGCGCGACAGATATCCGGACTGGTCGACGCCGTGTTGACCGGCGAGGCCCGCGCCGCGAAAGCGTTCCGCCAGTCTCTCGCCGTCGGCGGCGAGACGGGGACGCTCGACAAACGCATGAGCGCTCTCGAAGGGCGCGTGCACGCGAAGACCGGTTTCATCGGCGGCGTCAGCGCCTTGTCAGGCTACATCGAAACGGCCGACGGTCGCGAACTCGCCTTCTCGATCCTCGTCGAATACCCGAACGTCGAGGGGCTCAACAAAAATTGTTGGAAGCCGATGGAGGACGCGATCTGCGAAGTCCTCGCGGCTGGCGCGCGTGGCTGAGCGCGAGTTCACGCCTCGCGAGTTGGAGCCGTGGCTCGCGATCGCCGTCGCGGCAGCAAACGACGCGGGTGCTGTCTTGCTGGAGCAGTTCGATCACCTCGAGCGTTCCGCGATCCGCTCGAAGTCGAGCGCGCGCGATCTCGTGACCGCGGCCGACCTCGCCGCCGAGCGCAAGATCGTCGAGCGCTTGCGGCGCGAGTGCCCGGATCATGCGATCGAGGCCGAGGAAGAGACGCGCGACGCGCTCGATCGGCGCCTGCGTTGGTTCGTCGATCCGCTCGACGGCACGGTGAATTTCGTGCACGGAATCCCGGTGTTTTCGGTGTCGATCGCGCTGTACGACGGAGCGACACCGTTGGTCGCCGTCGTCCACGTCCCGAAGCTCGGGGAGACGTTCACCGCACAGCGCGGCGGGGGTGCCTTCGTGAACGGCAAGCGGTTGCACGTCTCCGCTGCAGAGAGTTTGCCGGAGTCCGTGCTCGCGACGGGGTTCCCGTACCGACGCAATGAGCTCGCGAACAACAACGTCGCCAACTTCGACGCACTGATCCTCGCGATCCGCGGCATACGGCGCATGGGATCCGCAGCTGTCGACCTCGCGTTCGTCGCGGCCGGGCGCTTCGACGGCTATTGGGAACTGCATCTGTCGCCGCACGATCTCGCGGCCGGAGCCTTGCTCGTGCGCGAAGCCGGCGGCGTCGTCACGGACGTTCACGGCGGCGACGATTGGTTGCGCGCGGGTCACGTCGTCGCGAGTGGACCGAAAATCGCGCTCGAATTGCGCTCACGCTTGCGCGCGTGAATCGCGGCGCGTGATCCGCGCGTACAGCTCTTGACCGATGCCGACGAACGAGCGGTGATTGAGCGGGAACTCGAGCAAGACGTGCGCGTACGAGAGCGCGAACAGCCAGCGTGCTCCCAAGTCGAAATTCTTCGCGTAGAGAGCGACGGACGCAATCCACAAGATCACCGCTCCGGCGAGCAAGCGTCGGTCGACCTTGGCCCAACCGATGATCGACGTCTTCGAGAACCAGTTCAGATAGTGGTACGTGTAGGCGAACGCGATCAAGCGCTGGATCGCGATGCCGCCGGGTGATCTGAACAGGTCCGCGGCACTCCCGAAGCGCGAGGATCCGTCGACGTGAGCGACTGTTCCGAGGTCGAACAAGCGCGCCAATTCCGCATTCAATGTACGGAAGCCTCCGCTGTAGCTCTCGCTCACGTACGACGAAACAGCCGAGCCTGTCGTCGCCGGTGCGAACAGCGCGATCGCAAAACAAGCGAAAAGCAGAACGACGCCGACGTAGCCCGTGACGCTCTTCGATTTCAGCGCGCCGAACAGCATGAACGCGCCGGTGAAGAGCGACACGTGCAAGATCGTCGTCGTGAAGAGCGAGAACAGGAACCACTCGCGCGCGGTGACGTCGGCGAAGGTCAGCAGGCCGACGAGCAGCACGCCCGCGGCAATGAAGCGCAGGGTGGCGTTCCCGATCGTCACGAAGAGGAGCGCGCTCGCGAAGGCCAAGAAGGCGAAGAATTGCGAGTACTGCGCCAGTCCCTCGATCGCGAATGATCCGACGACGAACTTCGCCGAGAACACCGCCGCGACCACGATGACCGTGAGCCACCACCAATCACGCTTGCCGTTGGCGAAGAAGTCGCGCTTCTTCAGCCACGTGAGTTCGGTCAGGTAGTGCAGCGGCCCCAAGACCGCGTAACTGAACAGGAAGAGCTCGAACGGAAGGGCGAACGCGAGCGCCAGCGAGAGGAGCATCAGACCGATCTGGAGGCGGTCGACCTGGAGCGGCGTCACGATTCCACGAGCGTACTCGGACAGAGCTCCACTCGGCTACGTCGCAGAGCACACGAATTCGAACGCGCGCCGGTCTTCCCTAGTCGCACAGGTCGCGGATATGCTCTCAAGGCTAATTGTCGTGCGCCGATTGCGGGCGGAACCCAGGCGGGGGAGCCCTGAGTGCGCGCACTTGGCTGCGTTTTTTTTGGGGAAGAGACCGCGTCGTTCGCATGAACCAGGGCCAAATTCGAATCCGCAAGGCGCGCCAGAACAACCTGGCCGGCGTCGACGTGGACATCCCGCGCAATCGCCTCGTGGCGGTCACCGGGGTTTCGGGATCGGGCAAGAGTTCGCTGGCTTTCGACACCTTGTTCCGCGAAGGGCAACGGCGCTTTCTCGAGACCCTGTCGGCCTACGCGCGGCAGTTCCTCGGCAACATGGAGAAGCCGGACGTCGAGAGCGTCGAAGGTCTGTCGCCGGCGATCGCCG